>JASMTJ010000364.1:0-1129 GCA_041694335.1 Bacteroidales bacterium
GTGGGTTGATATGGGTAAGCGGTAGATCGCGCCCCACAGGGCGATCTCAGGCGATTTGGTGAGGTTTTGAGGGAGGGGCGTGAGTCTTTATGAGAGCTGGGTGAGGGGCTTGTCGGCGAGGCTCGCGATTCTTATACTTGGCTTCAGAGGTCAGCCGCTTAGTAGCGACACCGAAAGTCACGAACCGCTATGGCCTCGCTTCAGTGTGGTGAGATGCCCGGAGCATAGCACCTGTGGCCAAGGAAACGGGTAACAGGTCACTACCTCTGGGCTTATTTTGGAATCAGGCAATAAGTAACTATTGACTTACCATCTGGAGCGAGGCTATAGTGGTCACTGCGGATTGCCATGTCTTGCTTTCTTCCCTGGACTCCTTGCTAATCTGACATTCCCCTCCAGCCCCGACACCCTGCCTCGGGGCTCATTTTTTTAATGTCTATTGTTCTTATAAACTGATACATATGTGCGGTGGAAAAATGGCATTTTATTATCTCCTATAGCCGAGGTTGCAAGTATTCTCTTTCTGTCCTCTGAGGAGTAAGTTTTTAAACTATCGAGCCAGTCTAAGGATAGGAAGAATATATCTTTTTCCTTGGTCGACAATATGCTCTCTTCTGTATAAGCGGTTTTTAGTTCTTGAAGGAACATTTCGGCATATTCTTGACATGCCGCTGCATCTAGCTGTGAGTTTTCAACAAAATGCTCAGCTATTCTGGATTTAAGAAGACGGATTTTGTTGGTTGATTTGCTGTCCAGCGTCGTGATGTTGTTATTAAGAAGTGAATTTCCAACTATGAGGTTCTCAAGGTTGTCGGCAAGTCTCTTTACTGATTTTATGCTGGTTATAATTTCGCTTTCATTCCAAGATAGAGCATAGTCTCCGCCATGTGACTTTGAGCTTCTCGCTTTTAAAGGCTCAATGATTTCCTGAATTTTCAGCTCAGGATTCCCATGTTGAAGTATTAGTAGGTCTTGGTCAACGACCTTTCTCAGCCACCCAAAGCTGGTTACCATCATTCCCTTTATAAAGTCAGGGAGAAATTTGCTTCTTTCCCGGTAGTCTCTCAGCATGTCGTTTGTGATGCTGCTTATATCCTCTCCTAGGAAATGTCCCGACAAAGGATCGCTG
>JASMTJ010000365.1:0-9995 GCA_041694335.1 Bacteroidales bacterium
TACAGATGACTCAGTCATCAGCTCATCCGTAGTAGCATCGTAAACTTCTACTTTTATCTGGTAATTTCCTTCCGGGAAATTTTTGGTTCTTTTCAGGATATTTTCTGCCTTGTTATCGTAGAAATCCCGTTGTGTAACTCTTATCTCATTTGGATTAAGCCTTTGAAGGCTAGGCGACAGGTTAAACACATCGGTTCTGAATTGTGCGGTTTCTTTCCCTTTAAGATTGCTTACAGTGGCTTTCAGATAGATTTGCTTGCGCAGATTTTGTGGATTGTTTATTCTGATATTCCATAAATCTTTCACTTGCAACCTGTTCACAGGAGGCGCCTGCAAGTTGGCCTGAATTTGTCCGGAAGCTTCTTTACACAGCATAGCAAGGAAAAATGCTACCATAAGTACCAGACCCTTATTCAGACTATTAAAGCTTGAATTGGAAGGTGTAAAGTTTTTCATAGGCCCTTTTGCATTCTTTTGTTTAAGGATTTCAGTTTGCTTAGCGCACGTTTGTTGAAGAGAAATTCCTGCCTTCCAGAATCCATTTTGTTTGGCTCGATGATAAGTTTCAACGTTTCCGTGTTTCCGGATTTCGGAAATGCAAGCAATATTCTGCGATAGGGAGAAACACCGCCGGAGCTTTCGAGGTGGTACATCACGGTTCTTTCTATGGTATCCATTCCTTCGGCAAAACGGATTTTTTCTCTTAAATCATAAGCCAGGAAGCGCGACAGTGCAGCGTCATCTTCAAAGGCCGTCAATTTGGAATTGACCTTGAGCATAAAGTGATGCAAATCATCAAATTGCTCTTTTGCTCTCCGTAAGTCTTCGCTTTTGCCTGAGTGAGAAAAGCTCAGTGCCTTATACATTGAAGGTTCGTATTGAAGAATGTATTCCGCAGCAGCGGATGATCTTTTTATTCTCAATCCATTCTGTTCATCTTCAACCCTCTCAATATATTCTTCATTGCTAAGGTTGCCCGAGCATGAGAAGAAAACCAATGTCAGTATGTAAATTGTTAAACGATTAGTCATAGATTATCCTCCTCCTTCCAAAATATTGTCAGGCAGGCCATCAAACTGTCCGCCGTCCAGTTCAATATCGTCAAGGATATTTCCTGATGATTCTTTTTTCACTTTAAACCTTAATTGCTTTTTTGTGCCAACAGCATCGTTGCACTGCAACTGGTATGTTTTTCCGGGCTGAACCCGGTTGGTCATGTCCAATTCGTTAAAATTCAGTCCGGGTTTTTGTTTTTCTTTCAGGATGTCGCGAGCTATTACTTCATTTGCCCGGTTTATAAGGTTACACTCCAGATTACTGGTGGCGTATTTATTGCGATAAGCGAAGCGCAGGATAAAATCCTCGATGAGGTAATGCCCGGATGTTTGCCTGTCATTCAGGCTCACATATTGTTCCGGAATCAAAACTTCTTCGTCCGACTCATCATCACTTTCTTCCTCTTCGTCATCCGCTCCCGAATCATCAGGTTTGTAAATAAAACTCCACACCTCAGACTCAGCTACTTTGTTGTCGCCGTTATAAGCCAGTACTTTCCAGGCATACGGATGTTTATTTTTAAGTTTCCGTGCTGAAATCGGATACTGAAAGAGTGGTGAACGAATATTGTCCTCCTTAAACCAAAGTGGATTCGATTCAAAAGCGGCAATGGGCGATTGATTTCCCACCATTTCCGTAATCAAAAGCGCATAGGTTATATTTCCTGTATTACCAGGCACCGGCGACCAACTAAAAAAGGGGTGGCTCTCTGTTACCAGCGATTTATTTTCCGGCGCTATCAGCGAGGGAGGTAAAAACTCCTCAATAACTTTCTCATAGCACGACTCCGCAATAACGCGTTCCTCAGAGGCCAGTATTATTTGCACGCAAACCTCGTATTTTCCGGGAGGAAATTCAGAGGTGCGTGTTACATAATCCTCATAATCGTTGCTGCTGAAGCGTGTATTAAAAGGCTTCAGGTTACCCAGATTACGACGATTAATATTCGACGTTTTTTCAGGTAGTGTAATTACACTACTTGATCCCTCGAAGACAATGCCATCTTCTGCCTCATTGACAAAGCCTCTGAGGTAAACTTCCAGCGGACCTTCATTGTTGGTAATGATAGCTCTTATCGACTCATCAATATTCAGATTGTTGCCCTGTGGCGCAATGAGCTGGAAAGAGATGTCGTCCTGAGCCTTCAGTGAGCTGAGCGAAACGATAGTAAGAATAAATAGTAATAGCTGTTTCATAAAAACTCAAATTCTTTTTTTAGAAATAGGCGGTTACGCCAAAGGTCCCGTAACCGAAGGTTCCGCGGCCTCCTTCAAAGAACAGCGACCACTTTTCGTTGAGGTGATAGCGGAATCCGGCTACCGTACCTAAGGATACGTCAAAATCATTCTCATAATAATCATCATAGTAGTCGTCTGAAGCAGAATAGTTTCTGCTTTCGAAGATAAGCATGAGTGTCAGGTAAAAGTCATACTTCTCTGTATCGATTTCCATATCAAGGGCATCATTTAAAAAATGGATATAGTGATAGGAGGCACGTGCACCAAAATCAATAAATGTCCAGCCATATTCGTAGTTATTATAGCCTTCGTAACTATAGTTGGCGTATCCAACAAAGGCGCCGCCGCTGATGTGGTTTTTAAATTTCTTTTCATAGGTCAGCGATAGCGGGACAGAAAAGCCGGTACGATTACCTACATATCCATATCCATAATAGCCGAATGAAATTCCGGCCTGCAATAAACTACTGTTTCCTCTGAAGGAATTCTCAGGCATTTCCTGTGTGTGTCCTGTGAGGCTTAATGCCATAATTACAAGGAATGTAGAAAGAAATTTTCTCATAGCTTTTTATTGGTAGTCACGAAAAAAGCAATAGAATGGCTCAGATTTTCAGGGGAATTTCCTGAAGAATCTGTGTTGGCCCCATGTAATGAAATAGGTGTTACCTGTTATTCGGGAGATACAGGCGTTTTATGTTGTCTATAAAGAAATATGAATCAATAAGCTGATGTGGCTTTGCGTGCAGATGCTTTTGACATGTTTTCGAGAAATGGGAAAAGTCGTAAAACCCTTGAAGAAACAACGCCCTTTCTACAGACATTTCAGAGGCAATTAAAATAAATGCCTGCTTTAAGCGCTCCATGGTGATAATTACTTTCAGATTCAGATTGCTATGTTGATTTACAATCCTTCTGAGGTGCCGCAGACTTACCGCCACTTCTGAACTGAGCTGGTATACTGTTACCAGCCCTTTTCTTGTTCTGATGATGTCCATTAATGACGACACTGTCTGAAAGTGTTTGCTACTGTCCTTTTTGCTTAATTCCTTAAGGATAACTTTGTATTCAATTTCTTCTGTCATCTCAGATTGATTAAGCTCATGATGAATTTCTTGAAGTTGCTGCTGATACTCCTGTTTAAAAACTATCATCAGACATTCTTTATCAGTGACAAAAGCAGGTATCCTCTGTGGCGTACTCCCGGAAAAGAAAAGCAGACAGAGCTCCTTTCTTGTTGACTCCGATATTTGGCATATCAATACGGGAGCCTTAAATGCAGTATTGATGACATGGCTGAAATCGAGGCTGTTGGATAGCTTAAACTTCGCTGCTGCAATGACTGCATCTTCTTTTTTAAACATTGTAGTTTTGTAATATTATTTTGATTTCTCCTCACATTGCTAACGGCAACTATAAATTAGGTTTTAAATTACTGTCGTTTGTATCGAATGAAAAATTTTGAGATTGAGACAAAATAAAACAGCAATTACAAATAAAGTCGCCAGGTTTCAAAATGTACTTTTGGCTTGACCCAAAAGTACCAATCCCGAGGCCTCGGGACAAGGCTGACGAGGGTATGTCTGCAAAATCTACGCATGAAATTATCCACGCCATTCGAGCCGTTCGCGCAAGTGTTCCGTTCTTTTATTTAGCTTACATTCTTTTGAGTTACAATCCGACATACCGGCTGCTCACTCGCGAATGGCTACCACACAAGCCTGCGCCATAATTACTTGCTTGTTTTGCTGGCCATACCCTCGTAGGCCGATTGGTTTTGGCTTTTTAAATTCTCATCGTTTATTTGCGAATTACAAATTCGAAGATGAAGCAAGCGGAAATGCAATTTCCGCTTAACGGTCTGGTTTTCTGGATAGCGGTGGAGTAGTCTTGGTGTTTGGCGTCAAATCTTTAATACAACCATCCCGGCAAGCTAACTTACCGGGATGGTTCTCTTTTTGATTATTAATTCCTGAATGTAAATGCGCCGTTTTCCACATCCACCGTAATTGGCTTGTCGCGATTTATTTTGTCTGCCAGAATCATCTTTGATAGTTCATTCAGCACTTGCTTCTGGATGACACGCTTTATCGGGCGTGCACCGTATTGCGGATCGAAACCTTGCTGCGACAGCAGTTCGGCGGCTTCGTCGGTAATCTTCACTGCGATTCCGTTGTCCTGTAGCATTTTCTCCACCATCTTGAACTGCAGCTTCACGATATCCTTGATTTCATCCTGCGAGAGTGGCTGGAAGACAATGGTTTCATCCACCCTGTTCAGGAACTCAGGACGCATCGCCTGCTTGAGTTGGTCGAGCACTTCATGGCGCGTTTTTTCAAGCACCTCTTCACTGTTTTTCTCATTGATGGCACTCAGGTTCTGCTGAATCAGGTGCGAACCAATGTTGGAAGTCATGATGATGATGGTGTTTTTGAAATTCACAAAACGTCCTTTGTTGTCAGTCAGATGCCCGTCATCCAATACCTGCAGCAGGATGTTAAACACATCGGGGTGGGCTTTTTCGATTTCGTCGAGCAGCACCACCGAATAGGGTTTTCTCCTGACTTTTTCAGTGAGCTGGCCACTCTCGTCGTAGCCCACATATCCCGGAGGCGCTCCCACGAGTCGCGATACAGAGTGACGCTCCTGGTATTCCGACATGTCGATGCGCACCATCGCGCTCTCATCGTCGAAGAGAAATTCGGCCAGCGCTTTAGCCAGCTCTGTTTTACCTACGCCGGTGCTTCCGAGGAAGATAAACGAACCGATAGGTCGCGCCGCATCCTGCAGTCCGGCCCGACTGCGGCGGATGGCGTCCGAAACGGCCTCAATGGCTTGTTCCTGACCAATCACGCGTTGATGGAGTTCATCCTCCAGCTTAAGCAGCTTTTCGCGTTCGCTCTGCAGCATTTTGCTGAGCGGGATGCCGGTCCAGCGGGAAACGATCTCAGCGATTTCTTCCGAGCCCACTTCCTCATTAATCATCCGTTGATCGGTTTGCAGTTCAGCCAGTTTTGCTTTGGATTCGTCCAGTTTGCTTTCAATGTCCTTGATGCTGCCGTAGCGGATTGTAGCTACTTTTTCGTAGTCGCCATCACGTTCGGCACGATCGGCCTCCGTCCTGAGGTTTTCCAGTTGTTTTTTATACGACTGGATAGCGTCCACAATCTCCTTTTCGGCCTTCCATTTGGCCATGTGGTTATTGCGTTCCTCATTGAGGTTCGAAAGCTCTTCGTTCAGCTTTTTCAGCTTGGCCTTATCATTTTCACGCTTAATGGCCTCGCGTTCAATCTCCAGTTGTTTGATGCGGCGATCGAGGTTGTCGATTTGTTCGGGAACGGAGTTGATCTCCAGGCGCATCTTCGAGGCAGCTTCATCCACGAGGTCAATGGCCTTGTCGGGAAGGAAGCGGTCGGAGATGTAGCGATCCGAGAGCTCCACCGCAGAAATAATCGCTTCATCCTTGATGCGCACCTGGTGGTGTGTTTCGTAACGTTCACGCAATCCTCGCAGAATAGAGATGGCGTCTGCGGTATCCGGCTCGTCGATCATTACTGTCTGAAAACGACGCTCCAGCGCTTTGTCTTTCTCAAAGTGTTTTTGGTACTCTTTCAGCGTGGTGGCACCGATGGCTCTGAGGTCACCACGTGCGAGGGCGGGTTTCAGGATGTTGGCTGCATCCATGGCGCCTTCGCCACCGCCGGCACCTACCAATGTGTGAATCTCATCAATAAATAGAATGACTTCCCCTTCGGAGTTGGTTACTTCTTTAACGACGCTTTTCAGGCGCTCTTCGAATTCGCCTTTATACTTGGCGCCGGCCACCAACGAGCCCATATCAAGAGAGAATATCTGGCGGGTTTTAAGGTTTTCCGGCACGTCGCCATCCACAATGCGGTGGGCGATACCTTCGGCGATCGCGGTTTTACCCACGCCGGGCTCTCCAATCAGGATCGGGTTGTTTTTGGTGCGTCGCGACAAAATCTGCAGCACACGACGTATTTCCTCCTCACGGCCAATTACCGGGTCCAGTTTTCCGGAGTGGGCTTCCTGGTTAAGGTTGCGTGCGTATTTGTTGAGCGCGTTAAACGTTTCTTCGGCGGTCTGGCTTTTGACCGACTCGCCTTGCCGGAGCTCTTTGATGGCCTGCTTCAGATCCTTCTCATTGATGCCGCTGTCTTTTAACATCGAAGAAGTGCTGTCGTTGGCCGACAGCATTCCCAGCAATATCATCTCAATGGATACAAACTCATCGCCAAATTCTTTCAGGTACGACTGTGCTTTTTGCAGGGTTTTGCCGGCATCCCTGGAAAGGTATTGCTCAGCACCACTGACTTTGGGCAGGCTTTCGATATTTTTATCTAAAGTCTTTTTCAGGATGCTGATATCCGAACCCAGCTTTTTAAACAGGAACGGCGCTACATTCTCATCCACCTCGAATATCCCTTTCAGGATATGGGCGTTTTCGATGGACTGATGCTCAAAGCCGGAAGCAATCTGCTGCGCCCGCTGTATGGCCTCCTGCGATTTTATGGTGAAATTATTAAAGTTCATGTTGTTTTCTCCTTTTTGTTTTTATGGACCCTTACTCAATTATTTTGCCATCCTGATAAAGGACTGTCAAACAAGACAATACGACAGTTTAAATTAATTTAACATGACAAAATGACGGAACCGAAACTAAAGTAATGATAGGTTGTTAATTTCTTCATACTTTTGCGTGAATAAAATCATCAACCATTGTTATGAGCAGAAATACATTAATGGATCCAATCGGGCGGCTGATGGGGTTGCGTTACAAATCGCATCCCTGGCACGGCGTGGAGATTGGCGATAATGCCCCGCAGGAGGTCACTTCCTTTATTGAAATGGTGTCGACCGACACGGTAAAATATGAGGTGGATAAGACCAGCGGTTATTTGAAGATTGATCGCCCGCAGAAATATTCTAACGTAGTTCCTGCCTTATACGGTTTCATTCCGCAAACCTTTAGCGGTCCGAAGGTAGCTGAGTTTTGCAATGAAAAGGTAGGTCGCGATGATATTGTGGGCGATGGCGATCCAGTGGATATCTGCGTGCTGACCGAGAAGGAAATCGTACATGGCGATATCCTTGTGGAGTCGATTCCTATCGGAGGTTTCAGGATGATTGACGGCAATGAGTCGGATGACAAAATTATCGCCATCCTGAAAAATGATACTGTTTACGGAGAGTACCAGGATCTGAACGCCCTGCCCATGTTGGTGGTGGAGCGCCTGAAGCATTATTTTTTGACCTATAAAGATTTGCCCGGACAGGAGCGTGATGTGGAAATTACGCATACCTTTGGAAAAGAAGAAGCACACGAAGTGATAAACCGTTCTATCGAGGATTACAGAACGCGCTTCGACAATTTAAATACAATTTTATCATCACAAATTAAATAATATGGAGACTGACAAAAACGTCCTTTTACTGGGGGCAAGCATGAAGCCATTCCGCTATTCGCACATGGCCGTAAAAGCCCTCACTAATAATAATTTCAGAGTTTATCCCGTAGGAAAAGAAGAAGGTGACATCGCAGGTGTGCCGGTAAGCAGCTCGCTGCCACCTATCGAAAAGTTTCATACCATTACCCTTTACCTGAACCAAAAGAACCAGAAAGATTATTACGAAAAGCTGTTCCTTTACAGTCCTGAAAGAGTGATTTTTAATCCTGGTACAGAGAACGAGGAGCTGAAAAGCCTATGCCAGGAACGTAATGTGGAGGTTGTGGAAAATTGCACGCTGGAAATGCTGAATGCTGAAGTTTTTTAGTAAGTATTCTGATTTTTTATAAGATTCCCGACGATAAAGCGTTATGATATCGTGTTTATAAATTGATTTTCATGAGAGCAATATCATTATTAGTGCTGTTCCTTTTTAGTTCGCTGCTCATGCAGGCGCAGGAGCTGGATTTACCCGAATATTCTCCGGGATGTAATGAAACCAGTGTGGTGCTTGATGCCGGACCGGGTTTCGACAGCTACGAGTGGAGCACCGGTGAAACCTCCCAAAGCATTACCGTCGACACTGAGGGAATGTATTCGGTGACGGTGACTACTGCCGGAGGATTTCAGTCGGATGAAACCGAGGTGGTTTTTTTGGATTATATGCTTACGCCTGATGAAGACCTCACGGTATGTCCGGGAGAAGAGCTGGTAATGAACGTGGTTCCTGAAACCTACGATGTGTTGTGGAGCCCCGGGAATGTGAATAATGATACACTTATCATCTATCCTGCAGCAGCGCAGAGCTTTGAGGTAATGATTTCGGAGGGCGGGGCCACTTGCGTGGAAAGTTTTACACTGACCATGCACCCGCAACTGAATGTGGAAATCGAGCAAATCAATGAGATTTGTTACGGCACCTGCGACGGGCAGGTGATTGCCTCTGTCAGCGGGGGAGCAGAGCCCTACCAGTATCTCTGGAATGATGAAACAGTGCCCTGGGATTCTATCGCCACGGGGTTGTGTCCGGGAGAAAACAATCTTCAGATTTTCGATGATAATCAATGTACACTCGACACCAATTTTGTGATTGATGCGTTACCGGCCGCCGAGGTGGAAACTGCTACCAGTCCGACCGATACGCTTTATCTCGAAAATCCTACGCTGACATTCAGCTTTGAGAATATTTCTGATTCGGAAATCACCGAATGGATGTGGGTTTTTGAAACACCCAACACCGATACCTTACTCGATCGCGAGGTGGAATATACCTTTGGGTTGCTCAATGAGCTGGATAATTTACCGGGGTCCTTGCCCGTATTCCTGGAAGTCACCAACGAGTTTGGCTGCGACACCATCGTGGCCCTGGATATTCCTTTGCAGGAAGCTGAGCTGAAAATCCCGAATGTGATGACGCCCAACGGGGATGGCCTGAATGATATTTTCCATGTGCAGAATGAGAAAACCGGAAATGATATCCGTTTCGAGTATATCAGCGTGGAATTGTATGTTTACAATCGGTATGGAAAAGTGGTGTATAAAGACGACAATTATCAGAACGACTGGAAAGCCGAGGGATTGTCTGACGGGACTTACTTCTATGTGCTTCGTACCAACGGTTACTATCGGGATGATGAATACCAGGGAGCGATTACCATTTTAGGAAGCCAATACTAGATCCGGAAATATAGAGATGTGGAGTTGATTGCTGCGGTGATCAACTCTTTTTTGTTTTCGAGGTAATGCTTTTCGAGAAGTTTGTTGCCCCCCCCGGATTATTCCGGCAATCAATGTGGAAAACAGGGACTAAAGTCCCGAATTGGGGTGCGGGCCTCTAAATCCGTTCACTGAAGTGAACGGTAAAAGATAAAAGAGATAAAATTGTATAATTGAGAAGTGACCATACTCGTTAAAGTAAAACTAAAATCCTTTGCCCCCGATCCCTTGGGTGCCAAAGATAATCGAGCAATACCACTTACAATAGAAGCGTAACCGGCTATCCTTTGCCGTTGACTTCAGTCAAAGGATTGAAGGGTACCACTTTATTTCCAGGACTTTAGTCCCAGCAATTACCTTGGAAGACGGGGACTAAAGTCCCAAATGTGTGTGGTGCATTCCCTAATCCGTCAGCTAAAGCAGACGGCCAAGGATATTTATTTTTAATCTGCACTATATTAGGGTCATTTTTCGGCTATCCTTTGCCCCCGAGGGGTCGGGGCAGGCTGTTGACTTCAGT
>JASMTJ010000366.1:0-1142 GCA_041694335.1 Bacteroidales bacterium
AAATGAAAAATATGATGATGGCGATATCATCTTTCAGGCCCGCTGTTCCGTGGAACCTGACGATACGCCGGAATCCCTGGCCAAAAAAGTCCATGAACTGGAATATAAGCACTACCCGGAAGTGATTCATCAGCTTTTGAGGAAACAATCATTTGGGGGGGAGTGAACAGGCAGTCCGTCTGGATAAGGCCCGAAAGACAATGTCTGAAGCTGAAGGAATAGCTCGTTTAGAGTATTGGTCAGCTGTTGCCAATCGATTGTATTATGCAACGAGTGCATTGTTGATCGCGAACAAGTTTAATGCTCAAACGCATAGAGGTGTGGTCCACTTATTAGGAATGCACTTTATTCGCGAAGAGATTATTTCAAAAGAGTCAGGAAAGTTTTATTCCCGATTATTTGAATTGAGGCAAACCGGAGATTATGATGATTTGTTCGAATTAACTGAAGAGGATGTTAAACCTCTTTTAAAACCTGCAAGGGACTATATTGATGAAATTGAAGAATTGATTAAGATTTAGTTTTCTCATTTATTAATAAAGGGCCTGCTGGAAACGTCAACAGGTTGCAGAATAGAAGGGGAAGCCGGCTGGCGCGGGTGATGTGGCGGCGCAAGACACCCGGATAAATCCGGGTGCTTATCTCATGAAAATCTCAATTAGTTACATCGAAGGGTATATAGGAAAAATAGGACTTTTTGCACAGCCCCAGCCAAAAAGGGAATTCAAAAAAGACTGTTTTCCGCCATGTTGTTTTGTATGCTTATTTTATCTGGTCCTCTTCCGCTTCAATAATCCTTGCCTGGGTCAGACTATCAAGTTTCTCTTTCCAGGGTTTGATGTATTCCAGGTATTCAGGGAGATTTTCCTCGTGTATGGGATCTACCGGCGGCGCTTCGATTGTAAGGGGGTCGATGGCTTTATTGTTCTTATAAACCCTGAAATCGAGGTGGGGACCGGTGGCCAACCCTGTTTGTCCCACGTATCCGATCAGATCGCCCTGTTGGACTTTCATGCCTTTCCTGAGACCTCTGGCAAAACCGGACAAGTGCATGTAAGTGGTTTTGTATACGCTGTTATGTCGAATTTTGATGTAATTTCCTCCCCCTTTGCTGTCCCAGCCTTTGTGGGTAATACGGCCGT
>JASMTJ010000367.1:0-6842 GCA_041694335.1 Bacteroidales bacterium
TGACCGGGACAGTCAACGTGCGCGTAGTGACGCTTTTCAGTAGTGTATTCCACGTGGGCTGTGTTAATGGTAATACCACGCTCTTTTTCTTCAGGTGCATTGTCAATGGAGTCAAAGTCTTTCACTTCAGAAAGTCCTTTGGTAGACAATGTCAAAGTAATTGCAGCGGTTAATGTAGTTTTACCGTGGTCAACGTGGCCAATGGTACCTATATTAACGTGCTCTTTGGTTCTTTCAAATTTTGCTTTAGCCATATCCGTTCTTATTTAAATAGGTGTTTACAATTTTAATTATTTTCCTGAGCCATTGACGAGAATTGAACTCGTGACCTCTTCCTTACCAAGGAAGTGCTCTACCCCTGAGCTACAATGGCAGCGAAATCCTGGAACTCACTTGCCAGGCAACTCAATAAGTAATGAACTCTTTAAACAGGACAAAACGAAACCGACAATACTATCAGTTTCGTTTTGCTCTCTTCTGAGAACCTTGAGCGGGAAACGAGACTCGAACTCGCCACCTACAGCTTGGAAGGCTGTCGCTCTACCGGATGAGCTACTCCCGCATATTTTCAGCGTGCAAATATACAAAAAATCATTTGAACAAAACTGAAAATCACAAAAAAAGTGGGGGGAGGAGGATTCGAACCTCCGAAGGCTTCGCCAACAGATTTACAGTCTGCCCCATTTGACCGCTCTGGAATCCCCCCAGTTATTTGTTTGATATTTTTAATGAACGCTTTAATTCTCTTTTCGAACCTCCGCAGGCTTTCGCCAATCCCGAGGTTTTGGGACCCCATTTGACCGCTCTGGAATCCCCACAGTTCATTTTTATTTCAATGAACGTTTCCTGAAAGAAAGTATATTTCTTACTTCCAGGGTTTAAGCATGTATTTTACATCTCATGCCTGAGCCGATGGACGGATTCGAACCGCCGACCGGCTGATTACAAATCAGCTGCTCTGGCCAACTGAGCTACATCGGCTTATTTCAAAGAACTCTACATAAAAAATGCAGCCCTTTTCAAAAAGGACTGCAAAAATAGAAATATGTTTTTAATAAACAAAGCGTAAGAGAAAAAAACTCTATTTACCCCTGATTTTTTCTTTATGTTTCTTCAATTGTCGCCTTAATGCCTCCACAGCAATATCAGTTGATTCTTCAAAACTGTCGGTTTGCTTTTTGGCAAACAAATCATTTCCTGGTATTTTAAGTCTTATTTCTGTGATTTTATTCTCGGGTTTCTCACTGGCATCTACTTTTAGTGTCACTTCACTACCTATCACACCATCGTAGAACTGGGTTAACTTGTTAACCTTGTTCTGAATGAAGTCCTCCAACTTCTTGTCGGCTTTAAACTTCACTGCATTAATCTGAACGTTCATATAACACCTCCTTTTTTTTAAGCTCTTGGATGAGCTTGTTTATAAATAGATTTGATTTTATCGATGGTATTATGGGTATAAACCTGCGTGGCTGCAAGGCTCGAATGACCCAATATCTCCTTGACTGCATTTATATCAGCCCCATTGTTGAGCATATGTGTGGCAAAAGTATGCCTGAGCACATGTGGGCTCTTCTTTGTGGCTGTTGAAACCTGCTGCAAATAATGATTTACCACCCGATAAACTAATTTTGAGTAAATGGCCTCTCCTTTTCTCGTAACGAAAAAAGAATCGGTTGTATTTTGAGAACACACATCATTTTTCAATGACGTATACTTATTAACTAATGAAAGAAGATTCTTGTTTAATGGAATAATCCGTTGTTTGTTTCCTTTTCCGGTAATTTTAACT
Source organism: Bacteroidales bacterium (assembly GCA_041694335.1). Taxonomy (GTDB): domain Bacteria; phylum Bacteroidota; class Bacteroidia; order Bacteroidales; family JAIPAH01; genus JAIPAH01. Next base: position 1,793 of record JASMTJ010000367.1, read on the forward strand.
GAAGCACCCGAAAGATCAACGTGGTGGTTTTTTAAGCCAACAAGCTCTGCCCTGCGCATTCCGGTCTGATAAAGTACTTCAACAATCAAACGGTCACGTAATCCAATAAAATCATCAGGGAACTGTTGGTCAGAGGTTAATAATTCCGTTTGTCGTTCAGTAAGAAAAACAGGCAACTTCTTTTCCTTACCGGGAACTTTAATGAGTTTCGCCGGATTGCTCTCAATAATTCCGCGATGATTCAGAAAGTTATAGAATGACTTCGCCGCAGATACTTTTCTCTGTATGGTTGATCTCGAGTAACGACCTTCAGCCATATCGACCAACCAGGAGCGCAGCATGTCAGAATTGGCATCTTCAAGTTCAGCTTCGAAAGTATTTTTTAAATAACCCTCCAGAAAGTCAAGGTCTTTTTGATAAGCCGTTAGCGTATGTTGGGCGTAATTTTTTTGGGATTTTATATGGTTTAAAAAAGTCTTTTTCATTAAAAAAGAGAAATTTCGTTTCTTTCAGTAAATATAACGTTTTTCAACGCCGAAACAAAATTTCTCTTTAGAAAAAGCTTAAAAAAATCTTAAAAAGATTATAGCTCCTGTTGGTTTCTCAGCTTCTGAACATAGATCGCTTTCATTTTCTCTTCGCGACGTGCTGTTGTTGGCTTGGTGTATGACTGACGGTCACGCACCTCCTTAACAACACCGGTTTTTTCAAATTTACGCTTGAGTTTTTTAAGCGCTCTGTCTATGCTTTCGCCTTCTTTTACAGGTACAATAATCATTTTAAATACGCTACCTTTCTATTAATTTTAAAACTTGATTTAATTGAGTTTGCAAAAGTATTAATAATTTTATTTCTATTCAAGAATAATTTATTATATATTTACCCATTTAAATGAAACTTATCTGTTTATACATCGTAGACAGGAGCAGAAAATAGAATTGTTAATAATTTCCTTTGTCGTATGAAATCTATACACTACTACATAGCAGTTGCATTGGTTTTGATGTCATTTGCTGCCCAATCGCAGGAAAAAGCCTGGACCTTGAAACTTTCCGGAGGTCCAACCATTCACTATGGCGATATTATGGATCATGAACTGGTCTTCCCGGCCCTCGACAACACAGACGCCTGGAATTTTAGCGGAAGTCTTGGGCTGGAAAAAAGGTTTAGCCCGGTGTTCTCGTTAAGAGGAGAGGCTCTTTACGGCCAACTTGGCGGAACACGAGTGCCTTCAAACAGGTACTTTGAAGCCGACATTTTTGACCTTTCCCTTCAAGCCAGAATTGACTTCATCGATTTATTTACGGATTATAATCCTTACAGAACTGTTAATGTGTATGGCCTTTTAGGTGTTGGACTATCGAACTGGGAGTCTACGTTAAGAGATTACACTACCAATGCGGTTCTTCGCAAAAGTGGAGGTGTAGACGTAGGAGCCATAGATATGACCACCGAAGGATTTGTTCCCGGAGGGCTTGGGATTTCCTTCAGGTTGGGTGAAAAGACGAACCTTAACCTTGAAAGCACGCTTCGGGTAACCAACTCAGACATGCTTGACGCTGCCGAAGGAGGGTCTAAATACGATATGTATTCATTTACATCTTTAGGGTTTAGCTACTCATTCGGAGGCCAAAAACCAAGCAGACGCAGAACAACCACCCCAACCCACAGGGTGGGAAGCGACACACAGACTACTCAGCAAGCTGACACTACAGAACAGCAAGAGCCGGAAAAGTCAACTTTCGAAGCCAGCATCAACAGCGAGATGCCAGGCGAAATCAATGCAGGACAAAGTTTTGCTGTTAACCTGACCATCAGTAAAGGTGATATCTCAGGCCCTGCAACTATAAGGCAAGTATTGCCGCAAGGATTTGAAGTACAGCCTTTGGCGCTGGCAGGTGGTGATTATAATTTTGTGAGTCAGGTGTTCACAGTAAACTGGGACGAATTGCCTTCGAACAAAGATATGACACTAACCTACAGGGTAAAAACCAACAAGGTAGATGGTGGCACCTACCCTATCTCCGGAATATTTACCTATACGCAAAATGCGAATTCAAAGCTTCTCTCGTTTAAAAACTCCATCAAAGTCAATGCCCCCACTATCGTTCAGGAGGATACTTCCGAGCAATTTGAAAGTGAAGAAACAATGATGGATCAAGGCGTTGTCTTTCGTGTGCAGATTAGAGCTAAATACAGAAAGAAAATGTCAGTGGCTGCGCTGAAAAGCCGTTTTGCCCTGAACGAAACGATTTACGAAGACTATCACAAAGGCTATTATATTTACACAATAGGAAATTACAGAACCTATCAGCAAGCCAGAAACAAGCGTGAAGAGCTTACGGTAAGTAATGGAATCAATGATGCATTTGTAGTAGCTTTCAGAGATGGCAAAAGACTTGATAAGCTAAGCGAACTAGACAGGTTTTAACCTGAAAAACAGATTGTAAAACAAAAGGCTGCGAACCAATTCGTAGCCTTTTGCCTTTTGACAAACCACAAGATCTAATCTTTCAGGTGTTCATTCAGGTAATCCGTCATCATATTGTAAAGGTGATAACGGGTATTGCCTCCGTAAATTCCATGATTTCTGTTGGTGTAGATGTGCATATCGAATTGCTTGTTGGCCTGCACCAAACGCTCTGCAAACTCTACTGTATTTTGCAGGTGGACATTATCGTCGGCAGAACCATGCACCAGCAGCAAGTTGCCCTGAAGCTGATCTGCAAAATTCAACGGTGAATTGTTCTCATAACCATCTTCATTTTCCTGAGGAGTGCGCATGAAACGCTCGGTATAAATATTGTCATAGTACTTCCAGTTTGTAACAGGCGCCACAGCAATTCCTGCATCAAAAATCCCCTCTCCTTTGGTTAACGCAAGACAGGTCATAAATCCACCATAGCTCCATCCCCATATGGCAATATTTTCTTCATCCACGTAAGATTGACTGGCAAGATATTTTGCCGTTTCAACCTGATCAATAGTTTCGTATTTTCCCAACTGAAGATAGGTAGCCTTCCTGAACTCCTCTCCCCGGGCACCGGTTCCCCGGCCATCAACACAAACCACCAGGTAACCCTCCTGCGATAGGTAATTGTACCAGTTAAAACTCCATGAATCAAGAGCCGATTGTGAATTCGGCCCACTGTATTGGGTCATAAGAACCGGATATTCTTTGTTTTCATCAAAACCTAAAGGTTTAATCATATACCCGTTCAACAACACCCCTTCGGATGTTTCAAAGCTGAAAAATTCTTTCGTATTATAATTGTACTTCCCGAGTTTATTTGCGAGTTGCTCATTGTTCTCAAGCACCCTTATCAGGTTTCCTTTGATGTCATACAATGAAACCACCGGAACCTGGTTAGCATTAGAAAAAGTATTGATATAATACTTAAATCCGTTACTGAAATCTGCCTTGTTTATTCCCTGGCCTTCAGTAATCTTCCTAAGCTTCTTCCCTTTTTGATTTACAGAATAGACTTCCCGCTGTAGCGGTGATTCTTTGGCCGCCTGAAAATAGAACCGCTTTTCACCGGCATCATAGCCCAAATAATCAGTTACATCATAGTTCCCTTCTGTCAGCTTGCTTTCAATCTCGCCGTCCATATTCATCAGAAAAATCTGGTTCCAACCATCCATCTCGCTTACAAGGGTAAAATGCTTTCCGTCTTCAAGAAATTCGATGTAATCAAAATTGGTTTCGTCAATATAATACTTGTTGGTCTCCTCATACATCACTTCAGAAGAGCCGCTGGCCGCATCGGCAAGTAATATTTCAAAGAAGTTCTGATGCCGGTTAAGCCTGAATACTGAAAGCACTTCCGGATCCTGAGTCCATCGGATTCTTGGGATGTACTGGTCGGTTTCTTGTCCAACATTCACCCGAACAGTCTTCTTATTTTCAAGGTGATAGACATGGACACTCACAATAGAGTTATCCTCCCCGGCTTTAGGATACTTCCAGTGCCTGTCTTCGGGATACAGCTCATTTTTTTCAAGGTGCGGTGCCTGGCCGGCAAACATGGTCATGTGAAATTCTTTTACGCTACTCTCATCAAACTTGATGTATGCGATTTTCTGACCGTCGGGAGACCATTCAAAAGCCTGGTTAAACTCAAACTCTTCCTCATAAACCCAGTCGGGAGCGCCATTAATTATTTTATTGAACTCACCGTCATCAGTCACCTGGATTTCCTCACCAGTAATCAAATCACTAATGAAAATATTGTTTTTCCTTACAAAAGCGATTTTTTCCCCACGTGGTGAAAATGTGGCTAACTGTTGCCTTCCGTTTTCCGATAAGGGAGAAATGGTGTATTGCTTCAGATCAATCACAAAATATTCGGCTGTAAAAGATCTTCGGTAAATGTCCTGGCGATTGGTATAAACCAGAGCTTTACTCTCATCATTATTAAACTCATAACCCTGAATAGATTCTAACTCAACGTCATCGAAATTAGTTACCTTCACCAGAGTGTCTACTACGTCACCCGTTTGATAGCTATACTTTACAATGGCCTGCCCGCGATTTAACGTGGTATAATGCTCACCATCATCCATAGAACGTAAACCCCTGACTGATTGCGGATAAAAGCTGTAGTTTTTCCATAAATCAGCAATAGTTATTTTTTCATTTTCAGATGCCTTGGCATCCTGACCTGATACAAATCCACAACTTAAAAGCGATATAAGCGTGACAATCAATATTCTATTAATCATTCTCATAGTTTTTATTAAAATTTGGATAAATTTATAAAAACCTGTTCAATTGTCTACGCTCCCCGCTAGTGTTCTATAAATTCAACAAAGCCATGCTAAGACTTTTAAAATTATTATTACTTTTGCATTCCGAATTTGGAATCAAAAGGGTTGTTAGCTCAGCCCCGATTTGTTTACAAATCGAGGGGTCCCGAAAAATTTATTTTTCCGGGATTGGTTTAGTCCGCCTCAGGCGGATGAAAGGCATGAGGTCACATAAGGGTTGTTAGCTCAGTTGGTTTAGAGCGCATGCTTGACAGGCATGAGGTCACTGGTTCGAATCCAG
>JASMTJ010000368.1:0-4508 GCA_041694335.1 Bacteroidales bacterium
GGGTTTAATGCTGTTGTTAAGATTTGGCTCATACGCAAAACGTTGAGCGTAGTTCTTGTCTGATTTTAGCTATCGCCTTCTCGTTTTGTCCATTTTTGAATTTAGAGTTGATCACGAGGATGTTACACGGATGAAAGTATTAACCATCATCGGCGCACGACCCCAATTTATCAAAGCTGCGGTAGTTTCTCGGGCCCTAAAAGAACACCGCCCGGATGTACAAGAAATTATCCTTCATACCGGCCAGCACTATGATGTCAACATGTCCGATGTGTTCTTCGATGAATTGGACATTCCCAAGCCAAATTACAACCTCGGTGTAGGCGGCGGCACACATGGTCAGAACACCGGCCGCATGATAGAAAAGCTTGAAGGCCTGATGATGGAAATTCAGCCTCAATGGGTTCTGGTTTATGGCGATACCGACAGCACCCTGGCAGGAGCCCTTGCGGCCGCTAAGTTGCATATCCCTGTTGCCCACGTAGAGGCAGGCCTTCGAAGCTTCAACCGAAGAATGCCCGAGGAAATCAACCGGGTGCTAACAGACCACGTTGCAGAGATCCTGTTTGCCCCTACTCAAACAGGCAGGCAGAACCTTGTGAATGAGGGCATTGCCGAGGATAAGGTAAAGCTGGTGGGGGATGTTATGTATGACGCCGCCCTCTTCTATAAAGAAAAAGCCCGTAAACCTCAGTTGCCTGCCGAGCCAGATATTCAAGGTGACGGCTTCGTGCTGTGCACGATCCACCGGGCAGAAAATACCGATGATCCTCAGCGGCTGAAGAGTATATTTCAGGGGCTTTGCGATAGTGGCGAGACGATTATTCTCCCCCTCCATCCAAGAACCCAGGCCAAGATTTTGGATTATGGGATCGCCATGCCGCAAAACGTTTGGGTGATCGATCCTGTTGGGTATCTAGAAATGGTTTGGCTGGAAGCCAATTGTCGTTTGGTGGCTACGGACTCTGGCGGGGTGCAGAAAGAAGCGTATTTTTTTGGAAAACCTTGTGTGACCATGCGAGACGAGACAGAGTGGGTTGAGTTGGTTGAGGCTGGTTGGAATCGGTTGGTTGGGGCTGATGCCGACGCTATTGTTGCAGCAATCGCAGAAAGTACTACTGCCCAGTTGAACCAAGCGCTCTACGGTTACGGGCATACGGGTGGTGAGGTTGCCGTTTGCCTTCGCTGAGGCATTACTGAAATAGCAAGACTCCTCTGGAAATCGTCATTTTTTCCCTTTCCCAAGCTAATGACCGGATTATTTTAATGAGATTCCTCCATGCTGCTGCTTTACTGAGACCGCCTTCCGGAATTATTAACCAGATGAGATGGGAGCACGAAGCTGCCAATGAGTTGAGTATTGATTGGAGCGTGAAGCTCTACTGTCCGCATGGCTGGATAGAGCCTGAAGGGTTTATCGAGGAGTCCCGTAATGTAAAGGCGGGGGATCCGAGCAAGGCCAAACCAACAGACTGGTTACAGTTTCGTTATGGTTACTATCAGTGGCTTCTATCTCAAGTAGATAATTACGACGCTTTTGTGCTGCGCTATTATGTACACGATCCCTTCCAGTTTTTATTTGTTCGCCGATGCAGCAAGCCGGTTTTCTTCGTGCACCACACCTTGGAAGAACCAGAGCTGCGTTTACCGGGGACCTGGCCGGCAAAGATGCGTGCCAAGCTTGATGATCTGATTGCTGCACCAACTCTTAGGGCTACTGCGGGGATTATTGGTGTAACGCAGGAAATCGTGAATTATGAGGTCGCAAGAGCTGGTATTACCAATGCAAAAACTTTTGTCTACCCGAATGGGATCAAATTTAACGAAGAGCCAGTCGCTGACAGACGGGGAGAAATGCCAGAGTTGCTCTTTGTAGCAGGCGGGTTTGCGCCTTGGCATGGCCTGGATCTGCTTCTGGACAGCATCGAGAAATCAGATGCAGAGTTCAAACTGCACCTTGTCGGGAACGTGCATGAGCCAAGTCTGAGTAGGGCTCAGAAGGATTCTCGTATAGTGGTACATGGGCGTTTGTCCACACCTGAAATACGACGAATTGCGGAAAAATGTTGGATTGGGTTGTCGTCGTTTGGTTTATATAGAAATAATATGAAAGAAGCGTGTACTTTAAAAGTTCGTGAATACTTGATGATGGGCTTGCCCGTTTATTCAGGGCATCGGGATGTGATTGAAAGTGAAACTGAATTTGTTGTTTCTGGGGCGCCGGATATAGCTGAAGCTTTAAAAGTGGCATACGATAAAAATGTGGATCGGGTTTTAGTGTCTGAGTGCTCAAGAAGAAGTATTTGCAAAAAAAAGCTACTTAACTCGATATTTAAAGGTCTCTCAGGATTGATCTAGTAATTTTAAAATTTATATTTTAGGTGCGAATGTATAGGAGTAGGCCATAAAAACTTTAAGTCAATTTTTTGTTGTTTTTTTTGTTCTTTCCTCTCATTTGGTTAGCGCTTTAGTTGGACTGCCGGTCTCATTTGGAGCTTTTCTTGCGCCTCTAATAATTGTGTATTTCTTGATTTTTAGAGGGCGGACTCCAGATCCAAGAATTTACATCTTTTTATATTTTTATTTTTTTTGTTTCTTAGTAATTTCGTTGATGTCAGTGATGGTGTCCCAAGAGTTAAAGCACATTGTCCAAGTTTCAACCCTTTCGCTTTTCCCTTTTTGTTGTGTGCTTTTGGGATACAATATTTCTGAGGTTCATATTAAAAATATTTTGTTGGTTTTTTCTATAGCTTTGCTTCTTTTTGTTTTTGTTGAGCGAATCTCATTGTTTTTAGGATTAAATATCTTTGGTATAAGAGATCTTTCATTGATTATACAAGATCGAGATATCCCGATCTTTGGGCGTGCTCTGGGTATTTATAGTAATCCCAATGAACTTGGGTTCGTAGCTGGTGCGATGTTTTTCTTTTTTGTTTATCTTGGGTTTAATTTTAAGATCGCGCTTTTTATTTCGCTGCCATTGATAATCTTTTCTGCCTCGAGAGGTAGTTTGGTTGCATTTTTAATAGGCTTCATGGTAATTGTGTTTTCATGTAGAAAATATTTTTTTAAGATGCTTTCATTTTTTGTGGTTATGTCGACTCTTGTACTTTTCGGTATGTTTTCCTTCGCTGAAAATGTTGAGGATGATGTGAGTAGGTTTTACGAGATTTTTGATGTTTTGAACTCTAAGAATTTCATAGGTAGGGTGGATTTTTGGGAGTCAGTTATTTCACGGGATGACATCGCTTGGGGAACTATTGTTCCGCCACAGCTAGTTCTTGGGCATGCGATTGATAATGCATATTTTTTCATGCTTTCTCAGGGCGGTTTTCTAGCTCTTTTTACTTATTCTTGGCTTTATGTTTTTTTAATGTTTGTTTCTCTTCGGGAGAAACTTTTGATTAGAAAGGCTTCGGCAATTGGATTTTTGTTTTTTGTTGGAATTAACTCGGTTACTATGCTTGGGTTTATTGGTGTTAGTACTGGTGGGATTTTTTGGCTATTTGTTGGTGTTCTTTTGAGTCAAGGTGTTGGTAATAATTTATTTCTACCTACTTTAAGGTCTTGGAAAATAAAAAGCATATCTGGTCATTTTTAAGGAAGGTCTGAATAACCGTCGATTTTTCACCAGCATCCATTTGAGCTAGCAGAAAACGGAAAATTCAGACACAACTACCCATTTGTTTGTATGTTTTCTGCCCGTTTCCCGCCATTTTGGCGGAAAACAGGCACACTGGCCCTACGCCAGCAGGTATTTTTCACCGATCAGCAGATTACTGAACGCGGCCAACAAGTGCAGCCGGTTGGTGTTTTTCGACAGGCCGCGATAGCGGACCTTGGTGTAGCCGCACACCTGCTTGATGTACCGGAACGGATATTCCACTTTTGAGCGGATGCTGGCTTTGATTTTCTCGGCTTTCAGCTTGTCAGCATCCAGGGTTTTCCGTGAACCCGGGCGCTTGGCGATGAACCAAGACACATTTTCACGGTGCTTGTGCTCGCCTCGCTTTTGTATGCCGAGGTAGCCGGCATCACCAAAGACTCGACGTTCTTCGCCGTGCAGCAATTTGCCGGAGGGCACAATGTCATGAACGTTAGCTGCGGTGGTATCGATGCTGTGGATCAGACCCAGCGTGTCGTCGACACCGATGTGCATCTTCATGCCGAAGTGCCATTCGTTACCTTTTCGGGTTTGGTGCATCTCCGGGTCACGATTGCCAGAACTGTTCTTTGTAGAACTGGGTGCAGAGATGATGGTGGCATCAACAATGCTGCCCTCACGCAGCATCAGGCCGTTTTTCTCCAGGTGCTTGTTCACTTCTTTGAACAGCACTTTGCCGAGACCATGCTGCTCCAGAAAATGACGGAACTTAAGGATCGTGGTTTCGTCTGGTAGACGATCGAGCTTCAGGCCAGCGCACTGACGCATGGATTCGATCTCGTACGATGCGTCTTCCATGGCCGGATCGCTGAGGGTATAGAACAACTGCATGCCGTGAACGGGC
>JASMTJ010000369.1:0-3515 GCA_041694335.1 Bacteroidales bacterium
AATAGGCGTGGTTACAACAAATATGCCTTTGAGGTTAAACAAAAAGACAGCAGAACCGTCAGTGATAGACTTTTGTATGAAATGTAAAAAATGTGCCGAGGTATGTCCTTCGAATGCCATTTCTTTTGATGAACCACAACAGGTTGACGGGGTGAAGCGATGGAAAATTAATCAAGAGGCCTGCTTTACGGTATGGACAAAATTTGGAACTGACTGCGGCCGCTGTATGGCGGTGTGTCCTTACAGTCACCCGGATAATATATTACACAACATTGTTCGTGCAGGACTCAGGCAGTCAGGTGTTTTCAGATCGGGAGCGCTGAAAATGGACGATTTTATATACGGACGCAAACCGGCACCAAGAGAGTTAGAAGGCTGGTTGAATTCTGAGTGGAACATTTCTTAAAAACGTCTTAACGAGATTATCCTTAAAATGAGGCCGGCAGATTGAAGTTTTACTCTTGGTTTTCAAGGATTTCTCTTTGCCTCATGGGCATGACATCAATGACGGCAAACAAGGCCTTGTTACTTACAAAAGTGTCTTTGCGATATTTTACTCCACCATCCAACCCAAGTAAAATATATTGGAACTCCTTTTCAGGGACATTATATTGATTTCTTAGTCGCGCTGCGTCTGCTTCTGAGCAGTTGTCTTCTTTATTGAGAAAGATCACTGATTTGTCAATGTGAATTATAAGCAAGTCACGGTCGTTGATTCCCTCGGGTTCTTTCCTGAGCTCTTTAATTTGGTTTTTTACCATAGAATCTGATGATTCACCAAAAACTAAAACAATACGGTTTTTCCATTCAAACTGTTCAAGAAAACCTTCCTGACCCTGACCAAAATAACTCATGAATATCAATAAAATTACTAAAGCCTTTTTCATAATTTTTTATTTAATATCAGACAAACAATTTTCTCAATGGTTCATTATAAGATCAACAGATGATGTATCACGATTTAATGAATTGTCAATGTTTTTAATCGAAGTAAAAATTTTACGGGGAATTGTCGGCAGAACCAGAAGTTATCAAGCAGCAATAAGATAAGGGCTTATGAAGAATATAGTTTTATTAGACGGTGGAGTTGGTCAGGAAATATACAAGCGAGCTGGAAAGCCGGCTCACCCGATGTGGTCTTCAGTGGTGATGATGAACCAGCCAAATATTGTAAAGGAAGTTCACCAGGATTATATCAGGGCAGGTTCACAAGTGATAACCACAAACAGCTACACTTCCACACCTACGCGCCTTAGGCGCGATGGAAAGATCGAGTGGTTTGACGATCTGCAATCGCAAGCATTAGAAATAGCTTCTGAGGCCAGGGAGGAATTGGGCGCTGAGGCACAAGATGTAAAGATAGCCGGCTGTTTACCGCCTTTGGTGGCAAGCTACACTTCATACGATCGTTCCTTTACGGAAATAAAGCAGGAGTATGAACAAATTGTAGCAGCGCAGAAGCAGGTAGTTGATCTGTTTCTCATCGAGACCATATCCAATACCAAAGAAGCACAAGCTGCCTTAGAGGCCGCACTGGAAAGTGGAAAAACCGTTTTCCTGAGTTTTACTTTAGCAGATACTTATCCCAGACAGCTGCGATCAGGTGAGCCCATCAGGCAAGTTTTGAACTTAATCAGGCGATATCAGCCGGATGCCTTACTGTTTAATTGTTCCTTTCCCGAAACGGTTAGTGAAGGAATAACGGAATTAGAGGATCTGGAAATTCCGTACGGAGGATATGCTAATGGGTTTACTTCCGTGGAGCCGCTAAAGCCGGGAAAAACAGTCGATATTCTATCCGCCAGGCATGATATGGACGAAAAGAAGTATGCTCACCATGCCTTAGAGTGGATAAAAAAAGGAGCCACAATCATAGGCGGTTGCTGTGAGGTAGGTCCTTCACATATCGATTATCTTCGAAATACCCTTTTGGAGCAAGGATATAACTTAGTTCCGTTTAAACAGAGAGATATTTAAGGTGCTGTAATGTTCACGTTCCTTATGAAATGGGAGCCTAAACAGAATCCTGCCTCAAACCAATTATTTAAAAAGGAAAGTCCGGTAAATCCGCCAAGAAGAATCAGGTTGGCTTTGAACAGGTGATTACACAACCTTATCACATCCTGATATAGTGCCAGAATGTGTTGAGGTGACAAAAAAAGTGGAGCTGCCGGGAGTCGAACCCGGGTCCAAACAAGCAGCAGAATTGGTTTCTACATGCTTAGTCTTCCTTTGATTGTCGGGAAACAGCCGGCGAAAGACGAACCTACTGCTTCCTTATCCCCTGAAGGGTCACAACGCTATCGGGGAGATAGCATTGTCAAGCCCGGCTTTTGATGATACTCCGGACGGGACGCGGCCAGGCGTGGCTTCCCGCGGAGCAGCTTGGAGCGTAGTCAGCTCGACTACGCTGCTAAAGCGTAATTGTTATTGTTGCCAGTTAAAATGGCGGTGTGTATTGCTTTTGCGGACTAATACACAACGTCCGGCATGCTTGCAATTCCCCTTCCTTGCTGTCAAATCCAGTCAGCCCCAATGTCAAAGAACAATTTCACAATAGTGACCTGCAAAAATAATGCAAAAAGATGAGCATGACAATTTTTCTTCTGTCCGGCTCTTTTCGCCATTCATCGAAATTTTCAGGCCGCTGAGCGAATTAAGGTTTTCAGCAGGACATTGTTCAACTAGTTTTGAATCAAATTTAAAATCAAAAAATTATGAATAAACAAGGAGATGTAAAAAAACTGGCTTTAGGTCTGGTAGTATTAACAGCAGGTGTTTTGTTCCTGTTTAACAGACTTGATATGATTCCTAATGAAGTGGCAGAGCATATTTTTTCATGGCAAATGATACTAATTGCTATTGGTATTGTATCAATTGCAGGACACAGAAACAATCTTGGCGGATGGATTATTATGGCCGTGGGTGGCTTTTTCCTGTTGACAGATATATTTGTGATGCCTACAACTTTTCATGATATTTTCTGGCCCATGTTAATCATCGTCATCGGATTAGTTATCCTGGTCAAGGGAAGGGGCAAGCATTCAGGTTTCCCGGTAAGTCGCAATGACTCGGCAATGGATGAAGGCAGCTCTGATGACACTTCCTTTGAAGATGTGTCGGTGTTTGGGGGTAACAAAAAAGGTTACCGTATTAAAAACTTGCGTTCAGGTAAAGTTGTTGCTATATTTGGCGGTTCTGAACTGGATCTTCGTGAGTGTGAAATCGCTGACGAAGGTGCTGTAATTGAGATGGTGACTATCTTCGGAGGTTCAACCATGATTATTCCCAAAGACTGGAAAATTAAGTCGGATGTAATGGCCGTTTTTGGCGGCTTTGACGAGCACAGTCAGCAAGCGGTAGCCGAAAACAATGAAGAGAAGACGGTTTACGTGAAAGGGTTAGCCATTTTTGGTGGAGGCGAAATCAAGCGCTATTAAAATACAGCAAACAAACAGGCATGGGTGCAGGGAAGAAACTTAGGTGTATAGCACTCATGCCCTAATTTTATAGCT
>JASMTJ010000370.1:0-6275 GCA_041694335.1 Bacteroidales bacterium
CTACTCTCTATACACAAGTTTTTTTGTGTCGTGAGTAGGTTTAAACTAGGTTTGCAAATCAATAGCTAATAGCCAGCCTGAATATTTTTGAAAGAATATATCCAGCCCATTTTTCATTGTGATGTGGCCTGGCGGCGATTGCGATTCATAGCCTTTCCATCCGCCCAGGCGTGCAATTATCCATGATGCCCAAGCCAGTGACCCGGTGGCATGAGGGCTTTTTTGCTTTGTAGTTGCCCCCTCTAGTTTTTTCTGTAATAGCGCCAGGAATTGGACTTGTTGGGCTGTAAATATAAGTGCTGCCTTTTTAGAGTTGTTCCCATGGCGTGACATGGTTAGCTGCATTACTTGCAACACCACCTGTAGTGTCATTACACACAGTTTCTTTAATGAAAAGCCATCGCCCAGCTGACTGCTTTCGATGTTCATGCCTTTGGTTTTCATTAAACGGAACACTTGTTCTATTTGCCAACGTAATGCATACCACTGAAGGTAGCATAAAGCATCTTCAATATTGCTAATCGAATGGGTGGTCAATATACGCCATAAGATTTCTTCTTCGCCTTCTGGTACACTCTCGCTCTGCTCCCTTGCTTCAATCGCCCAAAGTTCAACGTAACGGGGCAACGGGGTGCTGGCTACAAGGTTTGCCGGACGGGCTATCTTTACTTTCTCATAGCGTAGTTGCATTTCTGCAGTGCGGTCTTTCCGCTTTTTGTTCCCCTTTACATCAACCTTGTAGATCGCTTGTAGCTCGCTTTGGGCAAGTGTTTCAAAAAGGTTTGCCTCAGAGCCGGACAGCTTTCTGTTTTTACCTGAACGGATTAACAAGTCTGTTTTCTTATCCGGGACATGTACCAGTTCTTCATAAATATCACTCTCCCTGTCACCTATAATGGTTACATGGGCGGCGTCTTTTAATACTTCTTTGCTCGTTATGGCACTCGATATCCAGCGGTACGACTCTTTTTCCTCAATGGGCTGTTGTTTATAACCCCGTTGGTGCTTGTCTTGCTTGTCCCACTTACGGTTCCAGGTAACGATACTCGAGTAACCAATGGGCAGTAATTCTGCAGCATCAATTACAAGGTTAGGGTGCAAAAAGAAGCCCGCATCTGTATTGTTCCCTACAGGCCCAATGTCCCGGTCTTTTGCTTTTAGTTTTCCATGCAAGGCGGAATAATTTATCTCTGTGGTGTCTTGGATGCTCAGCACGTTCAACCCTTTGCAGTGCGCAGAGCAATGGTTATAAGAAGCTTGTATCAATTCTTCAACCTGGACGCCAGGGTTGTGCAAAAAGCGATAGGCACCTATCTGATCGCTATGTGTTTTACTGAACTTATTCACAATGGCTGTTTTGCCAGCTACCATGTCTGACATGATTTTTTTCCCCTCGCCGCTCTATGCGGGGTTCAATAAGTTGGCCTTTATAATAATCCTTCATCTGTGGGTTTAATTATTTGCTCAGCAAAATTAAGCTTTTCTCCAAATTTTCTTGTGTATAGAGAGTAGCTTGCATTGCAGGGGAAGGGTGAGGGTAGGGGTAAAAGAACGGACCGTCAGACATCACCACCACCGTTGAGCGGAATTCGCAAAACATAAAAACGCTGCCTGGAGCGCTTCACCTCATCCCCCAACCCTCCCGTATCACGGGACAGGCTTTCTCCTCGAAGGATAAGGGGAGTAGCCTAAAGTTCTATATTATGCTGAAGAAGTCATGTTCAATCCGGTCTGCGAGGGCATCGAAACACGTAGAAAATAAGAAAAGGTGTTCATTTATACGGACTAAAAATACGACCTGAAAAACCAAAGCCACCGAACGCAAAAAAATGCAACTGCACTGCTCCGCAACCCGCCAACTTTAGGTTGGTTCAACCCCAATGAAATAAAAGAGATTTCATGGGGCAAGCACAGGGATAATCACAGCAGAGTCGGCCCCAGGCTGATCATACGTGGGATTGATCACTAATTATTAGCACACGTTTTTTATTTTTTCTTTTGTAATTCAATTATCTGGTCATACACTTTCCTGACGTTTGGTATCATTTCAAGTTGAGGATTTGATTTCATTCCTGGCCACCAATTCATTCCGTTACCCCATATCATCATTGGGTTTTTAGGTCCAATTGAAATTGTTCCTGTTCCGTCATTCTTTTCACTGTATTCAATGTCTGAAAGTGTTCGGATATTTAATGATTTAACTTTCTTACTCATTAATCCCGACTTGATTATAATTCTGTCGTCAGTCACTCCGTAAGTTGTATTTTCTCTTTGCTTGGCATCAATAATGAAGCGTCCGAAGACAAAAATAAGTCCGATTATTACAAACGGTATCCCGAACATAGCGAAGAAAATAGATCCTTTTGAAGCCATTATTACCCAAAAAATGGCAAATCCGCACCACAAAAGACTGAATGGGATTAGGAAAATGTCAGCAGTTCTAAATACGATTCCTGTTTTTGGCTGTCCTGTCCAAAGTAAGTTTTCACCTGAGTCTAAATGCTGTCTCAAATCTGTTTTATGGTCTCTTATCATCTGTTTCTTTTAATGTGTGCCAACGGCCACTTGTAAGTTGTCGTTGCGGATTTCGAAGAGCGTTCCTGTCCGATAGGACGGAACTGCGAAACGAGAATCCAGCGAACGACACCGCACGAACCCCGCAATGCAATTTACAATTTGTTGAACTCAACCTAAAGGTAGCTCACCGTTGGTTTATTCATCCTACGTATAAGAAGTTATTAATCAAAACTTATACGTATGACTGGTTTAAAAAATCAGCATGAAGATACAAGGTTTTCTTCATCTGGACATGGAAAAAGAGTACTAAAAAACTTTAAGCAGCAACTTAGGGTGGCCAACCGGACCGAACAGACGGTCAAAAACTACACCCGGAGCATCGAAGGTTTGATGAACTTTTTAAATGAGTTACCTGAAAACCTCGATGTGGATCAAATCATTGATTTTCTGCATGATTTAAAAATCGAAAAAGAGCGCAACTGGCGGACTGTCAAAATTTATGTGGCCGGTATCCGGTGGTACTACCAGCATGTGATGGGCGATGAAGGAACAGCCATGGCCATCCCTTATCCAAAGGAAGAAAAATCGCTGCCCCAAATTCTCAGCCGCGAAGAGCTTAGTGACCTGTTTAATGCTTGTAGCAATCAAAAGCACCGGGTGATGTTCCGGTTGATGTATTCTTCCGGGCTGCGCAGGGGCGAACTCATCAGGCTAACCCCTGAGGATATTGACACCAAAGATGGCCAGTGCAGGATACGCATCTTAAAAAGCAAAGGCAATAAGGACCGCTACACGGTTTTATCAAAAAAAGTGCTGGAGGAGCTCCGTGCGTATTATGCCACCTGCCGGCCCAAAACCTACCTTTTCAACGGGCGCTACAAAAGCCAGCCTATGAGCAGCGAAGGCCTCCGGCATGCCTTGGCGGCAGCCGTTAAAAAAGCCGGGATACGCAAAGAAGTCAATATGCACATTTTGCGGCACAGCTTTGCCACCCATTGCATAGAGCACGGCATGAACATCAAAACCCTGCAATACCTTATGGGCCACTCTTCGGTACTGACCACCATGATATACCTGCACATCAGCCACGTGCCACTCGAACATGCCTTTAGCCCCCTCGACAAATGGGAAGCTTAAGCATAGCTGATGTGCTGGATAAGTTCCTGCCCGCATATCAGCAAAAGCATTTTTTGAACAGCTATCAGCTTGGGGTGATGGATAGCATTCAAAAATGCAGGACCAAACACATGGGAGGCCATTGGAAGGTGTGCACCCATTGCGGGGAAACCAAAAAGCATTATAACTCCTGTGGGAACCGGCATTGCCCCACCTGCCAGGGCATCAACAAAGAAAAATGGATACTGGAAAGGGAGTATGACTTGCTTCCCGTAAAATACTTCCATGTGGTCTTTACCGTGCCCTCTCAGCTGAGGGTGTTGTTTATCCGTAATCAGAAACTGCTTTACAACCTGCTTTTTAAAGCCGCATGGCAAACGGTTGATGAATTTGCGCATGACCCCAGGCAAAGGATGATGGCCAAAACCGGGATGATTGCTATCCTGCACACCTGGTCGCAAAAATTGCTGTACCACCCACACCTGCATTGCATTGTCCCGGAAGGGGGTATGGATGACCGGGGGCAGTGGAAGAAAAGCAAGGGCAACAGCGATTTTCTGTTTTACACGCCCAACGTGGCCAGTAAGTTCCGGGGAAAGTTCCTGTTCCACCTCCACGAACTTTACAAAAGCAAGCAGTTGGATTTAAACGGGAAAGCCGGCTTGTACAAGCAGAAAAAGCAGTGGTATAAATTAAAAGACCAATTATACAACACCAACTGGGTGGTCAACTGCAAAGAACCTTTCAAAGGGCCCGAAACGGTGTTGGAATACCTGGGCCGGTACACCCACAAGATTGCCATCAGCAATTACCGCATCAAGAAAATCACCGCTACCCATGTAGGGTTTACTTACCTTGACCGGAACGATGGGGACAAAAAGAAGTACCTGGAGATACCCGGAGAAAAGTTTATCCGCCGCTTCCTGTGCCATATTGCCCCGTACCGTTTTGTACGCATCAGGCATTACGGCTTCTTGTCTACCACGTTAGAAATTTTAATATTTATTCAACTATTCTTCATAAACCTTCTAACCTTTACCTAATTTCTAACGTGGTCTACACGCAACAAGAAAAAGTGCCTGCAAACTATACGTCAGGCACTAAAAGCCAAACCACCTGGTAAGCATGGCAAATTACTTTGCAGGGACGTTATCCTGCTGGTCTATGGCAAGGACATAAACATTTGCCCCACATGCAAACAGGGTGTTTTGCTCACATACGGGCATTGGACCACGTTAGAAATTCAATTGATTTTTTAACCTGTTCTTCAAAAACCTTCTACCCATTCCTGATTTCAAATACTTCTCTCTTGCAATTGCATCCATTTTATGAAAACTTACTTCAAAATAAATAACCTTCCATGGGAGTTTCCTTTTTGTGTAATAAGATTTCCCTGAATTGTGTTCATTGATTCTATTTTGTAGGTCTTTAGTATATCCTATATACCATGAGGAATCTATTTCCGATTCAAGCAGGTAAACATAGTATTCTTCCATACACAAACATATTAATTTCTAACGTGGTGGCCAAAAAACAAAGAACCACCTGCAAGATCTAATATAAGCGCTTAAAAGAAGAACCAACTATCTGGCAAAAAACAATCCACGCCTCGCGTGCCGGGCAACCTATGTCCAAAATCTAAAAAGAGATATTAAAAACACTGAAAAGCGGCGAAAAATGAGCAAAAGCAAGCAAAAAATAAGATCAGAAGTCCATGTAAACCAACTAAAAAAACGCTATAAAACCCTAAAATCACAAAACACGAAAGATTGAAAATGCACAGCTCCGCAACCCGCTACCTTTAGGTTGGTTCAACACAGGGATAATCACAGCAGAGTCAGCCTGAGGCTGATCATGTGTGGGATTGATCCATAATTATTTTAGGCACTGGTTTTTATTTTTTCATTCTTCATCAACTATTTCTGTCAAATTGAGGTCTAAGTCTTTCATTACTTGGTCAACGTCATATTCAAAATTCTTTGGGATGTTCACAGTAGCAATCCCTCCAAAGTCAACTTGCCAAAATCCGCCTCTTTTTGCAAGTTCATCTCCTAACATTCTGTAGTCGGATTCCTTGTATTTTGGGTTGAGGAAAAATCGTCTGGTTATGAAATCTGAGTCCTTGGATATTCTTACGATTTCATGTTTTCCTTCCTTAGTAATTCTCGTTTCAAATTCAGTACCCAAAGCCAGTCGACAATTCCAGATATCGTTATCAATCAACCTGAATTTGTTTTCAGCCAACTTTTGAACGTACATTGTTGTAGTCGATTTTTCTCTCTTATCGTAGATCTCTATTTTGACTTCTTTGTTTTCCATTTTCAGCTTGTGTCTAACGGATGGCGGCATGAAATCGTTGGGGATTGCGGGCTACTTTCCTGTCCAGTTACACCGAACTTGATGCGTGGCACAAAGATTGAATAACCACCTAAACCCAATGTTTTATACCGCGTGTTGAACTCAACCTAAAGGTAGCTCACCGTTGGTTTATTCATCCTACGTATAAGAAACTATTAATCAAAACTTATACGTATGACTGGTTTAAAAAATCAGCATGAAGATACAAGGTTTTCTTCATCTGGACATGGAAAAAGAGTACTAAAAAACTTTAAGCAGCAACTTAGGGTGGCCAACCGGACCGA
>JASMTJ010000371.1:0-2659 GCA_041694335.1 Bacteroidales bacterium
GAAACTTTTGAATTATTCAGCCGGGGCGATACTACCGCCATCTTTCAGTTCGAGTCCCCCGGTATGAAAAAGCACCTGAGAGCGCTTCAGCCCAACCGGTTTGAAGACCTGGTTGCTATGAATGCACTTTACCGGCCGGGACCAATGGAATATATTCCCGATTACATTGCGCGCAAACACGGCAAACAGGAGATTAACTACGACCACCCTATGATGGAGCCTTTCCTGAAGGATACTTATGGCATTACGGTCTTTCAGGAGCAGGTGATGCTCCTTTCCCGGGCCCTGGCAGGCTTTACAAGGGGTGAGTCGGATTCGTTGCGGAAAGCGATGGGGAAAAAGCTGGCCGATCTGATGGCTAAGCTGAAAGTGAAGTTTTATGAGGGGTGTAAAAGGAACGAAGCGTTTCTTAAAGGCTGTAAGGAAGTCAATAAAGAACCTGATCAGCTTATAGAAAAGATATGGAAAGACTGGGAAGCATTTGCCAGTTATGCTTTCAACAAATCGCACTCGGTTTGCTATGCTTATGTGGCTTATCAGACCGGCTACCTGAAGGCCCACTATCCGGCCGAGTTTATGTCGGGTGTTTTAAGCCGAAACCTGAACGACATTACGAAGATAACCACTTTCATGGACGAATGCCGCCGGATGGGACTCGAAGTCCTTGGGCCTGACGTGAATGAAAGTTTTAGGAAGTTTACCGTAAACGCCGAAGGTGCCATACGTTTTGGAATGGCAGGTATTAAAGGTGTTGGTGCCGGTGCCGTGGAGGAGATCATCCGAAAACGTGAAGAAGGAGGAGCTTTTAAGGATATTTTTGATTTTGTGGAACGTGTGAACCTGCAAACGGTAAACAAGAAAAATCTTGAGGCATTGGCTGCTGCAGGTGCATTCGATAATCTGGGAGAAATTAACAGAGCCCAGTTTTTTGCTGTTAGCGATGGTGAAGAAGGCACCTTTATTGAGAGGTTGTTGCGGTATGGCAACCGCTTTCAGGCCGATAAAGCAAGCAATCAGGTGTCACTCTTTGGTGCCGCTGATATGACGGGTGCCGTAAAACGACCTTCAATTCCAAAAGTGCCTGAATTTACCAGTATTGAAAAACTGAAACGGGAAAAAGAGTTGATTGGGATTTATCTTTCGGCTCATCCGCTTGATCGTTTCAGGCTTGAACTCAAGCATTACTGTAATACGGAGCTAAGCGAACTGAGCGATCTTTCGGCTGTTAACGGAAGAAGTTTTATTGTCGGAGGTATGGTTACCGGAATCCGGCGCGGAGTTACCAGGGTCAAGGAAAACCCGTTCGCCATTATCACCATTGAGGATTATTCAGGGTCTTATGATTTTGCCCTTTTTGGACGCGATTACAACGATTATAGCAAATACCATACTGTCCCCGATGATGGCAGCATTTTCCTTCTGATAAAAGGAAAGGTACAGCCTAAAAAATATCGTCCCGATGAGTTGGAGACGAAGATAAACTCCATCTCTTTCCTGGACGATGTTCTGGAAAACCACGTGCGAAGCCTTTCTTTGAATGTTCCTGTCGATAAAATTACTGAAGAGCTGGTGAATGAACTGGCCAGCGTGATGCTTGATAATCGCGGCAATGTATCGTTAAGATTTCATGTTTTCGATCCCGTCAATGAGCATAACCGTGTGCAACTATTGTCACGTTCGGCACGAATTGACCTTTCTCAGAAAGATGTTCTTCAGTTTTTTGATGAACATCCTGAGTTGCAGATAAATTTGTCCTGAATGGGTTCTGAAAAAATATTTATATTTGAACAAGCACACTAAAAAGGTGTTGTTAATAGCAATAGTCAGTAACCATTTGCATGGCGTAAAGGCAGGAAGGTGAGAATGTAGAATGGCAGGATAGTAGCATGAGGGTTTGGCGCATGGAGAGGGGGATTTCTCTTCCAGTGGTCTTTGCTTTGGCTGTGGGGCCTTTAGATGAAGGTAACTTGGCGGCAAGCATAACACAGCAAATGGTACTTTATGGACAGACACTAATTACAGAAAAGGCTAATAGCCTTCAGGATAATTGAAATTAAATAATTGATATTTTAAAACTATTGAAATTATGACTGTTGAAGTAACCGATTCTAATTTTGAAGACGTAGTATTGAAGTCAGACAAACCCGTTTTGGTTGATTTCTGGGCCGAATGGTGCGGCCCTTGCAGGCTGGTGGCCCCTATTGTGGCAGAGCTTGCCGAGGAGTACAAGGACAAAGCGGTAATGGCCAAGATGGATGTGGACGGTAACCCCGAAACATCTGTAAAGTTCGGTATCCGTAACATTCCGACAATCCTGTTTTTTAAGGATGGCGAAGTTGTTGATAAACAGGTTGGAGCTGTTCCGAAGGCCGCGTTGGCTTCTAAACTGGATGCTATTCTTTAGAAATTAAAAATTTTTGAAAATAAGAAAAGGCCGGACAATTCAATGTTCCGGCTTTTTTTTTGAATCGATGCAGCTAAATATTTAGCCTGCTTTATTCATAAGTTTCCGTCATGAGATGTTCAAATATCAAAAAACGCAAGCAACCGCAGACAAATTTGATGCAGGAAATAGTGAACTATTTTCAAATCAAATTTGATGAGGACGCTTGTGTTTTGCCGATAGTTGAGCATCGTAATAGATAATTTATGAATAATG
>JASMTJ010000372.1:0-17266 GCA_041694335.1 Bacteroidales bacterium
ATATATCCCCTCACATCATACACCACATACCCAATCCACTCATGGATCAGGAGGTGCCAGTAGTAGAAGGAATTGACATCTGGCACAAAGAGCACTTCGAGGTTATAGACATGGTCTTGCTTAGCGATTTGGTCGGTGCCAAAGCGGTCGAACGCTACCCCTTCCTTCTCAAAGCAGGCGGCCGCCCGGCGCATGTGGATGGCAGAGGTAATCAGCAGCTTGCTTTGCAGGCTGTCGTGCTGCTGCAGGATAGTTTTGCTAAAAGTTGCATTTTGATGCGTGTTTCGGGACTCCGGGTCAATCAGGATATCCTTTTCGGGAACCCCAATCTCCGTAAGGTATTTTTTGATGGCCCGCGCCTCACTCTTTTCAGGATAGAGGTAATGGCCGCTGCCACCCGAGATAAGCAGCTTCTTCAGCTTTCCGGTTTTATAAAGGCGGTATCCCTGGAAAAGGCGATCGGGAACGCGCTTAAACACCACCCGGTCGAGCCGCTCGTCCTCCTCCGCAATCCAGCCTCCCAAAACAATGCCCACATCGTAGGTCTTTTCCACTGTCGTCAGTCCATCCCGCTCCCATCCCGACAAGGCAAGATTCAGCAGCGCATTGTTCGAAAAGAGATAGAACAGCACTATGGCGGCAACCAGGAAATATCTTCTGAACTTTTTAGGCAGGAACAAAGCTCCGAGCAAAGCCATAAAGACCCATGCGGTGGGGTTTAAAAGGTAACCCAGGATTTTCGACAGGTAGAAGAACATCAGTAACCTCCGTTATATTTTCGTAAAAACCACTCCAGCGAAAGCAAAAGCAGGATTGAAGCCAGCAACCAGTATTTGTTCAGCAGGCTGCTGTAGCTGGTATCGCTGTAGAGCACCGGCTTAGCGGCCTCATCAGCCAGAAGGCTGTCGGCAACGACGCTTACGAATGATTGCTCCGTAAAAAAGCCATTGTTTTTGGATGACAGCTTCCTGAGCAGGTCGAAATCGGAGACTGTCCTCAACAGCTCCAGGCTTTGCCCCGAAACCACAAACGCTCCGCTCTTTTCATAGGCATTGCCTGCCAGTTCGGTTGTGGCGGTGTATTGGTAAACCCCTTCAGAAAGGCTGCCTAAGTCAAGCTCATATTTATCATCCATCCTGTCGAACAGGTACTCAAACTCCTCCCCCTCTTTGTTGGTCAGTGTAATCCTCACTTCCGGGGTATTATCCAGTTCGTAAGAAGCGTTGTATAGCTCGGCCCGGATAATGATGCGCGTGCCACCGGCATATTTGTTTTGCGCAAAAACCCTGAAAAAGTCTTTATCCTGACTGATGGCCAGGTAGCGGGCAATGGAATAAAACCACTCATCAAAAGCACGGTGGTCTTTGTTCAGCACATAGCTCCTCATCCTCCACTTCCAGAGCCCGGTGCCGGCAATGACGCCGGTTTTCTGCGAAAAATTATCCGACAAGGCCACCAGTGGCATGGAGGTAGTGAAATTATCCAGTTGCTGATAGAGCATGGTTTTCATATCCATGGCCAGCGAATAATCGCCAAAAGGCACAGCAAGCGGAGGGCATTCGTTCAACCAGTTTTTGGTGGTTGCCGACAATTTAAACAGCGCGAAATCTTCATTCAAAGCCGGCAGTGCGTAGTTGAACTGGCCATTAAACCCATCGACATCCACCCCGGCATCCATCGAGCTGAAGAAGTTCATCGCCGTTTGTTGGCCCAGCACAAACAGCAAGGGCAGCTCCTCAGAAAAGGCCTGCGCCATCAGGTCGCTCGACAGGCGGTTCTCAGCAGGCAGCTGGTGCAGGATGACCAGGTCGTAATCGTTCAGGTTGCCTTCAAAATCTTTTAGCACTTCCGTGGAAACAGCATAGCGGGGCTTGGTTTCTATGGCCGACTTCATCGCAAACACGTCGGGATGCGGGGCATGGGCCAGGATAAGGATTTCAGACTGCTCATCCACCACCTCCATAAAAATGCTCTGCGAATTATTGCCAGTGTTTTCCTCCCCATCCACCGGACTCAGGGAAACCACATATTCCTGAAGCCCTTTCTCTTCGGCAGCCAGGTAAAAGTCAAAGGTCTTCGTGAAGTTATTATTGGTGATGTCAACGGTTTCCGAAGCCAGCTTTTTCCCGTCTTTCGTGATGTTGAGTTCAGACCTCTTCCCGGCAGCTTGTTTTGCCCTGATCAGCACCTCCACCGGAAATTCGTTTCCGGCATACACCACCTCATTATTTCGGATTTGCTGAATAACGAGATCTGTCTTTTCCTGCTCGCTTCCCACTCCAACCGCTATCAGCCTGGTTTTGGGATTAAAGGCAGCATACTCGGGGCTTACCCCTCTGTTATGAATTCCGTCGGTAGCTATAACCACTGCGGCCGTCCGCTCCCCGGGATAACGATCGTTTACGTCGTTTAAGAATTTATTGATATTGGTAATAGGGCCGGTCATGTGCAGGGTGTCAGGTTCCTGCAGGCCGTCGGCAAACGTCACCGAACGAAGCTCATACTTATCCGAAAGCTTTTCTTTCAGGGCCTCCCAGCTCTTCATAAATGCAGCAGAATCCTGCAAGGTGGCCTGCATAGAGGCCGAGTTATCCAGGGCCATCACGGCCACAGGCTTCTCCCGGTAGGTTGAAACAGAGCGTGCCAGCGGGTTGAGCAAAAGAAAGGCAATAAGCGCTACAGCCACCGTTCGCAAAACGAACATCATCGCTGTAAGCTTATTGCCAAATTTATTTTTCCTGTTAAAGAGATAAAGCACCGAAGCATAGACCACCCCTGCAAGCAGTGCAAAAACTGCATACCAAAGGGGTAAACTGGTCTTAATAGGTATCTCTAACAAGGTTCAATGGTATCTGAATGATGCTAATAGCTTAAGTACTCATACCGCCACACACGCTGATGACCTGTCCGGTAACATAATCTGACAGGTCGGAGGCCAGGAATACAGCGGTGTTAGCCACATCCTCGGGCTTCCCGCCACGGCGCAATGGTATCTGCTGCGCCCATTCCTTTCTCACATCTTCAGGAAGCTTGTGCGTCATCTCCGTTTCGATAAATCCGGGAGCAATGGCATTGCAGCGGATGTTACGCGAACCGAGCTCCTGCGCGATGGATTTGGTAAAACCAATCATTCCGGCTTTGGAAGCTGAGTAGTTCGACTGCCCCGCATTTCCGTTGACACCCACCACAGAACTCATGTTGATGATGCTTCCCTTGCGGTTTTTCAGCATGTGGCGCTGAATCGCTTTGGTAAGGTTAAAAACAGACTTCAGATTCACGGTAAGCACCGCATCCCAGTCGCCTTCTCCCATGCGCATCAGCAGGTTGTCCTTGGTGATTCCTGCGTTGTTCACCAGGATATCCACGCGCTCAAACTCTTTGAGTATGTCATTTACTACGCGCTCGCTATCCTCGAATGAGGAGGCGTCGGAAGAAAATCCTTTGGCCTTTACGCCAAAATCCTCGAGTTCTTTTTCGAGTGCCTCGGCAGCATCATCATATTTCAGGTCGGTGAAAGCGACGTTTGCACCGTTTTTAGCAAATACTAAAGCAATGGCTTTTCCTATTCCACGGGAGGCTCCTGTAACAAGGGCCGTCTTTCCTTCAAGTAATTTCATATTTCCGGTTTTTGATTTGAAGCAAAGATAAAAAAAAGATGGGTTGAGGGTTATTCACCCTCCCAAACCACTTTTACTTCTCAATACTTACTGAAGCACATAAATATTCTTCAAATCCCCTTTCCCCTTTTTCATTAGCCTCCTTCTATTTTTGAATGCAGTTCAGAAACCCCTAAATCCCTTAAAGGGAACTATTTCATTCTGCTGATTTTACCCCTGACCCCTAAAAGGGGACTGTTAAATATCAGCAGCTTAAAGGTTTTTTAGCCTGCGATCATTTCTCAAAATCCAATAGCACAGCGGCCAGCAGAATAGACTTCTCTGACAAGCTGTGCCGGAGAATAAAATTACCGCCTTCTTCAGAAGCCTTACCCACCGGACCAAAGCCATCCAAAACCGTCACATCTCTTTGAGCAAACCCTACACTTCCTGAGCTCCAGCGCTGCTCTTCTTCAACATAAATATCAAGCTCGCGGGCTTTCCTTCTTATCAGTTGATACAGCTCCCCGCTTTTTTCATTGCGAAGCATCGGAGGACGGGTTTTTCCGCCGTCAAAGTTTAATGTCAATCCTTTGAGCTTTTTATCGTGAAGTATTTTATGAATCATACTCCCAAGGCCTGAAAAACTCTGTTCCTCAGAATAACGAACGCTAACGGTTGTTTCTGCATGCAACCACGGATGGTTTATATCGCTTTTTATGTTGAGCCGGGTAGGCAAAACCAGCACACCTTTTTCGTCATTGCTGAGAGCCGACAGTTTTGACAGCGCTTTGCTGATGTTGTTCATGGCTGTGCCAAGCATAAAAGTATCCTGATCCTTTTTCAGGCTGGCGCTCCAGCGATACACCGCACCCCCGGATCGGGAAGTGATGATACTTCCTGAAAGCCCGGCGCCACTCAGCCCGATAACCACCTTTGCCCTTCCGCTCAGTTCGGCAATATTGTTTCTGGTAAAAGGGTTGTGAAGGGTATTATCAGAAGTAAGCAGGACACCAATCTTTAACCGCGACAATTTCCTGGCAAAGCGCAAGGCCTGCAGCGCCTGAATCAGCACCACAATACCACCTTTATTCTCCCAGATACCTGTTCCGTAAAGCTTTTGCTCCCTGGGCCGGAAATATTCATGGTTCCCGCTTCTGACATCATTGTCGAGGTAGCCTAAAAACAGCACATCCATTTCCTTGCCGGGATGGTTGGAGAAAAACAGGCTGTTGCCAATTTCCACATTATGGAGCACTTCCTGGTCAAAACCCAGCGACTTGAGTGCCCGGTTTACGAGCAACCCCGCTTTATCCACTCCTTCTTTGTTTCTCACGTAAGTGTTGAGGTCAACCAGCCTTTGCAGAAGTTTTTCATTTTGTTCTGAACGCGATCGCATAAAGCTTCTCATCCTGACGAGCATGTTATTGTTTCCGCGTTTCTGCTGTTCGGTGGGGGCTTGAGCCTGCTCGGAAAAGTAGCGTACGACTGCCACATCGAGCATTCGCTGCACCAAGGCATCAAAATCGTACCCGGCCTCCTTTGCTGCACGCACATAGGAGCCGGAAGCCCCCAGGCTGGCCATCGAATTAATTTCCAGAAGATAAATCTGATTATTTTCATCCAACCGGATATCGACACGCGCAAAGTCGCGCAGCTGTAGCGACTTAAAAGCTTTCAGGCTTAGCTCCTGCATCTGACGGGCTAACTCCTCTGAAATATCTGCCGGACAAACTTTCCGGCGGGGTTTCTCTTTCTTATCGCCCACTGTCTGTATAGCATCAGGATCATTCCCCAAATCAATCTCAAGCACCGGGAATGTCTCAACGGGATTATTCCCCAGCACCCCCACCGCAAATTCACGTCCGCGGATAAACTGCTCCACCAAAGCCTGCTGCTTAAATTCCTCAATGATAAAGGCGACGGCATCGCGCAGGTCATCCACGTTATGCACCACCCTGAGTCCAAAGGAAACACTCTCCATCTTGGGCTTTACGATGACCGGAAACTTCACGGTGCTCATATCTTCCTGCTCAGAAGAAAAGACCCAAAAGTCGGGGGTGGGCAAGTCATGTTTTTGCATAATCACTTTCGTGATAACCTTATCGAGAGCAAGGGCATGTCCTGAAGGCGAAGAACCAACGTAAGGAATGCCGAGCATTTCGAGCATCGAAGGGATGTGCGTGTAACGACTCTCGCCCTGAATACCGTAGGCCATGTTAAAAACCATCCCCATTTTTTCCTGGTGGATAACCCGCGGCATGAAATCCTGTATCCGCTCGATGATGTGCATGTTTCCATCAAAAACCGAAACATTGTGCCCGGCATTCTCCAAGGCAGTGGCCACCCGCTGAACAGTTTGCGGATCATAAGTCTCTTTGTTCTGCATCCCGAAGGTGTTTATCACCCCACTGAGATCTTTATTATAAATGATTGCAATTTTCATAGGTCAATGATTTACTGCGGATCCATTCCGCAAAGGGAAATAAAGTTTTTCATAATCTGCATCCCGTCTTTACCTGAGACTTCCGGGTGCGCCTGAAATCCATAAACGGGCTTTGTTTTGTGCTTAATAATCTCGTGCGGGCTGGTTTCGGAGTATGCAAGCACCTCAAACTCCTCTGAAATTTGCGACACATGCCAGGCGTGCTTCTTCTGCAAAGCAATCTGATTCGAAGACAGTCCGTCAAAAATCGGGTCGTCGGTCCTGGTGATGGTTACCAGCTCCTTCCTGCCATGATACTCGGGCAGTTTACGGATATGACCGCCATAAGCGACAGCAATAATTTCATGCGAGAGGCAAAACCCGATAATCGGCACTTCAAAACGCATGAGCGCCACAAAGTTAGCCGTCAGGTTGAGTGGCTGATAGGGATTTCCTCGCCCTCCGGAAAGAATCACCCCTTTGATATCCTTCAGAAACTCACCGCGAACAGGTTCATTATGGTCAAAAACCTTGTAAGGAATATCATTTTCATTCAAATAGTCGCGCTTAAATCTTTTGATATATGCGCTCTGATTATCAATTACTAACAACATTTTTTATCAGTTTAAATAAATAGCGCGCAAATAAAGTTAAAAAGCACATACGTCCGACAAATCACAGAAAATAAATATCTGCATAAAAAACTGTCAAACAGAGTCGTATATCCATCCTAAAAATGATACCCTGAATAGAAATCAAGGGTGAAACTGACATCAGGTTTCTTTTTTGTGAATAATAAGACGGCGTTCCGGTTTGATTAATTCCGGAAAGAACCCCATCAAAAATTAAATTTCATTTTTCAACAGATGTACTATCTTTATAGCTGATTCTAAATCCATCATTTGAGAGTGAATAGTGTCCACGATAAATCTAAAGCTTACGATCGCTTGTATGATCAATTGAAATCTGATGCCATGCCATTGGTAGAGGAGCTTTTCCGGTCAAACGATGGATTTACTGATGACCCTTCGGATGAAATCTTGAAATTGAAGAAAACATTTGGTAAGAAGCCGCTCCGGTTTTTACAGGTGCTGCAGAAATACTACATGATGGCCACCATGGGACAAAACGAATATCCTGTTGCACATACCTCACAGTTTATGCTGATGGCCTGGCTGCTCTGGTTCAGAAGACGGAAAACCCTTTCGGTGATTGATTCCTACAAAAACCTTTACCTCGAAAAAATTGCCCGTTTTGAAAAGATGCTTCCGCAGATAGACTTTTCCGATAATCATAAACACATGATTAAGGTGATGATGGCCAATACACTGGCGGTGTTTATCAACCAGCCTGTATTTAAAAAGAAGAACCATCATGAAGAAATGCATAAGGCTTTCCTGAAAGGATTTTACGTTGGAATTACTTACGTGGTGGCTGATTTATCGCTCGATGCCGGCATCCTTCCGGATGATCTAAAACCAGCATTTCACCAGCGGACGCTGGATGCCTTATCTGGTAAGCCGGTAGCGCCGCACGAAAACAACTTGCTACACTTTATTCATGTGATACAACAGGAATCAGCTAAAGACCTCCCTTTTAGTGAAAATGAATACATCTATAAAATCCTTTACCTTCTTGAAAAAGCACAGTACGAAGAGAGGCACCTGGACGTTGACCTCAACAAACAGGAGAGTATCATTGAAAAAACAATGCTCCTGGGACTGAAAACCCATTTCACGCTGATGTCGATTCGTTTCAACTCTGAGAAGGAGTTTCAGCAGGGTATGAACGACGGAGTGCTCTGGTCGCTCTACTGCCAGCTCACCGATGATATCAGGGACTTTCACCAGGATAAACGCGAAGGGCTGACCACGTTGTTTACCGGATTCGAGCAGGGACAAACCGCTTTTAACCCGTATTCATTTTATCTGCACCTCACCCATCACTTCAGCAAGCACTATCATGCCAAATGGCTTTACAAGGATTTTATCGAATACCTCCGCCGCAATGAAAATCCTGAACTCAAGGCATTGGATGACGAAAAAGCTGCCATTTTCATCAAACGGCTTACGGGCATTGATCTGGAAGCATTTGAAAAGGCTCACTGATCAAGGGATTTAAGAAATTGTTATTCACAAAAAAAGAGAACCCGGGCTGGATTCTCTTTTCACTCTTCTGACAACTAAATATTATTGAGTTACCTTAGTAAGGTCTGATTTCCATTTTTCCGGAATATCATTGATATCATAAACCTTAAGCGAGGCCCTCTCTGCATTCGCTGTATTACCTTCCTTGTCTAAAGTCTGGTTTATACGAGGTCTTTCCAGCTTATACATAGCACCGGTAGCCGGATCAATTATCAACATACCGATCACACCACCAATCAGGATGTTCCCGAAATACCAACCATCAAGTCCGAATTCAACGGGCACTGTACGAACATTGTAGCCTTCTTTCTCAAACTTGACCTGGTAATGAGCTTTGGAAAAGAAGCCGTCACTGGCATCCAATTTAAGCGATGCGGGGGTTTTTCCCTGATAAATCTCAACTCCACCTTTGTCTGTAATTGTAATTTTAGCTTCTGACGGATCACTGCTAATGGTAATAGGGTAACTACTCTTACTGACAATACTTGCACATCCAGAGGCCACTAAAATGGCAACAACCATTAGTAATGATAAAAATTTTTGTTTCATAATTTGTTTGAATTTAGGTTAATAAAAATATTAAAAACAGGTTATGAAGCAAATATAAAAATATATTCAATACATCAAAAAAAATCTGCTAAGTCAATTAGCAGATTTTATTAGTTCATTAAAACCAGTACTATTTCTCCAGCTCCTTTTTCAGGTTCAGAAGACCGGTAGTCAGGTCATCACCCAGCATTTTTTCGAAATCCATAAAAAGCAACATCAGGTTCATCGGGTAATTCATATGACCATCAAATCCCCATTTCACCGAGGTGGTGTTTTCATCCACCCTCTTCGTAATCATGTATGCATGATCCTTTGCTTTGAAGGGCTCGATAAATCGTAGTTCGAAATCCACCCGCTCTCCGGGTACTATCTTTAAAATCTCCTGTTCGCCTTTACCCACATCCGGGTTGTCACTCTCCCATGCAGAAACAAATCCAACTTCCCCATCGGTGCCCGTGTATGTTTTTTTCATGTCCGGATCCATGCTTGCCCATTTGCTGTAGTTGTCCTGGTTTTTAAGGTGCTTGATGTAGTCGAACACCTCCGCTTTGGGTTTGTCAATTTGAATTTCCCGACTCACCTCATAGTCTTTCGGAACAAAAAGCGCAGTGACTAAAGGAATAGCAATAATCACCAACACGACGATTAGAACGGTTTTCAGTATTTTCATGGTAAATAAGATTGGTTTATAGAATATCAAAAATAAAAAGAAACCTCAATTAACAGCTAAATCACAACAACAAATAATCCCTCCTAAAATCAAAAGCCGCTTTAACAGGATAAATTTACCGGAAAGTTAAAGAATCAGGCTACCTCTTCAATTGTCTGGCTTTGATTGTTCAATGTTTTATTGATCTTATCTTGTGGGGTTAGAATAAGCGCCAAAAGTATAGCCAGAAACACAATCGTTCTGACCAGGTTATAGCGGTTTGTCGCCTCCGGATTTCCGATATGATTCACAACATCATATCCCAGGATGATCATCAGTCCAATAGCTGAAACTTTTATCATCAGCTCTCCTCCTGTATAATTCATCAGCGTGAACAGGATAGCGTTTAGTGCTATGGCCATTAACAAAAAGCGCAGCTTGAATATGAAACGATGAACAGCGCCTTCTCTGTTAACTGCAGCATAAACGGCAATCATAAAATAGGATATTCCCAAAAGGGCAAAAGGAGCTTGGAGAATCAGTACAGCTTGCGAAACGTTTTGTATTTTGAGTGACAACCCGATAGCTATAAGGAAAATGCTAAGCAACTCAATTTTGTGCAGGTTTTTAGTGACTCCTGGCAAGAGCCGAAGAACAGGTGATTCCATTTTGGTTTTATTTAGTTGTTTTAAATCAGGGCGAATTTAGGAAAATTGTCAGATATAAAAATCCATAAATAGTAGAGTCAATTGAAATAAAAAGTATTTCATTACCGATACTCAGAATACGGTGTTTCACCTATCATAGACCCGTAATTTACTTTACTTTCAATAATATAATTTACCTATTTAAATCAAGGTGAAACCCCTTAATTATTGATATTAAATGAATTATATTCTGTTTTTTCTTTACTTTCAAATGTTGTACAACTATATTTGAAGTGCAAATTATAAAAATAAAATAACATGAAAAAGATTTTACTTTTAACTACAGTAGTTTTAATTTCCATGACTTCATTTGCTCAGAAGTCAGCTGTTTCAAAAAAGAAAAGGGAATTAAGCGTTGAACTCTCAAAAGAAGACCGGCTAAACGGAGGGGCCAATATGCTTATGAAAAATTTCCCAAAAGCGAACAAGCTATTACCCGAAGAAACGGAACTGGGTACTACAGTTTATGATGCCCAAACAAACCAGGCTATTGAAAACCGCTTCCACAGGTACCCAGACGGAACTATGGGTGCTGTTTGGACCATGGGTTTTGAAGACGCCACCAATTTTCCTGACAGGGGAACGGCTTATGTATATTATGATGGAGAATCATGGAGTGAAGAACCTGTTGAAAGAATTGAGAGTGAACGTTGTGGGTGGTCTAGCTATGCTCCTTACGGAGAAAACGGCGAAATTATCGTTTCACATACCGGAACGGAGCTGCGTTTTTCAAAGAGAGAAAACAAAGGCTCGGGAGAATGGGAACACTTCACATTAGAAGGACCGGAAGGGCATGACTTAATCTGGCCACGAATGATAACCAATGGTAACACTATTCATGTGGTTGCTGTAACGCCAAGTGAAGCCAACGCAGGAACACCATATAATGGTATGGACGGTGCCTTATTGTATTCTCGCTCAACAGACGGTGGAGAAACCTGGGTGGATCAGAACATTCAACTTCCCGGAACTACCAGTGACGAATATACCGGTATTGTTTCCGATGAATATATTTGGGCGAAAAATGGAAACACAATCGCTTTGATTGTTTCTTCGCAGTGGTATGGCCATGATTTGTTTATGTTAAAAACGGAAGATGATGGCGAAAACTGGGAAAAAACAGTTGTCTGGGAGAATCCCTACAACCAGGTTATTTATGATGATTTGGTAACGGCACCTGATACTCTGGCCGCCCCAGACGGTACGCTTGGTGCAGATATTGACAGCGAAGGCAATGTGCATATTACATTCGGACTCATTCGCGCCTTCAAGGAAGAAACGGGATCGGGCAGCACTTTTAGTGCATTTCCATTTTACGAGGGAATTATCTACTGGAATGAAACAATGGATCCTTTTGAAGCAGAAAACCAGCACTATGCCCTTGCATTTGAAAACCTTGTGGAAGATGAAACTTATGTCGGTTGGATTCCTGATGTGGACGGAAACGGAGAAATTGATATGACTTTGGATAATCTTTTCACCTATGTGTATAGCTGCTCCACTTTCCCCACCATAACGCTTGATGAAAACGATAATGTTTTCCTTGCCTACGCCACCCCACGCGAAGACCTTGGCGATCCTCTGAAATACCGGCATATTATGGGAAGGGCAAAGATTAACGGAACATGGTTTGGGAACCCAAACGATGTTGAACATTTAGACTTAACAAACGATCCTCTGCACAGCTTCGATGAATGCATTATTCCGCAAATGGCGAATATGATTCCGGGCGATAATAAGGTTTATATTATCTATCAAAGAGATAACATTCCCGGCATCGCTTATGGCCAGGAGCCTGATCATGAGTATGTAACCAACTATTACACATTGATGGAAGCTGATCTTTCCGACTTTGGGGTAATTACAGAAATAAATGCAAATGTGGAAGATATGAGTGATAAGGTATCCCAAAACTACCCTAATCCGTTTAGCATTAGTTCCACTGTAGAAATAAAACTAAATCAACAGGCAGAACTGAGCCTTGAAGTCGTGAACCTCGTAGGGCAAACCTTACAGTATTCAGATTTAGGAACAGTCAATGCCGGAACACACAAGCTGGAAATTGATGGTTCACGCCTCGAAACCGGTGTTTATTTTTACAATGTTAATATCAACGATAAAACAATCACGAAAAAAATGGTTGTTAATTAAATCGCAGTTTTAGAATTTTGAACGGGGGCTTCCTTTCGGGGAAGCCTTTCTTTTTTTTTGACGAATTCCGGCCATTTAGAAAATGATGAGCAAAAGCAATTGAACCTACTGTTAAACTCAAAATGGCTTTTGTCCAACCCAATTTCCCGGCGGATCATAATTACACACCCAGATATAGGTGCCGCGGCTCTTTTCACACCTCACGCGGGCGCACCCAAACCGACGAGTTTCGTGCCAAACGATTTGTGTGTAATGCCCGGTGGGATGATTGCTCTTAATGCTGCCAATCGGCTCGCCCTTATAATGTATTTTCTCCTCGGCGGCCCAGTTCTGCATTACATCTTCCACCTTTGGCTCTCCACCCCACATGATGTAGATATTTTCGCCAAACTTTTGAGCATACTCTCCACTCCTCGGTCGGTGACGAATATTGCAGTTATGTTCTTTAGCCAGCACTTCAGCCCATTCCAGCGCATAATCAGCAAGTTGGTCACTCCACACTAAGGAATCCACCCCTACGTCGTGCCGATATTGATTGTGTAGCTCCAGAAAGGCAGCTTGCTCGGTTTTGGTAGCTTTACGGGCGTTTTGAGCAAAAAGGTTACCCGGGTATGTAGATAATATGACCATCGCAAATAAAGCTAACCGGCAACCCCTACCTAAAAAACCATAACGTTCAGGATTGGACAATGAAATGAAAAACTTCAAGTTTTGATTCTATTTAATTACAAGTTAGCCTCACTTTTTCAATCGCAATCTCACCGACCGTAACAATTCGCTTCCTGAAGGGATAGCTCCTTCCATCTACGGTCCTGTTATAATCACCCTTCCAGGTACTATTGTCAGATATTGATTCGGCATAGAAGAATATATGCTCTGTTTCTTCGTGCAAGTCAGCCACATAACCTTCCTCTCCAGTTTCAAATTTATACCAGGCCTTTGTTCTCCACACTCCTTCTATGTCCTTAAACCTTATTGCCACCTGTATATCTTTGTCACAAGCATTTTCAAATTGCAGTCTGAGTTGATAGGGATAGTTCTCCTGCGAGATATACTTCCCATATTCATATTTAGTTTTATTCTCCAAAAAGCCATTCCAATAGTACTCCTTCCATACACCATGTTTTTCGCCATTTGCGAATCGCCCTTTTTCAGAAACTTTCCCAGTGCTTTCGCTATAAGTAAT
Source organism: Bacteroidales bacterium (assembly GCA_041694335.1). Classification (GTDB taxonomy): domain Bacteria; phylum Bacteroidota; class Bacteroidia; order Bacteroidales; family JAIPAH01; genus JAIPAH01. Next base: position 13,411 of record JASMTJ010000372.1, read on the forward strand.
ATACTCTCCGTGCTTTTTATCGTGACGGTAAGAGGTTTTTTCCTTAAGACTGCCATCCTCAAAAAACTCTTTCCACACGCCTTCCTTTGAGCCCATACTGTAAACCTCAAGCTCCGCCATTTTTCCGTTTTCATGATAAACGATATGCTCACCATCAATCTCACCACCAATAACGGTTGCTTTTTCAGCCAGGTTTCCGTTTTCATAATACCTCACCAATAATCCATCGCGCTCTCCGTTAGTGTAGTGCTCCCGTCGCTGCAGCTGTCCGTTTTCATAGTATTCTTCCTGAACGCCGTGCAGCTCACCATCTTTTTCAGTCTTCACCGATTTGAGTTGAACAGGGCGTGCATTATCCGTCATCAGATCTTCATAATAATAGTCACGGTATTCCCACACCCCAACTTTCTCACCCTGCTGGTCAAAAGTTCCGGTTTCAAGGATTTCCCCATTCATGTTATACGACACAAAATAACCCACTGGCATATCATTGACGTAATTAGCCTTGCCAAGGAGTGCCCCATTTTCATGATAAGCCACAGAAGGGCCGTTGAGCATCCCATTTTCATATTGGTAAACGGCGAAAAGCTTCCCTGACTCATAATACTCTTTCCACTCGCCTTCGCGTTTTCCGTCTTTCATCATTCCCTCTTCTTCCACCTGGCCGTTGTCAAAATAGGTCTTTTGCGGACCGGTTTGGGCAGATAAAAAAAGCGGAATCAATATTCCTGTTATTATTAATAGTTTTTTCATCATTTTATTTGGTTTTACTTATGAAACTTCATCGGAAAAAGAGTTGTAATAATTTAGTTATAAGCTCTTTACGACAATACTGTTTATTCATAATTCCTGTAAAGTGCTGTTATCAAATCCAAAATGCTTTTTGAGAAAGTTTCTACGCATTTTTTCGTTATCAAAAAATGAGATGTGATAATACAGCTTATCCCACATACCCATAGAATTATATGCTTCAATCACCTTGTCAGACTGCAGCGCAAAAGCAAGGGCGGCTTGTTTTCCTGAATAAACATTATGATCCACATGCTTCTTTCCGCCTTGAAAGACTATTTGTGTTTCTCCCTTCACAAGCTCGAAATACTTTTTTTCAGAATCATCCATAAAATAGGCTTTCACATTTTGCTTCAAAGTATCTTTTGCCTTGAACGACCTTAATCCAACTTTCCTGTTTTCGTTTACCATGGTCCACCTATCAAACCTCCCTACAATGATAATTTGTATGACCTTGTTTTCAGGGAATTTAAAGGCGTCAGCAAGGTTCCATGTGAAATCATTTTCAGAAGGTGTATCAATTGCCCATAGCTCTTCATAAAACTGAAGTTCTTCCGGGTTTATATCAGGCTCGAATGATTGTGCAAAAGCATTCGGGACAGAACACAATAAACCTGCAAATAGTATTGCGGCTGCTTTAAGGCTGGTTTTAACTCTCATAATATTCTATCTTTCTGATTACTATTGTTGATGGATTTCCAAAACTGGATTTTATTCGCTTTGTCCAATTTCCATAATCATCGTAGTGATATTTGTAAGTATATTTTTCTTTTATCTTTCCTTTAGGCTTCAGATAAGTTATAATTTCTCTGTACGTTATCTTCTCGTCTTCATCATACCTTGTTATTTTTTTATATAAAGGATTTTCATGAAAGTCATATTCAACCGTCTCCGCTTCATGCCATTTATCATCCGTGTATTTATAGTGGGATGTATGCTTATGTTTCCCTTTATAGAACTTCTCATGTTTAATGAGGTTGTTGTCTTTATCGTATTGATACGTGCTATGTGAAACCGTATCATTATGGTTGGAGTTTAATGATATCTCCATTTCTTCCAGCTCATTACCTGTGGTGTCATACCTGGAAAGGCGTATCTCTTCCGCGTCTTTGTACTCTTCAATTTTAAGGACTCCATTTTCATGATAACCAAACACTGTTGTTCCGGTTTGTTTACCTTCTGAATTATAACAAATCCTGGTTTTTAGGCGCCCTGCATTATCATAATCATACTTACACTTATAATGAAGTTTACCATTTTCATCGTAAGTATTAATTTCCTTAACCTTGCCAGAATCGTTATAAATATGTTCAATACTTTCATCAAATTCTTGCCATGTGGTATCAGAATGGCGATCTTTTTCCCAAATCAAATTCTCGTCTTCATCGTATTCATATGATGTGACTTTGTCTTTCTCACCGTTATGAAAATATGTTTGAGAGGCAAGCTTAAAGGCGGGGGTGTAGGTGAGTTCGTAATCTAAGTAAGAAGAATCTGTCCAGAGTTCAAAATCATAGACCCTTGATTTAAATCCATCTTTATTGTATTCCACAATTTTCGCATCAGGATAATAAATTATTTCACCCGGTGAAATCTCACCAAATTTTTCAACCGCTAAATATTTATTTTCAGTAATTTTCTTCACCGGCCCTTTCAAGCCGCGTTTAGTTAAGTCGCTTTCTATATCCTCTTTGGCTGTCTTTCCACAAGCTCCCAGCAATAATATGAGGAGTATCCAAAATAAGATTGAATAATGTTTCATAAATAATTTCCTTAGTTCATAACTTGCTTTTTACCCCCTTGAATATGTGAGGTAAATATTCACCTGTATAATTTCATTCTATCTATTGTTTCCTTTTATTCATACTTTATCCTTCACAGGGATTCACCATCACTTTCCTATCAAAAACATCTCCCCTTTTTCCAACAAAAACCTTACTTTATCCTTTTCTCCGGACTCTGCCGCTTGCTGTAAAGCATCGGTATAATCAAGAACCTCAACCAGGATTTTATCATGATAATATTTGAGCATTTCCAAATCGCGGTATTCCACTAAAAGCTCGAAACAGCTTTTGGTTCTAGAATGCATGATGGCGGTGGCTTTTTGTTTGCGGGATGCGTCGGCCCCGTTTGCCAGAAGATAATCTATCAGCTCTTTATCAGCATACCTGAAAGCCTGGTGGACAGGATATTTTTTGATGGTTACTAAAAACTGGTCGTCGATATATAGCGAATCCATCAATTCAGGGTGCGACTCAGCGATTTTCCTGACCTCGTTGAGCTCATTGTCTTTGATGCTTTCGAAAAAACGCTCCTGCACATCAGCCTGCCCTGCACTACTCACCGGCAATATTGTTAATATGATTACATATCTGTATATCACCATATAATAAAGCTTAATTATTATAATTGTTCATTTCCTACTTACTTGGAAGTAAAGCACTTTATAAAACATTTTCTGAATATTGCTTTGCTGTAATCTTTCATAGTCGATATACAAAAAAGTAACCTCGGGCTTTATGTTACTCCGTCATATTATTGTACCTGAAAATCTTTGGGCGAATCAGCAATCGCAGCGACTGGTCGTAGGTGATGTAGTTCCACATCCAGTTGAGGAAAATGAATAGGCGATTGCGCACGCCCACGATGGCCATGAGGTGCACCAGGAGCCAGAGTATCCATGCTGTAAACCCACCCAGGTGCAGGTAGGGCAAATCGGCCACGGCCAGCTTACGCCCGATGGTTGCCAGCGAACCCTTGTCGGTATATCGGAATGGTGTCCATGATTTCCCGGATTGGTGTTTGCGGAAGTTTTCACTCAACATATCGGCTTGCTGAATAGCTACCTGTGCCACCTGCGGATGCCCCTGAGGGTAGTTGGCGGTTTCCATGTAAGCAATATCTCCGATGGCGAAAATATTCTCAGAACCATCCAAGCGGTTAAATTCATCCACTTTAATCCGGTTGTTTTTTACCCAGATATCTTCAGGTATTCCCTCAACCTGTCTTCCACTAACACCGGCTGCCCAAATCAGCGTTTTAGCCACATATCCGCTTTCAGGCGTGG
>JASMTJ010000373.1:0-3705 GCA_041694335.1 Bacteroidales bacterium
AGGTAGAGTTGATCTCGATGCCCTTTAATAAACCCTCTAGCCATTTTTAGCTCCAAGTTGTAATGTAATTTGCATTGTAATTACATTACTCATTAGCAAATCACTGTATTTAAGGCAAGAATTAATCTATGGGTATTGCGACAGGCTCTTAAGGGATATTCACGCTGGAACGTCCATGACGAATGAAGATGTTCTGTCTGTGAAAGGGTTTGTTCACCCAGCTCCTTCATGGCCTTTTCCATGGGGTCAAAGGGGTCGACCGGGCTTGCAAGAATGCTGTACTCGACCACTTCATGAAATTCTTCGGGAAGTATTTCATTCGTCTTTTCAACCTTAAATACCTGATTGCCGGCCACAATATCGGATACTGTCATTTGATTAAGGGTCAGTGTCCCGGTTTTATCAACACAGAGCACGGTGGCCGAGCCGAGGGTTTCCACTGCCGGAACCCGCCGGGTCAACACCCGGAATTTTGAGATCCGCCAGGCGCCAAGCGCCAGAAAGATGGTGAGAACAACCGGGAATTCCTCTGGAAGGATGGCCATGGCCAGAGACAATCCGGCAAGAAATCCTTCCAGCAGGTTGCCGCGGGTCAGCCAGTATACCACAATCACGAGCGTGCAAAGGATGCAACCGACAATCGCAAATGTGCGGACGACCTTCCCGGTCTGAATCTGAAGCGGGGTGCGCTCTTCTTCAATGGATTGAAGCGCTTTGCCGATTTTTCCCAACTCCGTTCGGATTCCTGTCGCCTTTATAATTCCTACGGCCTGACCGGATACAACCAGAGTTCCTGAAAAAGCAAAGGGAAGATCATCTCCTCCCGGTTTACCTATCTCAGCAGAGGTCTCCTTTGTGGATGTTTTTTGCACAGGCACGGATTCACCGGTCAGAAGAGATTCATCAATGGAAACATTGACGGCATGAATCAGAATACAGTCTGCAGGAACACGGTCTCCTTCCGACAGCAGGATAATATCATCACAGACCACTTCCCTGCCGGGGATGCGTGTTTTTTCCCCATCACGAATGACATATGCCCGAGGGCTGGACAGATCCTTGAGTGCTTCGAGCGCCCGCTCTGTTTTCCGTTCCTGATAAAAGGTGATGCCGATGATGACAAAAACAAACCCAAGCAGCATCAATGCTTCCTGAAACTCGCCAGACAGCAGATACAATGCCCCGCATGCGATCAACAACAGGAACATGGGTTCTCTTAAGACCCCGATCAGGATTTCCAGACCCTTTCGTTTTCCCTGGGTCGGCAATTCATTAAAACCATCCTGCTTCTGCCGCTGGACTACCTCCTCCTGCGCAAGACCTTTTAAATTCTCAAACGATATGCTGCTCATTTTTAATCCTTAATAAATGGAACATATTCCTGTCGTACTTGCTCTATTTGGGAATTTTTACATTGTCATCATCATAAATTCCGTCTTCAGCCGTTGTGTGACAAGCAATACAATTTGATAAAGAACCTATGAATTCCCGCTTCAATATATCCGGAGTAATCTCATGGTGTTCTTTTATGATATACGGGATTTGGGTAATTCTCAAAGGGGTCTGATTCCCAAGTCCCTTCATGATTTTGGCCGCTCGTTTTGTCGTGCTATGGTCAGCGCTGTTGGATTTCAGATAATCTGTAATGATTTTTTCTGATTCAGCATCCAGTTCAATGGATTCTCCAAAATGATCATCAAGGCTTGTCAGGATCTTTATCCAGGAAGATTCCGGTAGAAATTCCGGCTGATAGGCAAAATGGCAGGCCCCGCATTGAAACTGGTAAGTCGGGTTGGCCAAGGATTTTACAGAGCTATTGCCATGATCTCCATCCCTATGGTGGCCTTCATCCCGATGGTGGTCTTGCTTTCTTTTTTGTTGGCAGTTGTCATCATTATCCCCTTTTCCGTCGGCTAACAGATTGCCCCACATATTTTCTTTATGGTCATCATCAGCATAAACCAGGAAAGAAGGAATCGAAAAAAGAGTGACGAAAACCAGGCAAAACATAAAAAACATTGTCTTGTGATACATTTTAATTTCCTCCATAAAAAATCGGTTTTCAATATCAGTACTCATCTTTTTAAAATCAAATCAAAATATTTAAGCTGTTAAAACAGATCCATGCTCGATACAGCCAGACAAACATTCTCCAGGCTAATCGACGATCAGATGACCTACCGTCAAGACCAAAAACATAGCGATAAAAATAATGGGTTGGGTATGAATCTTGTAAGCATTCTTCCTGAAGAATTTGGGGCATAACTTAAATTTCATGAGAAATCCCAAAATCATCGAAATCAACATCACTATCGCCCCAAGCTCCGGCAAGAATGAAGATTTACATTGTGAAGCCAACCAGTGCCAGAGAATGATTCCCAAAATAGATAGATTCAAATAGTAGTGAAACCCCATAAAGGCTTTTTTTTGTATTCTGTTAAGATTTGACAGTATTTTTTTTAATCCAGCTCCTATCGGCAGAAATTGATTGATTCCCTTTATCAGAATGCTCACTGCTACCGGCAAGTTCGCTATAAGTAAAAGCAATGCTGCAATCTGACCCGCAGTTTCATTGCCTTCATTGTCGGTCTCCGAAAATGGAGAGTTGTGCTGGTCTTCCCGTTCAAAATATTCTGAAATTTCATGGTCATCATCGGCCATGCCTGTTACCAAAGACCAGGGTTCCAATGCTATAATAAAGAAAAATACAAAGAACATTAAAAGATTATATTTTTTCATTCTTTTTCTCATAGTATTGACTCCTTCGTTTTTTTCACCTTAAGACGTTTGTTTCTTAATATTAATAAGTTATAATTCATTTCTATTGAGCTTCTCGCCTGAATTTTCTTGTTGCAGCAACGATTTGATAGATTTCAGCAAAACATCCATTTGAGCATTTGAGTCCTTCGTTGCAGGCTACCCACTGTAAACACGGGTAGTTTTAAAAAATATTACAGCAGATATTTTCACTGTTGCTTCACAGTATCAATAATTACCTCACTGTTTTTCTGAGCCGGTTTGATATCAATCACCCTGATGATATCTTCGAGCACCATGTAAGCCGAAGGCACCATGAAAAGGGTTATAAAAGTTGCAAAAAGTACCCCGAATCCAAGGGACAAAGCCATGGGGATTAGAAATTTTGCCTGCCGGGAGGTTTCGAAAATCATGGGAGCCAATCCGCCGAAGGTCGTGAGTGTCGTTAGCATAATCGGACGGAAACGCTTCACTCCAGCGGATAGAATAGCTTCGAATGCCGTAACACCGGTCAGGCGTTTTCGATTAGCAAAATCAATGAGTACCAGAGAACCGTTAATGACGACACCTGTGAGCGCAACCATCCCGAACAGGCTCATTACGCTCAACGAATACCCCATAATCAAATGCCCTATCACCGCCCCGATCATGGCAAAAGGAATAACAAACATGATGATAAGGGGTTGAAAATAGCTTTTAAAAGGGATTGCGAGCATGGCATATAGTCCCAGCAGGGCCACCAGCAAACCTTTTATCAGCCCGGATATGCTTTCCCGGGTCTCGGCCTGATGCCCCTCATAACGGGTGCATTCGGTAGCTGCGACCGTTTTTAAAAAGCCAATTTGCTAAATAAGCAACTGTTATTTATTGAAAAGTTTCGGAAAATACTGTAATATCTCCGCAAATCTACCGGAGGTATTACCATGCAGACTGCTCTAAATCAGAGTG
>JASMTJ010000374.1:0-20150 GCA_041694335.1 Bacteroidales bacterium
TCGAGTCGTTCTCTGATAGATTAGTATTGTTCCTGGCTTTTCGGTCTTGTAAGTATTTCATCAATATTCTACCGGTTCACTTGCGAATGGCTACCACACAGGCCTGCCCTATAATTCTCTGCTTGTTTTGCTGGCCATACCCTCGTAGGCCAATAGTGCGCAGCCGAACGCTTTTGTTTTTCCGGGCAACAGCCATAAAATTCAATCCACAATGCATAATGACAATCAAGAATCAGTATCCTTTGCCGTTGGTTTTAACCAACGGTTTAAAGGTTACCTCCACAACCTGCCGGGACTTTAGTCCCTGTAATCTGCTCCGATTGCTGGGACCCCGGTTTGTATGGCGGTTGCAACATAACCGTTCACTGAAGTGAACGGTAAAGGATAGTAAAACACTGAATTACAATCCTTAGAATAAAGCTGTCATTTCGACCGCAGGGAGAAATCTCAATTGTTTTACCGGACAACAATGATTTATGAGAATTAATTACATCGGAAAACAGAAATAATCAAAACAAAAAACAGAATTATTCTGCATTCTTTATGTCATTTTCCTGATCATCATTATTGCCAGGTTCATCAGTATCGTCTTCTGTTATTGGTTCTTCGTTTTTATTATCGGTATCTGCAGCTTCTTCGACCTGTGGCATCTCCTGCAGCACTGCTTTAACTTCTTCTTCTGTTTTGGTTAGCTTGTCCTGGCAAAAATGCAGTAGCTCCGATGAGCGCTTGACTTTATCCAGCAGTTCGTCTACGGCAATGTCATCTGTCTCGAGTTGTTCGACAATCTCTTCCAGTTCTTTTAATGCTTCTGAGTAGCTTTCCGGGTTTTTCATGATGATTTGGTTTTGATTTCACTTTCGAATGTACCGTTATAAAGTTTTGTTGTTACTACATCGCCTTTTTTTATTGCAGAAACTTCTTTGATGGCTTTTCCGTCTTTCATGGTAATGGAATAGCCACGTTTCAATACATTTTCGGGATGCAGAATTTTTATTATTGTTTGAATGTTTTCCATTCGTTTTCTGTTCGATTTCAGGTGCTGATGAGTGAGTGTATGCAAGCTTGATGACTTTACTTGCAACTGGCTGCGTCCGGATTTTATTTCCTGCTTTGCCCTCCGGTTGATGGAGTTGGGATAGGTGCTGAGTTTGGATTGTTCACGGAGCACCCTGCGATGTATTTCCCTGATAATTTCCCGGTTGGTATTCTGTAAACTCTTTTGCTGTGCATTCGTAAAATGGTGCACGTGCAGCAGAATGCGTTGCTTCCTGCTTTCCAGGATGTGTTGTTGATCCTGTATCCTTTTATCGGCGGAAGCATGCAGCTTTTCGCGAAGATTATTCAGGTTATGATAGAGGTCGAGGAATTTATTGAGAAAGAAGTAAGCCACATCTGTGGGGGTGATTTTGTTGAGATGAGCCACCAGCTCAACCACTGTTTCATTAGTGGAGTGCCCGATTCCCGAAATCACCGGCAAAGGAAAAGTGGCCACCTCTTTCGAGAGGCTGTAATCATCATAAGCATTGAGTCCCACGTCGCCACCACCACCACGTATGATAGCCACGGCATCAAACCGGGCCTTCATCTTCCTGATTTCATCAAGCTGACCTGAAATGGAGGCTGCACATTTGTCTCCCTGCAAGAGTGCAGAAAAAAGCTGGTGCTCGATTTTAAAACCATACTTATTGTTTTCGATGATATTCAGAAAATCGTGATATCCTTTGCTGGTACTCACTGAGATCACCGCCAGCTTTTTGGGTAACAGCGGGAAGGGGAGGAGCTTATTGTTTTGATAGATACCCTCCCTCTTCAGCTTTTCGATGGTCTCTGCTTTTTCACGAGCCATTTCTCCCAGTGTAAAAGCCGGCTCAATATCCACAATGTTTAGCGATAAGCTGTATTTCGGGTGGAAGTTTACGGTGGCCCGGAAAAGAATTTGCATGCCATCCTTCAGTTCTTCTTTCACCACTTGCTTAAATTGGTTGTTAAGCTTTTTAAAATCGCTTTTCCAGATAATGGAGCGCATTTCGGCCTGCACCTTTCCTTTCACCTTGTAAACCAAATCCGGGTAGCAATGTCCGCTTTTCGGATAATAGTTTAGCCGGGCTATTTCAGCTTTTATCCAATAGGTGCCTGTGTAGGTTTTCCGGATAATCGACTGAAGACTTTTGGTCAGGTCGAGCAGCGTAAATATTTTTCTGGGTTGCGGTTCAGGTGTTTCCATGGTTTAGAGTTGTATGAGCAAACTGATTCTGGAATCCCATGTAACATTTCCCTTCGGGTCGTTTTGTAATACTTCTGCAAAGAGGAGGCGAAGTTTAGGATTGATGCGATATCCGAAACCGGCACTCAGAAAGTAGCCTCCCGTAAAATGATCGAAGGTTGCTTTGCTACCTGCCCGGATGAGCTGATCATCGAAGGTGTATGACTCTGCCAGCGTAGTGGCGATTCCCCAGTGGAAATAGCGCAAGTTTCCGCCGGCACCCAGCTCAAATGAAAGCTGTTCGCGCGCCATCAGGTGAAAATAGACTCCAAGGTCGATTGCTTCAGCCTGAGCCGTACGAAGAACATTTTCCTGATCATCACGAAAGTGCATTACTGATAATCCCGGAGCAATGCTGATGTTTTGGTTGAGATAATAATGATAGGCGGTGTTCATAGAATAGCCCCACATTGCATCCGTTCCGGTAAATGCCACACCAATACCTGTTTTTAGCTTTTCGCGCGAGTCGGACATATAGCCGGGTTGTTGCGCCAATGCCTGGCTGCCAGCTAGAAGTAATACAATTAATAAATTCCTCATGATAAAAACGATTTAATGTTGTTTATCAGAAAACATGGGATCGAATGATTTATTTTAATCGTGAAAATAAAAGTACAAAAAAAACCGGTGGTTTTATAAAATCTATGCATGCAATAATCGATTTTTACGGTTAAATCTTTTGGATTTCTCACCGCCTGAGGCGTTTACCAATGACATCTTTACGTTATGCTTTGATTAAGAGTTTTTAACAATCTTAATAATTCCCAGAAACCACCAGCTCTCATTGTACTTTTGGCTTGACCCAAAAGTACCAATTCCGAGGTGTCGGAACAAGGCTGACGAGGGCATGGCCGCAAAAGCTACACAGGAAATTATCCACGCCATTCGAGCCGTTCACGCAAAAAATCCGTTTTTAATGAAGCCTGCATTATTATGAGTTCCAATCCGGCATTCCGGTGGCTCACTCGCGAATGGCTACCACACAAGCCCACGCCATAATTCCCTGCTTGTTTTGCTGGCCATACCCTCGTAGGCCGGGTAATTGATTTTTCCTTTCTTACCTAAAAGAATTCGTAGCTTCCGGACATAGCGAAAGCATGATAGAAAAGCTCTTAATCGTGTGGATTTTGGCGCATCTGAGAGACGAAACCTTTTATCTGTGGTTGAATTGCGAATTACAAATTCGAAAATGAAGAAAGCGGAAATGCAATTTCCGCTTAACGCTGAGTTTTCGGGCAGACACAATAGCCGGTGCTACGAACGTTTGGCGTCATTTGCAATGGCGCCATAGCATGTTCAGGCAATTTTCAATTGCCGCTTATCTGGTGGTGGTTTTATTATGGTCATTGGACAGGCTTACTAAAATGCATTTTTGGGTCAAGCCAAAAGTACAATATAGAAACCTGTCGAAAGGATTTCTCTTTTTCTTACTTCTTATACACCCTGCCTTTCCAGGCAAAGGACTTTGAGAACCCCAGGAATCCGGCGATGGAAGTGTAGAAAGCCACAAATACCTGTGCCGGGATAAAATACCACATCAGTTGATGCTGCTCGATAAACCGGGTAAACGGAAACAGGAGGGTGGCATCGGTGGCCAGCTTGATGCCCCACAGAATCAGCACCAGCTGAGCATATCCTGGGAAAAAGAACAGTCCCGGTAGCGAAAGCATCAGCAGCACGTTAAATGCCAGAACAACTCCTGAGGCGTACAGGGCAAACATGGTCCGGTAGGCTTTGGCTTTGGAGGCCCATCGGGTGCGTTGCCTTATAAATTCTTTCCACGACTCTTTTGCTTCGGTATCTACAATCGCATTGCGGCTTTTTACAAAGGAAATCGCATGGTCACCTATCTCCTTTTGCAGCTTCATCATCAAAAACACATCATCGCCGGAAGCGTAGTTTTCGTTGCCTTCATAGCCTCCCACTTTCAGGAAGTCTTCTTTTCTGAATGCCAGGTTGGCTCCGTTGCACATCAACGCTTTTCCGGCACCAATCGCTCCGGCGCCTGAACCCACCAGGCTCAGAAACTCCAGTGCCTGCAGCTTGCTGAAAAGGGTGGTGAGCGGGGTCTGCCTCACCGGTCCGGAGATTATCGAGCTGCCCGTTTCGAGGTAATGCCCGACGAGCGTTTTAATCCATCCTTCGCCAGCACGGCAGTCGGCGTCAGTGGTGATGATCAGCTCTCCGGTGGCTTCGGCGATGCCTTTGCTCAGAGCTCTCTTCTTGGGTGAAGGGTTGTGCTCGGTAGCTTCCAGCCGGATAACCTTGCCTTCCAGCGACAAGCTGTCGAGAGATTCAACGGCTTCCTGGTAGGTGTTATCCTCCGAGTCATCATCAACCACCACCACTTCAATCCACGGAAGTGGATAAAGCTGCTTTCCGATATCTTTGATCAACAGGCCTATTTTTCCTGACTCATTGCGCGCCGGAATGACAATCGTTACTTTCACCTTGCGGGATGGTTGCTGCTGCATGGCTGCCGGACGGATTTTTCTCCACCCTCTTGCTATTCGCAGTATGAGCAGGCTGTAGCTTATCGCGATGAGGATGCTGAAAAATGCTGTCATGAGCCATTGAATTTCTTGAAAAAGCGGAGCTGAAACACGAAGAAAGTCCCGATGATGGCCGGCAGGGCCAGGTTAATCAGCCAGAGCACCGAGGAGGCGGAAAACACCCCGAACTCCATGGCCTGGGTGAAGCTACCGTGCGCCTCAAAAAAGATGCTGAAAATGCCAATGGTTACCGAGCCCCGGATGCCCAGTTCGGCCAGGGTGATGGTGGGGATGGCCGACATAACAAAGAACATCAGCGACACCAGCATCGCCCCCTCGGCCCATCCCACAGGCACCTCGAATGCCTGAGCCAGCAGGATAAACTGGAAGGTGAATATGCTGTAGCGCAAAAGGCTGAAGCCAAAGACCTTTATCAGAGTGCGTGTATCGAACCTTGAAAAGACGGTAAAATACTGCCCGATTTTTTTCCAGCGCGAATTGATCAAGCGGTTGATGAGCGGGTCGAGAATGCTGACGTTGAGGTAGAGCAAAGCGAGTACCACCACAATAATGCCGATAGCTCCGATAAGTGCATAAACAAAGTAGTCGGAGATTTCTTCGGTGCCCGTAAAATATCTTAGCGAGAAGATGATAAAAGAGATGTAACCAACAATGAGGGTGACCATCAGCTGGCTAAAGCTTCCGATGATAGTGATGAAAATCGCCCGCCAGGGGTTGGTCTTTTTCAGGATAAACACCCGCCCGAGAAACTCGCCCATGCGGTTGGGGGTGAAAATGCTGACTGTGATTCCGGCGAAGACCGCTTTCATGCTTTTCAGAATTCCGATGCTCTCTTCCTTACGCATCAGAAAACGCCACTTCAGGGCTTCGATGCCCCAGTTGACCACCATCAGCAAAAGAACAAAAGCAAGTACCCACAAGGTGGCATTGCTGCTGGCATAGTTGTCGAGGACAAAGGTCACATTTTCAAGCTTGTCTTTGTGGAAGAGCTGATAATACAGGAATGCATAGGCAGCAACAACAATCACTGCCTTAATCAGAATATTGAAGGATTTCTTTACCTTTGTTTTGTTAACCATTAGTCATCGTCTTGTCGAAAAAAGAGCGCATTATTTTAGGTATAGATCCTGGCACCAATGTGATGGGATACGGAGTAATAAAAGCTGAAGGCAACCGCCTTTCTTTAATCACCCTTGGTGTGCTTAAATTATCGCGCATCACTGACCCGGCTGTAAAATTAAGAAGAATCTTCGAGAGGACACTGTCGCTGGTAGAGGAATATCATCCGGATGAGATGGCGCTGGAGGGCCCTTTCTACGGGAAGAACATCCAGTCGATGCTCAAGCTGGGCCGTGCGCAGGGTGTGGCCATGGCCGCGGGGCTCTATCGTGATGTGCCTATCTTTGAGTACTCGCCCCGCAAAATTAAGCAGGCGATTACGGGCAACGGAAGTGCTTCGAAGCAGCAAGTTTCGTCGATGGTGCAGCGCTTGCTTAACTTTAAGGAAGAGCCACAGTATCTTGATGCTACCGACGGACTGGCCACCGCCTTATGCCATTTTTTCCAGAAGGATAACCCTACCGGGCTGGCGAAAAACAATGCCAGCGGATGGAAAAAATTTATCTCGGAAAATCCGGGGAGGGTCAAAAAGTAATTTGCAGAAATAAAATTAGAAGTATGTTTCACAATGTAAGTATAACAGACCGGTACATCAGGACAGGCATTGCTGCCGTCCTTTTTCTTCTCTATTTTCTTGAAGTAATTGGTGGTGAAGCCGGCGAAACTGTCCTGATAATTGCAGTGGTGTTATTGGTAACTTCAGTGCGGCGCTGTTGTCCGGTTTATGCACTGCTGGGTCGGGGAACCTGCGGCACAACAAGCGCAAGGCAAAAGCCGGTGATAAAAGTCAAAAAGCTGGAACTTAGAAAATAAAGGGTATCATCCGTTGCGAGCGTTGCATGTAATCGCGATATCCTGAAAAGTGATTTTTTAAAAGTCCTTCCTCAAAAAGCTGCTTAATGATCAGGTTAATTAACAGAACCACCATCACGCCAAGTCTGAGCCACGAAAAATATTCAATCAGCAGAGGTGTTAAGGTAATCATGATAGATGTATACATCGGATGACGGATAAAGCGGTAAGGCCCGTGAGTGACCAGCTGACCGCTATCCTTTACAATGGGGCGGATGTTAAAATTTCCGATGCGCATAATCAGGATCGCATAGACTCCTAAAGCCACCCCAATCAATTCAATCAGCAGAAGATACCAGGTGTTGGCCAGCCATGGGCCGGTGGCAGCCATGATGGCAATGGCTGAAAACTGAATGGTTACCAATATGTTAGAATAAAGTTTTGTCATTAGTGCGAGAGTTTAATTTCCGTGCCTTGTCCTTTAAGTCTGAAATGCTTCCTGAAACGCCACACCACAAAATAAATAATGGGCGTGTCGATTAGGGCTGCGAGCACTTTGAACAGGTATCCGTTCAGCAGCAGAGGCCAGAACAGATTCCAGTCCAGTGCCCCAAATGACATCAGCAGGGCCAGCACCATCATTGTATCGATAAGCTGCGAGCTGAAGGTGGAGGCATTGTTTCGCAGCCAGAGATATTTTCCTTTGGTCAGTTTTTTCCAGAGATGAAAAAACTGCACATCGATAAACTGCGCCGCAAGGTAAGCCGCCATTGAGGCGCCCACGCTGACGAATGTCAATCCGAAAACATTTTCATATTCGCCATCGCTCAGCGGCGACCACGGCGTGGCCGGCACCATTGTTGAAATGGTCACCACGATTAGTGTGAAGATGCTGGCAATTAATCCGGCTAATACAATACGGTTAGCCCGCTTTCTGCCATACAACTCCGACACAATATCTGTGACAAGAAAAGTGGCCGGGTAGGGAATCAATCCCGCGGAAATCTCGAACGTATACAATCCAAAGAAATCCCAGGAAAAAAACTTCTGGAATATCAGGTTGCTGGTGACCAGCGAGGCGATAAAAACCCCGGCAATCATCAGGTAGATGGTTTCGGCCTGTGCAATCTTTCTTTGTTCCACGAAAAATCAGTTAGTTTCAGAAGGAACAACTTTCAGAAAAAATAGTTTTTCCAGATACTTTCCATACAAAATATAAATTGTTGGTATGGATGCGGGTTGTCCTGAAGCGTCATCCTTTATCCCTGATATCAATTCATAACAGGATGTTAAAATTTTATTCTAAAGGATAATGAACTATTTTTTCTATATTTGTTTTCTACAGAAAATATCAGACTGTTATGCACTGGATAGACGCCTCCATTTTCGTTGTTTACATGATTTTGATGCTGGGAATAGGTTTCTATTTCCTGAAAAAGAACAAAAATCCTGATGACTATTATGTGGGCGGCCGCAAAATGAAAAGCTTGCACGTCGGACTCAGTGTAGTGGCAACCGATGTGGGCGGTGGCTTTTCTATCGGGCTTGGAGGGCTGGGGTTTATGATGGGCATCGCCGGATCGTGGATGCTTTTCACCGGCCTGGTGGGCGCCTGGCTTACTGCCGTGGTGCTGATTCCGAAAGTGAGTAAGCTGGGAAAGAATAAGAAGTTTTTTACCTTTCCCCAGATTTTCGAACACTATTACGGACGTAATGTAGCCCTGCTCGCCGGAATTATCTCGGCGATAGGCTACATTGGCTTTACCAGCTCACAGATCCTGGCGGGTGCCAAACTGGCCTCTGCCACCTTCATCGATCTGGATATGAACACTGCCTTATGGCTGATGGGGGTTATCGCCGTGGTTTATACGGTGATGGGCGGACTAAAAGCAGTAATATTTACTGATACGGTTCAATGGATAATTCTGATGGGAGGCCTGGTCTTTATCGGTATCCCCATAGCTTATTTTAAAATCGGTGGCATGGATGCTATCCGCGATAGCGTGGCCACAGGGCACCTCGACCTGTTTAACCTTTCGTGGCAGACTTTCCTCAACTGGGTGGTGACCATTATCCCGATTTGGTTTGTGGGAATGACGCTCTATCAACGCATTTACTCCACACCCGACGAAAAAACCGCTAAAAGGGCATGGTATATTGCCGGACTGTTCGAGTATCCGGTGATGGCTTTTATGGGCGTGCTGCTGGGTCTGTTCTCAAGAGTGGCTGTTGACCACGGGATGTTTACCGAGCTGGGGTTTGCCACCGCCGAAGGATTGGACCCTGAGAAAGGATTACCTTTGCTGCTTCGAACTATACTTCCGGTGGGGTTGATGGGCCTGATGATGTCGGCCTATTTCTCCGCGATTATGTCTACCGCCGACAGCTGCCTGATGGCTTCATCCGGGAACATTGTTACAGATATTATCGGGCGATTTAAGAAACTCACCGATCATAAAAAAATATTGCGCCTCTCGCAGTTAGTAACCTTTGTGATTGGTGCCATGGCCTTGTGGCTGGCCAGCAGCATGGAGAATGTGCTTAACCTGATGCTCTATTCATACGCTTTCATGGTTTCCGGACTCTTTATCCCGGTGCTGGGTGGATACTATGGGAAAAAGCATAATCCGGTGGCAGCCTTCGTAGCCATGCTTTTCGGAGGAAGCACCACGCTGGCATTAACAGAAATGGAAATTGCTTTGCCATTGGGTCTTGATCCGAATATTTTCGGAATAGCCGTTTCCGGGGTTTTCTTCCTGATCATCACCTGGATGTTGCCAAAATATAATCGTTATATGAGCGTGGAATGATAAGTGGCTGGGGTGTTTTTTCACTCCTCTACCCTGTTCCACATGGGGATTTTACTGCGGGGCTCACGCTGTAGCTCCATGAGGTGCATTTCCAAATCGGCGTAGATAAGTTCCATGTTCTTAATGGAAGAAGGAATAAGTGCTGAAGCCAGTTGAATACCCTGCACTTTTCGCAGTCGTTTCAGAAGCTCTTCTTTTGCTGCTTGTGTGATAAGATCATCGACCAGGAAGAAATAATCCATGTTTCTTAAAGCTGGGATCATATATTCGTTTGATGCTGAGGTATTGGCCAGCAGAAACCAGTTGCTCTTTGAGAGTTCATGAAAAAAGTGGTAGAGCGGCAGCAACAAGACTTTTTCTTCATTCAGATAGTAAGGCATTTCATCCTGACGTGCGAAAGAAACATTCATTTGCTTATTCAGGTAGTGTACCAACCTGTAATCGGGCAGGGTGGAGGAGATTCCTAAAAGGGTAAGCTCCTCATGTGATGCGCATTCTATTTTGAGTTTTTTCCTGGCCATGACGTGGATTTCCTTCCACGAAAGTGCAACAAAAAAATGGGATTATCAAGTATGCGTATCGGAGATGTTTTCTTCGCTGGCAAGCCCTTTTTCGATGAGCATATTCCATGCTTTTTCTGAAATGAGCTTTTCGGCGCCTTTGATGGAAAAGTCTTTTCCTGTTCCGTAGGATTCTCCGTCGATAGTGAGCTCAACAACATACTGCTTGGCATGCCCGGCGCCTTTTTCTTCGATCATCTTATAGTTCACCACGCGATGCTCTTTTTGCCCCCACTCAATCATGCGGCTCTTGTAATTGATTTCTTCCTGCTGGATGCGTTCAATATCAAGATGTACTTTGATGATGTTCTTGATAAAAATATTTTTGGTGAAATTGTATCCCTTATCGAGATAGAGTGCCCCGATGAACGCCTCGAAAGCATCGCCCTTGAAGCTCTTGCTGAAAGCGGGTGATTCGAGGTTTGACTGGATGAGGTTTTGAAGCCCCAGCTTGTGCGAAAGCCTGTTTAGCTGGTTTCTGCTTACCAGGCGCGAGCGCATCTCGGTAAGAAAACCTTCGTCTTTATATGGGTAGAGTTTAAAAAGGTAATCGGCCACAATGGCATCAAGGATCGCATCACCAAGATATTCGAGACGCTCATTGGAAATGTAGAGCCCGTTTTGCTTTTCAGCGGCTGATTTATGCTTAAAGGCCAGCTTATATAAAAAAATATTTCCGGGATAAAACCCGAAAATATTTTTTATGGCGTGATATAACTGCTTGTGAGTAGAAAAGTAAAACTTAACAGGTTTAATCCTTTTCAAAGTCAATTATTGTCCGTTATATTTTTTAAATGCCAGTGAGGCATTATGGCCACCAAAACCAAAAGTATTACTAACGGCAACGTTCACCTCACGCTCAATGGCTTTGTCGCCAAAAGTAAAATTGAGTTTGCCGTCGATCTCAGGATCGTCGGTAAAGTGGTTTATGGTAGGCGGAATCATATCATGTTTCACTGCCAGGATGGTAGCGATAGCTTCAGCGGCTCCCGCAGCACCCAGCAAGTGACCTGTCATCGATTTTGTAGAGTTAATGTTGATCGTATAGGCATGGTCGCCAAACAGACTTACGATAGCCTTAGGTTCAGCAATATCACCTACCGGGGTAGATGTTCCGTGCGTATTAATATGATCAACATCTTTTAGGTCAACCTCGCCGTCTTCGAGGGCATGCTTCATCGACATCATTGCGCCGCGTCCTTCAGGGTGAGGAGCTGTCATATGATGCGCATCGGCAGTCATGCCGCAACCCACAACCTCGGCGTAAATTTTTGCGCCCCGGGCTTTGGCGTGCTCGAGCTCCTCAAAAATCAGTGCGCCGCCGCCTTCACCAAGTACAAAGCCATCGCGGTCCTTATCGAAAGGACGAGAGGCAGTGGCCGGGTCGTCATTACGTACTGAAATGGCATGCATGGCGTTAAAGCCACCAACACCCGCTTCTGTTACAGCAGCTTCGGAGCCACCACAAACAAAGAAATCAGCTTTACCAAGACGAACCAGGTTGAAAGCATCTCCCATAGAGTGTGCTGAAGAAGCACATGCAGAAACGGTAGCATAATTCGGACCACGCAGACCATACTTGATAGAGATATGACCGGCAGCTATGTCAGCAATCATTTTAGGAATGAAAAAAGGGCTGAAGCGTGGTGCGCCGCCGCTTTTAGCAAAATTGCTTACTTCATTCGTGAATGTATCCAGACCACCTATTCCTGATGCCCAGATCACTCCGGCACGATCACTGTCGATGGCCTCCAGGTCGATACCCGAATCTTTGATAGCTTCATCAGAAGCAACCATGCCATATTGCGCATACGGATCGAGCTTACGGGCTTCTTTTCTGTCGAGATGATCCTTGACATTAAAGTCCTTTACCTCGCATGCAAACTGAGTTTTAAACTCAGAAGCATCGAAGTGAGTAATTTTAGCTGAGCCACTAACTCCATTAAGCAATGCGTTCCAATAGTCAGGAACATTATTACCTAATGGAGTTATAGCACCCAGACCAGTTACAACTACGCGTTTTAACTTCATCCGGATAGGTTGGTTTATTTTGTGTTATCTTCAATATACGAGATGGCATCGCCCACGGTGCCAATCTTTTCGGCTTGATCGTCCGGGATAGCAATGTTGAATTCCTTTTCAAATTCCATGATCAATTCAACGGTGTCCAGCGAGTCGGCGCCTAAATCATTAGTGAAGCTTGCTTCGTTGGTTACCTCGTTCTCGTCAACGCCAAGCTTGTCAACGATGATTGCTTTTACTCTTGTTGAAATATCAGACATTTTTTCTCCTTTTTTTTGATTAACAGGCTGCAAAGAAATAAATTTATCTTTTTAAAAACAAAGAAAAAAATAAAATTATTTCCCTGAAAACCTTATAAAATATTAATTACTAAATGTTTATTTTTGAACCCTTCGAACTACGAAGATAAATGATTTTGTAATTTTAGTGGACAAAATTACTCATTTTATTTCTTGAAAAGCAAAAAACACTCTTAATGAGGAAAATAGTCATTCTTGCTTCAGGCAACGGGAGCAATGCAGAACAGATTATCAAGTATTTTTTCTACCATGAGTTTATCACTGTGGCGGCGGTTTTTTCGAATAAAGCGGATGCTTTTGTGTTAAAGCGCGCCGAGAAATACGGGATACCGCACACGGTGTTCAGTCGTGAAGACCTTTATCAGACGAATCGCGTGCAGCGGCTCCTGGCCGACGTTAATCCCGATTTGATTGTGCTGGCCGGATTTCTGTGGCTGATACCAAAGGAGCTTATCGATACCTATCCGAACCGCATTATTAATATCCATCCGGCCTTGCTGCCGAAATACGGTGGTAAGGGGATGTATGGCGATCGCGTTCATAAAGCCGTGATAGATAACAGGGAAAAAGAAAGTGGCATTACGATTCATTATGTCAATGAGAAATACGATACCGGCGATATTATCCACCAGGAAAAATGCCTGGTAACGCCCGAAGATACTCCGGAGACTTTGGCCGGAAAAATCCATAAAATAGAGCATGAAGCCTATCCGCAGGTTATTGAATCGGTAGTAATGGGGGGTTGATTTTCTGGCCGTATTCACGAAAGTGAATAAGCTGGTTGAATGGCCGAAGGCAGCGCCCTTTAAAAAGAAACGGGCGGTTTTCACTATCAGGGAAACCGCCCGTTAATGTTTTTGTAAGAGAATTTTAGCGCTGAAGAATAATCTTCTTCGTTACCGCATCCCTTTGGTTAGATGCCTTCACAATATAGATGCCGTCGGGCAAAGGCATGCTGCTCGAGGCTGCGTTCCAGGTGATGGATTCTTAGCCTCGCACCGGCCGGTCGAGAATTGTGGCCACCTTCTGCCCCGACAGGTTGTATATTTCTACCCGTGTGGTCAGCTTTTCGGGTGTTTCGACAGTAAAACTAATGGTATTGCTGAATGGGTTCGGTGAAGCCCGAAGAGTGGTTTTCTTTTTATATCCGAAATCCAGCGTGTTGGTGCCAAGACCTACACTTAAATATACCGGTATTGTTAGTGTGTCGGGCGTGAGGACATGAATTTCCCCGTAATAGTCGCCATCAATCAGCTCTTCGGCCGAAATAATCATTTCAAGTGAATCGATATTCGTACTGTACAATGTGCCGGGCGTGTCATCCACTGTTATCCAGCTTATGGTGTCTGAAACAATGACTCCATAGTTGATGGTTCCTCCCCCGTCGTTAGAGATGATAAGGTCAGAAGTATCCGCCTGCAAAGGCAGCATTAGCATATCAATTGTATCATGATTCACTCCCAACAGGGGTCCTAAAGGCAGCGTGTCCATTGCGATGATGGCATTGTTAACATTCAGGCGGCCGCCAGTCACCGTTATTCCTTCCAGATCTTCATTCGGGTCGGTGTTAAATAACAGATAATTCCTTATCATCAGGGCTATGGAGTCGGGCTGCGCATGATAAGCTTCAGCCATGGCCGTGTCCATATTTGCAAAAAGCAGTGTCAGGGCTCCTGTCACATGTGGTGTGGCCATCGATGTTCCTGTTTTATAGCCGTAATTATCATTGGGAGTTGTGGAGTACACCGAGGTTCCGGGAGCTCCAAGGTCAATGGTTGTTAGTCCGTAAGCGGCACCGGAATTTTTAAGGTCATCATCGGTGGTGTTGGTTACCGTAATAAGGTAATCACTCTCCATGGCGGTGGGCACGTCACCAACTTCATCTACGTTTGCTCCAATGTTCATGGTGGCGCCGGTGCTCAAAACGCCTGCCTGTCCCAGCGAATCGTACATTGCGCCCCAAAGGGGGTAATCATCAGGGTCGCCATAGTTTACTCCAAAAGAAGCATTAGTGGATACCACAAAAGCTCCTTCTTCTCCATCGGTTTCATTGTAGAGCGAGCGCATATCCAGCACATAGCTGTAGCCTTCTATCACTGTGCTTTCTAATCCGGATGAAGCGGCAATCGGCATAATCTGTGCATACCAGTTGACGCCCACCACGCCAATTTCATTTCCTCCGCGTGCTGATACCGTCCCGGCCACGTGTGTACCGTGACTGTCTCCCGGAATGTTGCCGCTGCTGCTGTAGGCATTCCATCCGTTGAAATCATCAACGTAGCCGTTTCCATCATCGTCAATCCCATTGTCGGGAATTTCATTGTAGTTTCTCCAAAGGTTTTCCTGCAAGTCTTCATGAAGTATCGCCACACCGCCATCCACAATGGCAGAAACGATGGTGTCGCCGAGCACCGTCAATCCCCCCTGTGTATGGGTCCAGGCTTCGGGAGCGTCAATATCGGCGTCTTCCACGCCGCCTGTTTGTCCGGTGTTATGTAAGCCCCAGAGTTCATCAAAATACGCATCGTTGGGGATGGTATCATCAGTAGCTTCCCTCAGCTCTACTTTGTGGTTTAGCTGCGCAATGGATACGGCCGGATGCTTCTTTATAAGTTCCAGCACTTGCTTCTCGTCAAGGGACTGATCAAATGAAAAAAGATGGATTTTTACCCTCTTGGAAAGCTCTTTTTCCTGCTGAAGGTTATAGCTGACGAAATCATTTTCAAGTTGTGCGACAGCACTGACAGCCGAGTAATCCGGTTCATTCAGCTGAACCATCACCTGGCCTTCGGCATATGGTTTTTGTGCTGTGGTTACAAAAGAAATACTGAACAAAATAATCAGCGAAAGTAAAATACGTTTCATGGTAGTATTGTTTAATTATCTTCTTTGAACACCCGCGTAACAGTTTTTTTACAATAATGTTTTGACGCTGAGTTGGCTTATGACTTTGTTAACAAAGAAATGGAGTTGAGTTTAGCCTATTCCACTTAAGAAGCATCCGGGAGATATTGGTTGCATTTGTGTGAACGATGAAAGAGGCTGCCCATTTTTTTGAACAGCCTCTCTGGTCTGTATTCTCTGATGATTCAGATTATTCTTAAAATCCCATCTGCCGGAAGGTAAAAACAGCTTATGCTTTTTAGTAATTCCTCAGGTTTTCGGTGGTGCTTATTTCGATGAACGAAGCGCCGTGCTGCGGACCGAAGTTTCCGGCAACAATCACCAAGGTATCTTCATCCTTCACATGATCTCCTTTCAGGATTTGGTGCACCGACTGCCTTATGAACTCGGTAGAGTTTTTGCAACGTTGCATAAACCATGGGTTTATTCCGTAAGTGAGAGCCAGCTCGCGAACAAGACGTTCATCGTAGCACATCGCAAAAACCGGTACTTTGCTCCGGAATGCTCCGATATTCCGGATGGTACGTCCTGAATAAGAGTCGGCAATAATTGCTGTGGAATTCAACCTTACGCTGGCTTTTACAGCAGATTTCGACAGGTAGGCCGAAACCGGGGTGCTCAGCACAACCGTGGATGAATCGTGATAAGGTTCTTTTGACTTTTCTACCTCTTTGGCAATGTTGGCCATGGTTTCCACCGCTTCTTCCGGGTATTTGCCGTAGGCGGTCTCGCCCGAAAGCATGATGGCATCGGTCTGGCTGTAAATGGCACTCGCTACATCGGCTACCTCCGCACGTGTTGGACGAGGGTTTTCGATCATCGAATGCAGCATTTGAGTGGCAACAATAACCGGCTTTCGTTTTTGGATACACTTGTTTATGAGTTCCTTTTGTATACCCGGGATTCTGGCATAAGGTATTTCGATGGCCAGGTCGCCGCGGGCTACCATAATGCCATAGGCCACTTCCAGAATCTCATCAATATTATCAACCCCTTCCTGGTTTTCAATTTTGGCAATAATTTTAATCGGACTGTTGTGTTCATCCAGAATTTTCTGAATGGCCAGCACGTCCTCCTTGTCACGTACAAAACTGTGTGCAATAAAATCGAGATTATTTTCAATGGCAAAATGGATGTAGTCCTTGTCTTTTTCGGTGAGCGATGGAAGGGTGAAGCGGGCCCCCGGAACATTCACGCTCTTTTTACCTTTGATAACACCAGTGCTCATCGCTTCACAAACGATGGAGTGCTCCCTTATTTCCTTGATTTCCAGTTCTAAATCGCCATCATCAATAAGAATGCTAATGTTTTCCTTTTCAGGAATTTCATTAGAGAAGTTATCAAAGCTGACTTCGAAGGCTTTGTCTTGTTCCTTAAAATGTCCCTTGTCAAAAACAGTTAACATGTCGCCCTCAAGAACCTCAAGGGGCAGCGCACTGTTTTTCTCAGTTCTGATTTCAGGGCCTTTTGTGTCGAGAAGCAAGGCAATACGGTAGGAGGCTTTCCTTACATTCTCCACCACTTTCAAGGTAGCTTCCCGATCCTGGTGGGCCGTGTTCAGCCTCACTACATCCATACCTTGTTCGTAAAGCCGGCGGATAAACGGCGTATCGCAGTTCAGATCGGAGATAGTGGCTACAATTTTCGTTCTTTTCTTATCAGCTCTGTCCATAATTTAATAATATTTCGGCAAAAGTAGGAAACTTACTTTAGCTGTAGGTTACCAAAAAGAGGCCTAAAGATAAGCTTTTACGCAATCGTTTTCAAGTGTGCGAAAAGGCAGGAAGGGTATAATATGATTTTGTGACGCAAAAAAAAGCCTGCCGGTTAGGGCAGGCTTTGTGTCTTAAAAAAGTAAAATGTATATATTAAATCACTTTAACATTGATAGCATTCAATCCTTTTTTTCCGTCTTTAAGTTCGAATTCAACTTCGTCACCTTCACGGATCTCATCGATTAATCCTGTTACGTGTACGAAAAATTCTTCTTTTGATTCATTGTCGATAATAAAACCAAATCCTTTGGTTTCGTTAAAAAACTTTACTGTTCCGTTATTCATTGTACTAAATTAAAAAATTATAATGCGGCAAATATAATGCTACTCTATTGATTTACTTGCATTTCTTTCAATAAATTTTCAAAAAACTTTTTTTTAATACATTTTTTGCTCCCTGCAAAAATGCCGACAAACCACAACTGGCGGTAGTGTCGTTAGATCAGGGGGTTGAGTGTACGCATAATTCTCGCTAATGAAATGCTTTTATAATTTTTCCAATATCCTGTTTTCTACTCTACTACCTTTCGAGGTATATCATTAGGCAGGCGGGTGAGGAGTTCGTAGTTCATACTGTTGTTCATGTCGCTGAACGAGCTGACAGAGATGCTGTTGTTGCCCTGCTCGCCGATAAGCACTACTTCGTCACCTGCTGAAACGCTTTCGAGGTCGG
Source organism: Bacteroidales bacterium (assembly GCA_041694335.1). Lineage (GTDB taxonomy): Bacteria > Bacteroidota > Bacteroidia > Bacteroidales > JAIPAH01 > JAIPAH01. The sequence continues at coordinate 17,734 of JASMTJ010000374.1, forward strand.
TAACGTCTACCACCATCATATTCATATTGACCGCCCCTACCACCGGCACGCGCTTCCCGCTGATAAGCACATGGCCCATATTGCTGAGGTTACGGCTAAAGCCATAGGAGTAACCGACAGGTACGGTGGCGATTTTGCTGTCGCGATTGGTCAGGTAGCTTTTGCCATAGCTCACATATTCACCCTCGGCGACCTTATTCACGCTCATCACTTCGCTTTTCCACGACAGCACCCGCTTGAGCGGATCGACAGGGGTGTCGCCATTGGTAAAATGCATCATGCGTGTTTCTTTGTTGGGCCAAAAACCGTAGTTGCTGATGCCGACCCTTACCAGGTCTCTGGCCGAGTCGGGGAAGTTGAGCACGCCGGCAGAGCATGCCATGTGATGATATCGTGGATGAAGCCCTCTCTCATCAAAGTAGCGCGAGATGCGATTGTAGCGTTTCATTTGATTGACGATACGCATGAAGTTCTCAAGACTTTCGGCGCCGGCAAAATGAGTGCACAGACCTTCAAGCCCGATGGTGTCCTGGTTGGCCAGAAGGGTATCTACTACCTTATCTATGTCGGGCGGGCAGAAGCCGGTGCGGTGCATTCCGGTTTCGAGCTCGATATGTACTCGGGCCTTTTTCTTTGCCTTGCGGGCGGCTTTTACTGTTGCCTCAAGGCGCTCGGGAGTAAACAGGAAGAATGAGACCTCATTTTCTATGGCCCAGTCCAGCTCCTGATCGTCGATATATCCCATAATCATCAGGTCGCAAATATCTTTTTTAGTTTTTAGTGCACGCCGTGCTTCCTCAGTGCTGAAGACCGAAAAATGATCCACGCCACACTGTTCTGCCATAGGTACCAGGTCTTCGATGCCATGACCGTAGGCGTTGCCCTTAATGACCATCGAAAAACGGGCTTGCTTTCCCGCTCTCGATTTCATGTAGTCAATGTTGTTTTGCAGGGCCGACTGGCTGAGTTCGATGTAGGATGTGTATTTCATAATGAATGGTTTAAAACGAAGATACAAAAAAACCCCGGCCAATTGCTTGACCGGGGGAATGTAAAATAATCAAATCTATTGTATGATAAGCCGCTTAACTGCTCGTTGATTATTCTGTGTTTCTATAATGAGGATGTACACCCCACTTGTTTGATCAGACAGGTTAATCTTCAGATTCGTTTGCTGAAGCGGCACATTTTTTTGTTCATATACCGTTTCTGAAAGTGTATTTCTTACCATGACATTTACTGATTCGTTGAGCTTCTCGTTCTGACTCACAGTAAATATTCCTTTTGAAGGATTCGGGTACACCCGGATAAGGTTAGCCAGTGTGTGTTCTCCAAATCCAACTGTATTACGAACATCTACTTTGAGCTCAGCAGCTTCCAAGCTCACCCCACAGTCGTTCACTCCATAAACAGTGATTGTAGCTTCGCCAGTAAAGGCTTCATCCCATGCTACCGTGGCATCCAAATCTTCGCTGGTTACTGTTCCGGCGGTTTCAGGAGCGATGGCCCACTGATATCCGGTGGCGTTGAGTGTTTCGCTAACAGTATACCCGGTCTCGGTTTCGTAAACCAGGTCCACGCTGTCGTTACCTGCTGGAGCTTCAGGTGCAGCCGGAAGTGGGTTCATTGTAACAAAGAGTGTGTCTTTCGATTGGTTGACACAGCCATTGGCATCCGCCACCTGCTCAATCACGAAAGTGGTGTCGGAGGTGATCATTACGTCCATGGCAAATTCAGCTTCACTAACTTCCACTTGTTCTTCGTTTACAGTAAACATCCATGGTGCGGCCCCCGTCACATTTCCGGAGATCGACAGATTGCTTTGCTCACAACCCTCTGCCATTTCATCGCTCAGTATCGCTTCAGGAACAGGATTGACTGTAAGGATTGCCTGTGCCTCGACGTCTTCGCACATACCCATTGCCATCATTTCCATCGTCATGTTCACTTGTCCGTTGGCGATGTCGTTGGCTCCCGGATGGTATACCGGATTCATCATCGATGCATCGGTAAACTGTCCGTCACCATCGCAATGCCACATTACTTCAGAATAGTTTTCGCCGGCTATTCCTGCCACCATCAACGAGTCGTTGACACAGATTTCCATATCCGTAACTCCTGATGCAACAGGTTGACTGTTAAGGAAAAGTATTCTTTCATCTGTCAGCTCATCGCCACCCGAACCGTAGACGGTCATGGTTAAGGTCACTTGTCCGTTTTCAAAATCTTCCTGGCTGGGTGTGTACTCCATCTCTAAAGGTTCCATGCCATTAAAGACTCCTGATCCTGAAGTTTCCCATGTAATTTCATCGTATTGAGTAGCTGTAGCTCCCACCATGGATACAGTCATTGTTTCACACCCCTGGATGTCTGGTCCGGCATAAGCGGTAGTGGCCAGTTCCGGAGGAAGAACAATA
>JASMTJ010000375.1:0-2702 GCA_041694335.1 Bacteroidales bacterium
CGTGTGGAGCATCCAGAACCCCGGGTTGAAACCCGGGGCTATTCTCATTGGACTCCTTCGGAGTCACTTTAAGGAAGATTTTCCGGCGGGCGGTTTCGCCCTCATCCCTAACTCCCGATGCTCGGGACAGGCTCTTCTCCCCCGGGAGAAGGGAACTGCCAATCGGTTTTACTCCCCTTCCCCTCGAAAGAAAAGGGGTTGGGGGATGAGGTGAAACGGTGGCGGGATGGACTGACGGGTATTATATACCCAGGGTGTCGCTTCGCTTGCCTTGGGCTGAATTGTTTTGCCCTTTCAGGGTGTTTAATTCTCATTTCAGTCATTCCATAATTGTGTCTGGCGTTTTTCTCCCGGACAAAAGGAAATTAGTTTTCAGGATATTCTCAAAAAAAATCTTCTGAAATGCAATAATTCGTTGCGAGGGTCATCTTTATATACAGAATCAGTAATTTGCACAAAAGTTAAAACGAGAATCATTGAAGGGGTTATCGGAGGAAGAATATAGCAAGTTGTTAAAGTATACGCGTTATCATTTGAGGCAGATTAAAGATGTTGATGCTGAGGATGTTTTGCATGAGGTGGCCTTCAAGGTTTTTAGCAGAATGGATTTCGAAGGCGTTATTGAAAATGTGGTTGGCTATTTTTACCGCGCTGTGAAAAACAAAATTACCGAGCTTATGCGGAAGCCAAAAAAGCTTATACCAGTAGATTTGCAGAAAGACGAGCCATTTTATTCTGATGCATTACGCTCCGGCAACACATATGAAGATCAGATTCACCTTAAATCGGAAGAGGCCTTTTATCAGCTTTTGCACCGCGCTATCGGGGAGCTACCTGAAATGTACAGATTGGTTATCGTGGCCACCACCTTTGAGGGAAAAACGATACGCGAATTATCTGACGAAGTGAAGGTTCCGGTGGGGACATTACTATCAAGGCGACACCGGGCTTTGTCGAAGCTTCATGAGATGCTTGAAAAAGAATACAACAATTTATAAATACCAGTGATATGAATAAACAAGAGATAAAAGAGCTTTTAGAGATTAAAAAGCAATATGGCGATGAAAATGACGGCGGCATTCTTGACGACCTCATACAGTCGGTAATTTTAGCGGCCCTTTTCGGTGTGTTTGTAATGCTGTTGTGGAACGCGCTTTTGCCAGACCTTTTTGGCTTACCGGAAGTGAATTATCTGCAATCGGTGGGTATCATCATTTTGGCACGTTTAATATTTGGCGGAATCGCTTTCAGCAAAACAGACCGGAAAAGCAAAAAACGATTAGATGGGCTGAGTAAAATAGACAATCTGAGCGACTGGAAGCATTATGATAAATTTTGGGAAGAAGAAGGAAAAGCTCATTTTGAAAAATTTAAATCGCAGCAAGGTGAAAAATAATTTGTGCCTGTTTATAAAACCAGCTCTTGGATTCGCCTCTTTCACTCTCCGCCTGAGAACCATTTAAAAACCTGAGCTTATGAGTTTTTATGCCTTAGAGGCAGAAAGATGGGCTGTAAATAGAGGTCTGACAAAACTCAGTCACTATAGAAAGGCACTAATAAAGAAGTAGCTTTCATTTCGCTTATGAAAAATGCAGGCAAACAGGAGGCGTTACCAGGGAAGATTCTCAGCAACCGGTGTTGCGTGCTGAAGAAACAACAGGCGCATTCGCTTATAAACAGGTTTCGCAGGACTTTTAAAACGGCAGCTGCTTCAATGCCGGGGCTCACTTACTTATTTCTGCACAAATGATTAACCTTAGAATTCTTAAAAGAAACCCTTTATTGATTCTTGTATTTATATTGTTATATGTATTTTTTTCTGCCTCACCTGTTATTATTTCAAAGAATTATAAGCGAGTTTATATCTATATTTGCGGCTTATTAAAAATTTTTAATATTTATCAGAACAGATATGAGAAGTTTTCTTTTTTCTACACTACTGTTAATCCTGATCACCAATTCAGGAATTGGTCAAACAATCATCGCCGACAGTTCCACCGTAAGCGGTTCATGGACGGAGGCCTCCTCGCCTTACATCATCGAAGGCAGGGCAATTATTCCGGAAGGCGAAACCCTTGTTATCAGTGCGGGTGTTCTTGTTAAATTCACTTCCAGCGCCTCACCCAACCCATCGTGGTTCGATTATTCGGAAGGCAACGTGGGTGTGCTGCGTGTCAAAGGGGAGCTTACCGCCAATGGAACAGCGGAAAACCCGATAGTATTTACACGTAACAACAGCGGCTACTGGGGCACGATATTAATGGATGCCGAAGCAAGCCCGAATTCTTCGCTGAAGAATTGTGTTGTAGAGTATGCTAAAGAATCGAGAAACATCCCCGGAATTGCATCTCCGATGGCTTTTATCGGAGGGATAAGCATTTACCAGTCATCGCCTTCCATGGAAAATAACACCTTCAGGCACAACAAAAATGCAGGTGTTTATATCAGGGAAGTGAATGCCGGCATAATGTTGTCAGAAAACACCTTGCATGATAATGGTTCGAATGGTCTGGTTATTGAGCAGTCGGATGCACAGATAATCAATAACATCTTCTATGAGAATTCTAATGCCTCCTCAGGCGCAGTCTCCGCCATACGGTCTTCCGGCTCCACAACTTTTATCACAGGCAACCTGATTTATGACAATGATGATTTCGGGATTCATACTACCGAAGGGGGCAGCCATTACCTGGTTAATAATA
>JASMTJ010000376.1:0-3058 GCA_041694335.1 Bacteroidales bacterium
AGAATATCCTTATCCACGACCTCGACCCCAAGGGCTTTGCGGATATTTACGCCCAAACGCTGGCTTATGGCATGTTTGCCGCCCGGCTTCACGACAAAACACTGAATGATTTCAGCCGCTACGAGGCGGCTGAGCTGATTCCGAAAACCAACCCTTTCCTTAAAAAGCTCTTTACCTATGTGGCGGGGCCCGACATCGACGAACGCATCAAGCGCACGGTAGATAACCTCGCCGATGTGTTCAGGGCCACCAACGTGGAGAAGTTGCTGCAGAATTTTGGAAAGAACACCCAGACCCAGGACCCTATCATTCACTTCTACGAAACCTTTTTGGCCGAGTATGACCCGAAGCTGCGCAAGGCGCGCGGTGTGTGGTACACGCCCGGGCCGGTGGTGAAGTTTATTGTGAGGGCGGTGGATGATATCCTGAAAACGGAGTTCGGACTGCCCGAAGGACTTGCCGACACCAGTAAAACTAAAATCAAGGTGCCGGTGCCCGGGACAAAGAAGAAAACAGAGCGGGAGGTGCATAAAGTGCAGATACTCGACCCCGCCACAGGCACGGGCACCTTCCTGGCCGAGGTAGTGCGCTTCATTTATGACGAAAAGTTTAAGTCGATGCAGGGCGCATGGAGCAGCTATGTTGATGAACACCTGATTCCGAGGCTCAACGGCTTTGAACTGCTGATGGCTTCCTATTCGATGGCCCACCTGAAGCTTGATATGTTGCTCACCGAAACCGGCTACAAGCCCTCCAAAACGCAGCGCTTCAATATCTACCTCACCAATTCCTTAGAAGAGCACCACCCTGACACGGGCACGCTCTTTTCGAGCTGGCTTAGCTCCGAAGCCAACGAAGCCAACCACATCAAACGCGATACGCCCGTAATGTGTGTGATTGGGAATCCGCCCTACTCTGTGAGCAGTACTAATAAAAGTGAGTGGATTAATAAACTGATGGAAGACTATAAGAAGGGTTTGAATGAAAGGAATATAAATCCTTTATCGGATGATTACATTAAATTTATTCGTTTTGGGCAACACTTTATTGACAAGAATGGGGAAGGGATCTTAGCCTATATCTCTAATAATAGTTTTATAGATGGGATTATACATAGGCAAATGCGTAAAAGCCTACTTGATTCGTTTGATAAGGTTTACGTTATTAATCTCCATGGAAGCTCAACAAAAAATGAAATATCACCAAACGGAAATATTGATAAAAATGTGTTTGATATTCGACAAGGAGTTTCTATTAATATTTTGGTTAAAACGACTAACAAAAGGACAAATTTTCAAGTATTTACGAATGATTTATGGGGAGATAGAGATAGTAAATATGAGCAGTTACAGATAAATAATTTAGATAGAATTAATTGGAATAGGATTGATCCTCAGTCACCTTATTATTTTTTCGTAAATAAGGACTATGATTTACAAAGTAACTATGATAAGGGGTTTTCTACAGATGAATTATTTACAATTGGTTCAAGCGGTATAAAGACTGAGAGAGATAGTATTACAATCAAGCAAACCAGAGAAGAATTAGAAATAGTTAAAAATGATTTATTAAGCTCAGATGTAGAAGATTTTCGCAAAAGGCATAAAGAAAGAAAGGATGGCAGAGATTGGAAATTAGCTTTAGCTAAAAATGATCTTGCAAGCAATAGTCCTAATTGTATAAAAATTCATTATAGACCTTTCGATAATAGATTTACATACTATACTGGCCAAACAAAAGGCTTTCATGCATACCCCAGAAATGAAATAACTCCAAACTTTATAAACCGAGATAATATTGGATTGATACATCTTCGTCTAAATTTTGAATCTAAACAGTATGTTATACTTGTAAGTAAAAATATTACTGAAAAAGGCTCGCTTGTTTGTGGTAATTATTATATAAGTCCATTATACATTTATGAAAAAGACGACATTAATCTATATGAAGAAAGAACTCCTAACTTTAATAAATCCATTGTAAGTGAAATCGCAAAAAGGCTTAAATTGACTTTCACCCCTGAAAAAGAAACCACTGAAAACACTTTTGCCCCGATTGATATCCTGGATTACATTTATGCGGTGCTGCATTCGCCGGCTTACCGCGAGAAGTATAAGGAGTTTTTAAAGATCGACTTTCCGCGGGTGCCTTATCCTGCGAGCCGCGAGGTGTTTTGGCAACTGGTATCGCTGGGTGGGCAGCTCCGCAAGGTGCATCTGCTTGAGAGTCCGGTGGTGGAGGAGTTTATCACTGCCTACCCTGAAGACGGCGACAATGTCATTACCACTAAAATCGGGAAAAAGGATTGGGTGCAGACCAGCGAGGAGCACGGCCGCATTTGGATCAATGATCGGCAGTATTTCGACCGTATCCCGCAAAGGGCCTGGGAATTTTACATTGGCGGTTACCAGCCTGCACAAAAGTGGCTTAAAGACCGCAAGGGCCGCAAGCTCACTTATGATGATATCCGCCACTACCAGAAAATCATCGCCGCCCTCACCGAAACCCACCACCTGATGCAGGAGGTGGATAAGGTGGATTTTGGGCAGCACGCAGGCTGAATCATGCAGTAAAGCAACATCGTAGTAATATTCGTATATTTGAAACAAAAAAAAATGGGACTGGCGCTGACAAATAAAACGATTGATAAATACTTTGAGGTACTTTCCCGTCTCGACAACAACTCAAAGAAAAAGTTGATTATTAAGCTGACTGAATCACTTGAAACGAAGGATGAAGGTGATGTCAGTCTGAGCGATTTATACGGGGCATGGGAAGACAAAAGGGATTCAGATAAAATCATTAAAGATATTAGAGATTCAAGGGTAGATAAAAACGAGACGGTTAAATTCTGATGAAGTATTTACTGGATACGAACATTTGCGTACACTTTTTTCGCGGTAAGTTTAACATTCTGGAAAAGCTGGAGAACGTTAAGCCTGAAAATTGTGCAATATCTGAGATTACTCTCGCTGAGTTGGTTTTTGGAGCTGAATACAGCCAAAACCCTGAAAAGAATCTGGAGCTCATCAATAAATTCATAAAACGAATAACAATC
>JASMTJ010000377.1:0-1946 GCA_041694335.1 Bacteroidales bacterium
TGCCAATTCCACTTCTTCCTCGACAGAAATCAAATCTTCTCTTCCAATTTCCTGCAAATATTTGTCGAGGGACGCGCTTTCGCGATTTGTGATTGACTTAGTTATCTTTAATTGTCTCATAAAACTTCCCAAAAATTACGGCGCAAAATTACAACAATTATCGAATTATTGCAAGGATTGTGCTGTCTGTATGCATGAACTCTTTTATCTATGATTATTATTTAATTCTCAAGATTGATGGCATAATAAGCAACCTGTCCATTTGGATAAACGCCTGTAAGGAATAAGCCATCTTCCACGTTTTCGATTACCTTTCTGAGATCATCAGCGCTGTTTATTGATACGCGGTTGGCTTTAGTGATAATGTATCCTTCCTGGATACCAGCCTCTCTGAATTTCCCGTCTTGAATATCTGTAACTTGCACGCCATTACGGATACGAAGTCTTGACATATCTTCGTCGGAAACTTTCTTGAAGGAGGCCCCCAGCGTTTCATATGACCTCTTTTGTTTTACAACGTCTGTTGAGCCATAAATGTTTCGTAAAGTGACTGAAAACTCTTTCTTTTTTCCATCGCGCAGGGCCGTTACTTTTACTTCATCTCCCGGCCGGTAACGACTGATCTTTTCCTGTAGTTCAGAAACCTTGTTTGTTTTCTCGCCATTGACGCTGATGATTACATCTCCTTTTTCCATTCCTGCAGCTTCGGCACCGCCACCTTCCATGGTATTGGCTACATAAACGCCCCGGGGTTGTTTCATATCCAGCTCCTCTGCGAGATTGCTGTTGACATTTCTGATGTTTACACCTAATATACCGCGCTGGACCTGGCCAAATTCCATGAGATCTGACACCACTTTTTTCACTATACTCACAGGGACAGCAAATGAATAGCCTGTATAAGAACCGGTCCGGGAAGCAATAGCGGTATTAATGCCTACCAGTTGCCCGCCTTGGTTGACAAGTGCGCCTCCACTATTTCCGGCGTTTACTGCGGCATCTGTTTGTATAAACGATTCGATGCTCATGGTTCCTTGTCTTCTTGCCAAAAGATTGATGTTTCTTGATTTTGCACTTACAATCCCGGCTGTTACTGTTGAGGTCAGGTTAAACGGGTTTCCGACAGCTAAGACCCATTCCCCGATTTTCAGTTCATCCGAATTGCCGTATTCCATGTAAGGCAAATCTGTAGCTTCAATTTTCAAGAGAGCCAGGTCAGTGGCTTCATCGCTACCTACCAATACCGCATCAAATGTGCGGTTGTCATTTAAGGTGACCTCTATATTGTTGGTTTTTTCGATCACATGGTTGTTGGTAACAATATACCCGTCTTCTGAAATAATGACACCGGATCCCGCTCCTATAACGTGTTGTTCTTGTCTGGGTCTTGACTGGCCCGGGCCAAAGAAGAAGTCATAAAGGGGATTTCCGGAATATCCCCCACCTGCCTGACTGGCTACTGTTTTTACGTGGACCACTGAATGAACAGACTTTTCTGCTGCTTTGGTCAGGTTAGGTGATTCTCCCAGGGGTGCAGATGATAGAGATGTATACCGCGCCTCGGGAACGGTCTCCTGGGGAACTTCAACGATTTCTTTTTCCGGTTTTACAAAATGTGAATAAGCAAAAACCGTAACTAAAGCGCTTAAAACTGCAGTTGCAAAAACGAAAAATACTTTTTTTGTCCTCATTACTATCAATTTGATTTCACAATAAGTTTCCTGGTGTTTTTTTGCTTTTTTCTATTCTTTTTCATCAATCATACTTCATGTTTTAGCAATGTAAACACCCCAATTTATGAACCGACCTTAGTTAAGTTATCAAATGATGTGCCTTACTTGACTTTAAAGCAATTGTTAACTTTTTTTAGTTTTGTTTGATGGTAGTTTTGTGATGAAGAAGGCGTATAAATTGTTGGAGGGTTTAAAATTATTAGAAGAAGACCC
>JASMTJ010000378.1:0-2438 GCA_041694335.1 Bacteroidales bacterium
AGCCAATTAGTGTAGAAGAGATTTCCGAGAAAGGCTTTGGTCGACCATTTACTCAAGAAATGAACACTGCCCCCGCGCGTTACGATATGCAGTCCCTATATGCTGGTTTATTAGGTGGGCAAGGTAAGTACCAGTATAGCGTGCGAGAAACAATTCAGGCTATCAGGGCTTATGCCCAGTCCGAGCCAGAGCAGAGTAAGACGGGGGATGCATGAGATTAGCAATATCAAATATCGCTTGGGATGTGAGTGAGGATAAAGGCGTTTTAGAGCTCCTGAAGCGGTTTAATGTCGATGCAATTGATGTTGCTCCCGGAAAATATTTTCCAGATCCCGTAAAGGCGTCTCACTCTGATATCCAGAGAGTGCGGGCTTGGTGGGCTGACCAAGGAATTGAAATTACTGGAATGCAATCACTTCTGTTCGGCACGGTCGGCCTGAATATTTTTGGCAGTGAGGATGTTCAGAGTTCGTTGCTGGAACATTTAGCCGCTATCTGTAGTATCGGCTCAGGCTTGGGGGCAACTAGGCTGGTTTTTGGGTCACCTAAAAACCGTGATCGCACGGGCTTAAGTGATGAGGAAGCATTAACATGTGCGGTACCTTTTTTCCGACAATTAGGTGATATTGCCGGTGAACATGGGGTCATCGTATGTCTGGAGCCAAATCCGGCCTGTTACGGAGCCAATTTCATGACCACAAGTTCTGAAACGGCGCATGTAGTTAGTGTCGTCGATCATCCGTCTATCCGAATGCAATTCGATACCGGGGCGTTAACAATCAATGATGAATCGGTTGAATCGGTATTAAAGGATTATACCCACTTGATTGGTCACGTTCACGCAAGTGAACCTAATCTCGTACCTCTGGGTGATCATCATGTAGATCATGGAAAGTTTTGTGAGGGAATTAAACATTATTTGCCCGATCACATAGTCTCTGTAGAAATGGTCGCAACAAAAGAAGAGCCACATTTTGCCGCGATTGAGCGAGCACTTGTCTACGCGACCAAATATTACGGATCAAAAACAGGCTCTTCTTCATGAAATGGCTGATTTTGGTTCTAGGTGTCTTATTTAACGCATCTGCTAGCATTTTGGTTAAATTTGCCATGATGCCGCCAAGAAAATTCCCAACTCTTTCAGACCCGATGGGAGTATTGACTAACTGGCCCTTTTGGCTCGGCTTGGCGTTATATGGTGGAGCTTTTGTGCTTTATGCCGCAGCTCTGGCAAGACTCCCATTGCATGTTGCGCATCCTATTTTGACGACAGGTGCGGTTGCCACAGTAGCTCTGTTTTCAATTTTTCTTTTCCGCGAGCCCTTCCACTGGACCACGGCAGCTGGGATTCTAATGGTAATAATTGGGGTTGCACTAATTACGGCGCGTGTTGCATGAATAATCAAAGCATTCCAGAAGATATTAACCCGGAGTATCGTGAAAATTGGAAAGTGCCAACCATGGAGGTTCCCCTCTGGCTCGGTAAGAGACAGCGTTTTTGCGTGGTTATTCCTGTTATTAACGAAGGGGTTCGCATAAAAAACCTGTTACATCGAATGCAGGATCAAGAAATTTCAGATATAGCAGATATTATTATTGTAGATGGTGGAAGCACCGATAGCTCTCTAGAAATCGAGATACTTAAGAAATTCAACGTTCGGGGTCTTATTGTTAAAACCGGAGCAGGTAAACTGAGTGCTCAGCTGAGGTGCGCCTATGCCTTTTCTCTTGATCAAGGATATCAGGGTGTCGTCACAATTGATGGTAATGATAAGGATGACCCGGAAGCAATACCAAAGTTTATAGAAGCGCTGGAAGGTGGTGTTGATTTCGTTCAAGCATCTCGATTTTTGCCTGGAGGTATTGCCGAAAACACACCGAAATCTAGAGACTTAGCGATAAAGTATATGCATGCGCCATGCTTGAGTTTGGCTTCGGGATATAGGTGGACGGATACTACGCAAGGATTTCGAGCCTATAGTCGAAGGATGCTTCTTAGTCAGAAACTTTCAATTTTCCGCGATATTTTCAAAACCTATGAGCTATTGGCTTATTTGTCTTATCGCGCCCCGAGACTTGGTTTCTCGTGTAAAGAAATCGCTACGATTAGGAAATATCCGAATGGGGAAGTGCCTACAAAAATAAGTGGATGGAAAGGAAATTTAGATGTTTTGAAGACTTTATTTCGTGCATGTTTTGGCAAGTATAACCCATAACTAAGGAGGTCGCGAATAACCGCCGATTTTCGTTAGTATCGCGTTAATCTGGTGAAATTTCGGAAATTCAGACCTTCCTTTGTTAAGGAGCTGATTCAAAGTCTTCCAGTTTCCCATTTAAAGGTTGAGTTCCATGCCTGACAGTAGCAAAGTCCCAGTTTCCCGGATGAAGCATATAGTTACCCTCGATGTCTTGGCGGCAGTTCTTATTGCCCTCGTCGG
>JASMTJ010000379.1:0-1322 GCA_041694335.1 Bacteroidales bacterium
ATATCCGATAAGCTTGGCGAACGACCGCTACATTATAAATTATGTTCGCTTACTTTCGTACCCATTAGTATCTCCGCGTTATAAGCCATTCAATTATCGCGTTCTATAAGGAAGTAAAATGACCGCTCCAAAATGTGCACTTTGTGACGTAGAAATCACAGAAGAAAATGACACAAAAGAACACCTTATCCCCAATGCAATTGGTGGAAGAAAGAAAGTTAAAGGGTTTATTTGTGAAAGCTGTAACAATGTATCTGGAGATGATTGGGAGTCAGAGTTGGCGAAGCAACTCAACCCCCTAAGCCTATTTTTTGGGATTAGTCGTGAGCGTGGAGAGGCGCCATCTCAACTGTTTGAAACTACAGGCGGCGATAAGCTAAAGCTCAATGTAGATGGGAGCATGGATATAGAGAAGCCTCTGTATAGTGAAAGCCCATTGGAGTCTGGAGCTGGTGTGCAAGTCCAAATTAGAGCCCGTTCTATGCCTGAAGCAAAGCGAATGCTTCAAGGTGTAAAAAGAAAATACCCTCAAGTTGACCTCAATGAACTGCTGGGCAATGCAAAATCAGAATCATCTTATTGCCAAGATATGCTGCATTTTAATTTTTCCTTTGGTGGTCATGAGGCAGGTCGCTCAATTGTAAAGTCAGCACTAGCATTGGCGGTGTCTTCCGGCATTCCAGCAGAGAAATGTACCGAAGCAACAAACTACCTAAGAAATGACGAAGCTGAAGCCTGTTTTGGGTATTTCTATGAGACAGATTTAGTAAAAAACCGTCCCGAAGGTATTCCTCTTCATTGTGTCTCAATCAAAGGGTGTAGCAAAACCAAGCAAGTAATTGGTTATGTAGAATATTTTGGTGTTCAACGAGTCGTTCTCTGCTTAGCTGGATCTTATGAAGGTAAAGATGTATCAGATACTTACGCTATAAATCCAATTACGGGTGAAGAGTTGACTCTGCTGGTAGATTTAAACCTCTCAAACTCCGAAATACGCGAGGCGTATGATTACAAAAAGATTCCGAATGGCTCTGTCGAGGCTACATTTGATGAGGTGATTCCAGCTGGTATGAAAGCTTCGTTTGAAAAAGAAAAAGATCGCGTTCTTAACGAAGCAGTAAAGCATGCATTTGAAAACTGCGGTGCGAAAGAAGGTGAGATGTTGATGCCAGAACACGTTAACAAGCTAACAGGTCTGATGATGGAAAAGTTAGAACCGTTCATCCTTCATCAGTTTACACAGTCACGAAAGCCAAAATAGCTTATAACAAGTTGCTGCACACGGATAAATTACTCGCTACGCTCCTAATTTACCGGTGAGC
>JASMTJ010000380.1:0-10601 GCA_041694335.1 Bacteroidales bacterium
ACATGCAAATGGATTCCCACAACGACCGAGACCTTATTACCTTATTAAACGATGTTTGAACCGACGTATCCATTGGCTTGCACCAATAGAATGAGCTAATGAAGTTTGAGATGTCGGGTTCCTTCATAGCTACTGAGGTTATTGAAGCAAATGAGGCTTTAATATTGAGCGCACTTATTTTTTAGCCACGAATTCACGAATATGCTGGAGCAAAACTAGAATTTTGAATGAAAAACTAACTCATTAGTGAATTAGTGGCTTTCTTTGCCAACTGTTCACATTTTCCCAATCATTTACTTCTCTTGTCGCGAGGCATAACTTATTAAACTTAGTAACCTACAAACATCAAAACTTACTGATTGACTTCGCGTGCCCTTTTCTTTCTGAATAATTCTGACAGCGAGTCGAATTCTTTCCGGTAAAAAATACCCACGCCTTGTGTGTAAGGGGCGTCTATATCCAGTAAGTCGGTATTATTGGTGCGGTTAAAGGCTCTGACCCTGAACCGGCCATCGCGGGTTATTTTAAGTTCCACATTGACATCACCCACAATGGTATTTGTATTGGTTTGCTCTTGCATTCCGGTCATACCAAAGCTTCCGTCGATAGAGAGCCTGTTATTAAAAAGTTGTGTTGACAAAGCCACCTCCAATTCCTCCGAGGTATAGGAGTCGCCGGGACGATAATTCACACCTATATCCACATCCTTGCTTATCTGAGAAAGCCAACTGCTGATTTGGTTAGATAGCAGTTCAAAAGACTGCGCACCAAGGCCTGATGATAAGCTGTTATCCATTCCTGATGCACTGAAAGAGTTTAACACCAGCAAGTAAAGCATCTGCTTGTTCATTTCAGCTGTACTGGTTGTATCCACAATAGTTCCGTAAACCAACTCCTTCACTCTTGAGTCGGCGCTGGGCAGCTCAATGTTAAAGTCGATGGTGGGATTAAAGAGCTTATTCTTCAATGTTATCACACAATCGACAGGCACCCTCTCATTGGCCAGCTCCGGGTCAATAGCCTCGACAGCAGGCACCTTCAGTGTAGGACGCGCCCGGTAAACAGCCGTTATATTCACATCCGCATCATAAGGGTCGCCACTCCATGAGATAGAGGCACCTCTGCGGATCACAAACTCGTTTCTCAGCAGGTTTTGAAGCTTGAAAACAAATAGACCCTCTTCTATATTGTAATCTCCAAACATATTGAACTCGCCACTGGAGTTGATTTCCATGCGCATGTTACCGCTGCCCCTGCCCTTAATATTTCCCATCTGGAAAGGAAGGATGATTTCAGCGCTCGCGTTCGGGTTGATATCCAGTTGAAAATCAAGGTTAAACCCAGAGGAGTTGGTCTGATCAAAAACAACACTCTCCTGCTCTTTCTCTTCGGTGTTGATGAAAGTAATAAAGTCATTTTCGGCTACTGATTCTGCGGTGCTTATCGGAATCACAATGTTGGTATTTTGTGTTGGCCGTGCTTTTACATTCATCCTGATATCGCTTAGGGGTCCGGTAATATCCACAGCCCCTGTAGCAAATGCCTTTCCATAAAACAACTCATTATGCGACCGATCGGTGTTTAAGCCGGCAAAGCGTTGTGGTGAAATATGAATGTCCAGGTAAAAATCATCAAAATAACGATGCTGCACTTTGCCATTAAGCAGCGCTTCATTCCCCAGGGTGTCGTACAAAACAATACTGTCAAAAACAATAGCGTCGGGCTGAAGTTTGATTTCATCAGCGAGGTAGTATTTTGTGTTGAGAAAACTAACCCGCACTCCTGAACGCACCAGGCCGATGTTTCCGGTCAGCTCAGGCTTGGAGCTGGAACCTTTCAGCGTCAGGTCTCCTGAAGCCCACCCTTTAATCTCAGAGAGAAAATCGTCGAAGAAAGGCTCAAGCACTGCTATCTGCAGATTTTTCAGATTGGTGCTGATGTTGATAGAGTCCGAGCCGGAAGCCACATTCGGATAGTACTCTCCCTCGAGGTTTAACAAATCCCGCTTTCCGGATCTGCCCTTGTAGATGATGTCAGAGGCCAGTTGCAAAGCACCGGTGGAATCATTCCATGAGCTTTGAAGACTCATATCGCCCAGCTTTTCATGGTTAAAATACAGATTATTTATCCCCAAGCTCCCGTTAAAGCGCGGGCGGTTGCGCAGGTCACTAAAAGTCAGGTTTCCGTTAATCACTCCTTCCAGGTTCATTCCCGAGGTTTCCAGAATCATGTTGAAAGCTGAGATATCAAAGCTGTCAAAAGCCACTGAGAGCGAGTCTTTAGGATTATTTGAAATGATGCCATCCACACCAAAACGCTGGTTTTCGTGATTAAAAAACATGTTTCGGATAACAACCGTTGTATCGCTCCAAAGAAGTTCATTCTGCGGGTTTATCCTCCATAAACTATCATTGACCTTTACCTCAGACCTGGTAATCCTGTGAGCAACCATGCCCTGCTCCCTAAACCCAAGATGACCTTCGATGTAGGCTTTATTGGCGTCTGTATCTTCAAAGTCGTCCCATCTTAAGGTGTAGTTTAAACTATCGTTTTTAAACCTGTTGCTGAAGCTAAGCCTTTCGAGCCCCAGGGTCACTTCATCCTTTTCTTTGTCACCGTCTTTAAAAATCACATTTTTCACTTTGGTTGTAAGCTCAAAAAGCGAGTCATCCTTGCGGCTTTGAAGCCTGACATCCTCGAACCTGATACTGTTGTATACCACCGAGTCGCTGTTCAGGTGGAAGTCGAGCAGGTAGTTATCACCCATGTAAGAACCTCCTAAATGAGTTTTTGGTGCCAGCAAAAGTTCTGGCATAAAGATGTAGCTTAGACCTTTGGTGTCTTTCAAAATAAAGTCAAAACCAAATTGCTGACTATGATGGGCGCTGTCTTGCTCCACTCCGAGCGAGGGCAGGTAATAAGCCATCATGTCCATAAAACTGTCGCCCAACTCAGAGAGTCTGAAATCCCCTTTTATGATTCCGTCAAGGAAGTCAGAATTGATCTTAATGGTTTTTTCGGGCTGTTGCTGTTGCGCCGCCAAGTGAAGCGAATCGAGGGTATAAATAAAATTGTCCTGATGATAAGTTAACTCCGAAAGGGAAATCTCTCCGGAAATCGAATCGACGTTGCTACTGATAAAATCGGCACTGATTTTAGCGGATAGCCGTGATTCAATGTCTTCACGATTAGAAACCCTGAGCTTAACAAGGTAAGCGTCATCAATTTCAGCATCGAACCGAAACGCTGCATTTTCAGAACTGAAATCTGCATTGCCTTCAAAATCCAGGTTCACATATTCATCAGCTATCCTAATCTTACCTCCAAACCTTTGCCCTTCAACCATACCGATAACACGGATACTATCGTATGTATTCCCCCGGAATTCCATTTTATTAATGTATCCGTTTACATCCGCTATAAGGTCTTCCTTCTCCACGCCTTGCCCGTTGATTTCCGTGGATAAATTCATTTCACCAAAATCATCTTCCATGTTAAAAAGCCTGCCAATATCCAACGATTCAGCCGAAAGGTGTCCGTTATAAAACAACCGGTTGTCGAGGGTATCCCACATCCGGAGGTCTGTCCATACTGAACCCAGGTTGGTTTCTATCATGGCCTCACTGTAAAAATCATTCAGCCGCCCTTCAAAATCCCCTTCTATCTCGGCATATTCAATATTTCCGGCCGCATTGGGCAAACGTACATCTCCCTCCTGCGACCGGAGAAAAGCGTTCAAATCACTTTTAGTGATGTAGAATCTCTTAATCATAGCCTTTGCACTGACATCCTTAACATGAGGCAATCCTGATATCCTCAAAAAACCCTCATAGCGGGTCTTTTCACCATACTGAATATCAATATCGCGGGCATACAGATCATCGACAGAGCCAAAGAAACTACCTTCGATACCAACACGAGTATTGAGATCCGATACCTGAGGAGCAAAATACCTCAGATCGTCAAGGGCCAGTTTGCTTCTGCGAATGTCAGCTTCAATCTGCACTTTGGAAATAAAATCCGAAAAATCGTCATAGTCATTATAATCCAAATCGAAATCGAGGTAGAGCGTAGATTGAGGCGTGAAGATTTGCGTGTAATCACCTGTAATTCCGGTTGAACTCACCCGAAAGTCGGAGGTGAACTGCTGTAAAAAGAAACCACTTTTTTCACGGGTTGATAAATGCTTAATATCCGCATAAATCGTGTCGTCTTCCACTCTGAACTTATCAATTCGTGCGTTAATTCGGTCAGCATCGAGGTAATTAAAATCCATACCTTCAGTGGCGGCAGCTTTATTTCTGTTTTCCAGTAAAAAACGGCAATTACGCAGCGATGCCGAGCCGATCTGGAACGTCCAGGGTGCCGATTCCTTTTTAGTGGTGTCTTTCAAACGCTCGGTAATGACGGTAAGGTTAGGGATCGTATCTCCCGGATGCGTTATCAGTCCAAACCTCAACTCTTCGGCCATTACATCGCTGAATCGAAGTATTCTTTTTGGGGTATTAATTTCTGACAGCCTAATGTTTAGCTGCCTGGCACTGGCCAGGGTATCCATCTGATGATCAAGCACGAGCAGGTTATGTAATTCAAAACGAAGGTAATGACCGAGACTGATACGCTCCACAGAAACGGGCACACCAAGAGCATCGGTAGCCTGCTCCGAAACCTTTTCGGCGAGGTAGTGCTGAAACCTGCTGTTATTTACAACAACCAAAACGGTAGTTGTGAGTAGTATCAGCAACAGCAAAAACCATTTCAGGATGTTACTTCTTCGTTTTTTAATAATTTTGTGCTCCAAATTGAATCGATAACAATGAATAAATACATACTAGGAATAGAATCATCTTGCGACGACACCTCAGCAGCTGTTTTGAGGGGCAACGTTATCCTGTCGAATATTATTGCCAACCAGAGTGTTCATGAAGCCTACGGAGGTGTGGTGCCCGAGCTGGCTTCCAGGGCGCACCAGCAAAACATTATTCCTGTGATAGACCATGCTATCCGCAAAGCAAATGTAAGTAAAAATGATATTCATGCCATCGCTTTCACGCGTGGCCCGGGGCTGCTTGGTTCACTTTTAGTCGGGACTTCCTTTGCCAAGTCGTTTGCCTTGTCGCAAAACATCCCGCTTATCGAGGTGGATCACCTTGAAGCACACATCCTGGCGCATTTTATTGACGACGCCAACAACTCGAAAGCACCCGACTTTCCGTTTTTATGCCTGACCGTTTCGGGAGGCCACACACAAATTGTTAAAGTCAGCAGTTATACCGATATGCAAATTATTGGTCAAACCATCGATGATGCTGCCGGCGAAGCTTTCGATAAGATAGCCAAAATAATGGGGCTGCCTTACCCGGGAGGCCCTGTGATTGATAAGCTGGCTAAGGAAGGGAATCCGGAGGCTTTTCAATTTCCGATGCCGGATATCAGCAATCTCGACTATAGCTTTAGCGGCCTTAAAACATCCGTTCTTTATTTCTTGCGCGATCAATTGAAAAAAGATAAGGACTTCATCGAAAAAAACAAGGCTGACCTTGCCAGCGCTGTTCAGCAAGTCATTATTAAAATCCTGATGAAGAAACTGAAGCTGGCTGCAAAACAAACAGGAATCAATGAAATAGCTATTGCCGGGGGTGTTTCGGCAAACTCAGGACTGCGTCAAGCTATAACAGATACCGCCGAAGAGTTAAACTGGAATACTTACATACCGAAATTTCAGTACACCACTGATAATGCAGCGATGATTGCGATTGTAGGGTACTTTAAGTACGTAGACAAAAAATTTGCGTCGCAAAGAATTGCACCTTACTCTCGCAGCGGCTCCAGGAAACGTTAAACAGTATCCAAACTAACAGTCAGGGAAGAGTATTTTCTTTCCAGAGACATCTTTATTAAAATTGTTGTTATCACTTGTTCAGATTTCTATGTTTAAAGATGAGCAAAGCGATCAAAAAATATTTGCATACCAATTTTCATATAGTTAATTTTGCTTAAACGCCTCCAATAAAATGAGCGAATGAAGCAGACAGAAATACTCATCAATGGCATAGAGTATAAAATTAAAAAGCTCATAGAGCAAAAGAAACTGCTTCTTGAAGAAAATGAGAATCTAAAGCAGGAAATAGAGAGGCTAAACGAAGCAATAGAAAGAAAAGATAAAGATATCAACCGGCTGGAAGAAAAAGTAAAAACAATAAATCTTTCGAAATCGTTGATATCTGTACAAGATAAAAAAGAAATTCATCAAAGAATTGATGAATTGGTGCGGGAAATAGATAAGAGTATAAGATTTATAAATAGTTTGAATAAATAGCTCCTCAGAAACTGAGGTGTATTGATGAAAGAAACCGTAAGAACAGTACATGTTAATCAAAGGCCGTATAAGATTACGGTCAGCAACGAAAAAGAGGAGTTGGTTCTCAACAAATCAGTCAGGCTGGTTAATACGGAAATTGAAACGTTCTTAAAAAATGTAAAAGGCAGAGACAGGCATGACATGCTGGCCATGGCATCGCTTGATATCGCTGCCCGATATATCAACCTTGAGGAAGAGCGCTCTTTTATCAGCGGAGAACTGAACCAAAGGCTCGAAGCGCTCGACAAGCTATTGGATGAAAATCTATAGAACTTATTCTCAGCGTTCTTTGAAATAAAATATTGAAAATATTCCCGCGCATTAATTAAGTCGTGTGAAAACTCAACATTATACAAATTAGAGTAAAAAGCTCAGGAGTTTGTAGGACAGGCCTATTTTACCCCTTCGGGGGGATTCCCGCCTTCGGGCGGGGACGTTGGAAGTCCGAAAGGCTCGGCAACTCTATACGTGTCATTTCTGGGGTTTTTCTCTACGCTAATTAATTTGCGCGGGTTTTTTTTGTCCTAAATAGAAATACGAATCAGAATTTAACAAGCATAAAAATGGAACAAAATGTACTGATTTTTGCCTTGATTGCGCTTGTTGCGGGGATTACTCTGGGAATAGTTGCTGCGGCCACCTTCCTGAAGAAAACGCTGGAAAAGAAAAGCCGGCAACTTCTGGATGAAGCCAAAGAGAAAGCAGAGGTGCTGAAGAAAGACAAGATTTTGCAGGCGAAAGAAAAATTCCTTCAACTCAAAGCGGATCATGAAAAGGTGATTCAAAAGCGAAACAATGAAATACAACGAACTGAAAGCAGAGTAAAACAAAAAGAGCAACAATTAAATCAAAAAACTAACGAATTAAAAACCAAGCAACAGGAGGTTGACCGACTGAAAGACAACCTCTCGAAACAGCTTGAAATTGTAGAACAAAAACAACAAGAACTGGATAAAGCAGGCAGCGAGCAAGTGAAGCAACTTGAAGCAATAGCACACCTCTCTGCCGAAGAAGCGAAAGCCCAACTTATCGACACCTTAACTGCCGAGGCACGCACCGAAGCCTCATCGCAGATTAATGACATTTTAGAGGAAGCAAAAATAAATGCCAACCGCGAAGCCAAAAAAATCGTGATTGAAACAATCCAGCGCACAGCGGCAGAACATGCCATAGAAAACAGTGTGTCGGTTTTCAATATCGAAAACGATGAGATTAAAGGCCGCATCATCGGAAGAGAAGGGCGTAATATCAGGGCACTCGAATCTTTAACAGGAATTGAAATCATTATCGATGATTCACCCGATGCGATTATTCTCTCAGGTTTCGACCCTATACGTCGCGAAATTGCCCGCCTGTCGCTACACAAACTTGTGACGGATGGACGTATTCACCCGGCACGTATTGAGGAAGTCGTTTCTAAAACAAGCGCTCAAATCGACCAGGAAATTATTGACACCGGTAAGCGCACGCTCATCGACCTTGGTATCCACGGGGTGCATCACGAATTAGTGAGGCTGATTGGTAAAATGAAGTACCGTTCCTCATACGGACAGAACCTGCTTCAACACTCGAAAGAAGTGGCTAAGCTCTGCGCTACTATGGCTGCAGAACTCGGACTCAACCAGAAAAAAGCCAAACGCGCCGGACTGCTTCACGACATCGGGAAAGTGGCCGAAAACGAGGAGGAAATCCCTCACGCTCTGCTCGGCATGAAAATCGCACAGAAGTACAAGGAAAAACCTGACGTGTGCAACGCCATTGGTGCTCACCACGATGAGATTGAAATGGAGACACTTATCTCCCCTATCGTTCAGGTTTGTGATGCCATTTCAGGAGCCCGTCCGGGAGCCCGTCGCGAAGTGGTGGAAGCGTATATCCAGCGACTGAACCAGCTCGAAAAACTGGCACTCGAATATCCCGGTGTGGTGAAAACCTATGCCGTGCAGGCAGGACGTGAGCTAAGAGTTATTGTTGGTGCCGACAAGGTAACCGACAGCGAAGCAAACCAGCTTTCGATGGACCTGACCAAGAAAATCCAGGATGAAATGACTTATCCGGGACAAATAAAAATCACAGTCATCAGAGAAACGCGTGCCGTAAACTATGCTAAATAGGTGGTTATTATTTTAATATTTAAGGGAACCGCTATGGTTCCCTTTTTTTATGCTTTTCCGATTTCCGCTTCAATCAGTTCATTATATTTTTCCATAATCTGCTTTATCAGCTCCGATTTCACCGAAAACTCCACCTCATCAACCTGGCAAACAGGCAATACTTTAGGCGAGGTTCCGGTAAGAAAAGCCCCTTCCATCAGCTTTAGCTCACTATAAAACAGGGCTTTATAGCTTATTCCCACTCCCAATGCTTCTGCAATTTCAATAACCTTTTGGCGCGTAATGCCCGGAAGCACCAGATGGCGAGGCGCAGTAATCAACTCCCGACCTGAAACAAAGAAGATATTCGACTTACTTCCCTCGGTAATCCTGCCCTGATCATCTGAAAGAAGAATTTCGAAAACATCCTGCTGTGTTACCTTGCGCAGCACCTTCTGCTTCATCTGCTGATTCCACTTTTTCACCATTGGATTGTTCCGCTGAAGAGCCGAGCAACTCAGCCGCACCCCATCCTTATACATTGCCGTGTCAGGATAGTGATGGTCCACCTGGTAGACAATGAGCGAGAATTCAACCCCTCTAAAGCAAATCAGCACCTTCAGGTTGCCTTCCTTAACGGGATGCTTTATCAGGAATTCGGAAACCGCGGTTCTCACTTCATGCAACAAAGGAGGTAATTTCCGGTCGCTTTTCACTGAAGCATCAAGTCTTTGAAGATGATCACAGAGAAACAAAGGCACTCCATTCTTTACCCTTACCACCTCATAATAAATCTCATGTGCCGAACAATCACTTTCCAATCCCGTTTTTGGGTGGAACAGTCCATCCTTGTAGTATGCCGGAGATATAATATCTTTCATGACAATGATTGTGTTTATGAGGCAAAGCTACTGTTTTGGTTTATATTTGCCGCTCTATGAGTAAAACCCATACAATAAAAGCACATGCCGCGCTGTTGTTTGCCAATATCCTTTTTGGCATCAATTACTCTATCACCAAGGATATTATGCCAGACTACATTCCACCTTTTGGTCTGGCTTTGCTGCGCATCATCAGTGGCTTGATCCTTTTCTGGCTTATCTCCTTTTTCATGAGAAAAGAAAAAGTGGACCGCAAGGATATCTGGCATATCGCCTTATGTGCTTTCTTTGGTGTTTTCCTCAATCAAATGATGTTCTTGTCAGGACTCAACCTCTCCACACCTATCAATGCTTCCATCATCATGACCTCTAACCCCATCATCGTGATGCTCTTCAGCGCTTTGATCCTGCATGAGGCCATCACTAAACAAAAAGTTACGGGTATCATTGTCGGAGCCTCCGGTGCTATTATTCTGACGCTGTTTAACACCGAAGGGCATCTCGATTTTGGCTCAGATAAGTTTCTGGGCAATCTTTTCCAGCTTATTAACACTTCCGCTTTCGGACTTTACCTTGTTTTGGTAAAGAAAGTAATGAAGAAATACAACGGTGTCACCGTGTTGAAGTGGCTCTATGTTTTCGGGCTGTTCTACATTTTTCCGGTGGGAATTGGGCAATTCATGGAGGTAGACTGGCAGGCCATTCCGTTCGATATCTACCTGGCAATCGCTTACCTGCTGGTAATGATTACCGTGGTGGCATATTTTATGAACATGTACGCCCTCAAGCATGTCATGCCTTCCACCGTCAGTACCTACATATACTCGCAACCGGTTATCGCATCGCTTTTTGCAGTGTTTACAGGAAGAGACAAACTAACCTGGCTGGAAGTGCTGGCCTCACTATTGGTTTTTGCCGGTGTGTATCTTGTATCGAGGAAGCGGAAAACAGTTCCAGCCGAAAAAGCATAATTATAATTCCTTTAAATGGAGGTTATGACCTGTATCAGACAAAAACACTAATTAGTGTCTGTCTATAATATCACACCTTTTGTATTTACCCCTCTAACGAGGCTGTCCATAGCAAAAATTATTGCGCTAAACAAAAAGTAACTGTGCAAAAGACAATTCTAACTTGTTCAACCCTTCCAGGTTTTTTTGGTAGTGGGATGCTATTATTTCAACGGGTTTCACCCTCGGTTTATGCCGTTTATCCTCTTAGTGGATTTTTTCAAGCGTTCCTGATTGAAATGTTTATATCGCCGCA
>JASMTJ010000381.1:0-1606 GCA_041694335.1 Bacteroidales bacterium
GAACTGCTTCTGTTTCCTCTAGCCATTCCTCTTCCTCTATGTCATTAAATTCTATTGTAAATTTATTAACAACGAGTTTATCACAGTCCAAGTTATTCAGGATCACTCCGGCCACGTCACCATAATGCCGTTTTGCTCCTACCCAATATCCAATGAATTGGTCATTCGGTTTAAATAACAAATAGTAGGGGATTGTTGTTTTGTGCTCAATTACCCATCGTTTACCATTACATGTCCCAATCCCGTCAAACCGTCCTTTCCATGTATGCTTGCCAATTTCATAGGTAAATTCCTTCTCAGGCTCTTCCATAACAAAGAAATCTGATTTCCTAGCGTACTGTTGGAGAAGAACTTTAGCTACATTTTTGTTTTTCCGCTTCGTTTCTGGAACGTCAGATTTTTCAATGAACTTTATTGCTTTATCGAGTGTTTCGTTATGAAACAGTTCAATAGCATCGTGAATAAGGCGTCCGAACGAAAGCGTGTTTCTTGTCCCATTTGCTATTGGTTGTAGTCCTAAAATGTGTTTATAATACGCCTTACAAGGGCAGGCTTTGACCGTGCCCAGAAAAGTTGATCTGACGAGCATCCGTTTTTCCTTTGATGCTTCTTATCCCCATATAGCCTTTTCAAAATCGGCAGCGTTCTTTTTCTGTTTCGTCGAAGGAGCCTTCTTCTTTCTTCCACTCTTCTTTAGCTCCGTGTTGAGTTTTTCAAGCTCTTGCGGCTGCATCTCAGCAATGATCTCGTCTATCTCTGCGTCTGTAAGTTCATGCAGTTTGCGCCCGTCAAGCAGTTCTTCAAACGTCTTCATTTTTTCTCCTTTAAAGGAATAAGGGAAGCCCCTCGATGGAGCTTCCCCTAGGTTTAAGGAACTAGTCCTCGGCAGACAGCAAAGAAATGACTTCCTTGTAATCGGAAGCGACGAAAGCCTCGCGGACCTTCTCCTTCAGATCAGGATCATTCTGTATGTCGAAAGCCTTGTCAGTGATAAGTTCCATAGCCCTCTGGCGAACGCCCTTCTTGGAGCTTGCACCGGGCTGATAGTTCTTGATAGCTTCCTCAGCTTCCTCACGAGAAAGCCCCTGCCGAAACTTTTCACGAGCAATGCTCTGAAGCCGAACCTTTAAGCCGCTGTTGAGCAGCCAGATAGCATTGTCATTGCCGAAGTTCTCCACGGCTTCTTCAATCGTCTCGGGAAGCGGCATCTCAAAAGTAAACTCGCCTCCATCCTGGGTCTTAACTGTCTCTTCGTTGATCCTCATAAAAATTCCTCCATGAGTCGTTTTGGGTTTTCCATTCCGTGCCTTGCCGTTATACAATAAACAACTACTCAACGGTTTTTGTTCTACCACTCATCAAAATAATTTTAAAAGATGAGCCGTATTTTACCGGGAGCTGTTATTGACTCTTTAATAGCGTTGTAAAGTTTTGGTCCTAAGATATTTCTTGACACGACTTCGTTATCGACAATTTCTTTTTTAGTCCTGATGTTCTTGTGGGCTAGAGCCTTTGCTCGTTTTCGTCCGATCCCGTTTATCGAGATAAGCTCCAAGAGCTTATCGTCAACTCCATGTTTAATCATCATGTAGAAATTGTCAATGTA
>JASMTJ010000382.1:0-7131 GCA_041694335.1 Bacteroidales bacterium
TTGGTACTTTTGGGTCAAGCCAAAAGTACAGTATTGAGACCTGTCGGTCTACTGCATTTATCAAGGATGTTAAAAGCTTATAATCAAAGCATAATGAAAAGTTGTGATTGGTACCTCAGGGAGAAATCTCAATTGTTTTACCGGACAACTATGATAAAATTATTATCTTATGAGTCCAATGAGCGTGGAATCCTGATTTTTAAAGAGGCTAAGAAGGATGCGCCACCACAAAGCCGGCATACCAGCCATACATTTCATTCCCCGAAGCCTCCTTCATAAAGCCTCCGGGAAATGGAAACTCCGAATATCAGCGTTTACCGGATTTCCGGAACGCGCAGCAGGATTGAATTTGAGGACGACCATCCTAAAATATTGCATGTATTTTCAACCAACGGACAGCTGGCCATTGATCCCGTTCAGGGCAACAAGGAGGCATTGATACAGGTAAACCGTCCCGGCATCTATATTGTGCGTGTTCAGGAAGAGGGAAAAACCTATTCTTTTAAGTTGCCTTTTTAATTGCTGGTGGAAGTGTTTTTTGAAAAGAGGCCTTACAAACAGCCATTTTTGTCCATTGATTTTCGTCGCTGTTATCGCTTATGATCGTGGTGAAGATCGACTATGTTGGCCACTGTTATAAGCGATCTTCGTGGTGACTGTAGGCGATGTTGGTGATGCTCATAACTTATCTTCGTCATGAAGATAAGATACAAATGTCATCGATAGTAAATTAATGTCGGTTCGATATAAGAATTGTAAATTCATGCAAATAACACCCGGCCTACGAGGGTAACAAAACAAGCAGGTAGCTCCCCCAAACCGAGAAGCATCCGTTCAGGAATCAAACAAAGCCACAGCTATGGATATAGCCTGTTACATAACAACCGCCATCATGTATCCCGCCAAGGAAGATACAGGCATGGCTCTCGTAAAACCGCATCCTTCGATAAACATTTCGGAGCCCACCATTCTCAAAGGACTTCACAATCTGCCTAAAGGAATAGTAGCCTGAGGCCAAGGAATGCCATGAGCGCAAAAAGGAAGGGTGCCAATCCGGAAAGGAATACCCAAAATCCCGAAAGGAGACCTTGTCAGACAAAAAGGGATGCTCACCTTGCAAAAAGGAATGCTTACCTGACAAAAAGGAATGCTTACCTAGCTAAAAGGAAGGGTTGCTGGGCTTCAAGGAGTGGTCGCCGGGCCTTAAGGAAGGGTCACCGAGAAAGGGGATTAAAGCGCACGTAATCAATACAATAAGTCATATAAAACAACAATTCACTCAATGTTTAATTAAAAACAAAAAAATCATGGCAACAAAAAGAAGCCAGGCTGAAGAAGCCGTACTGGAAAAGTATCGCATATCGCAAACCAACGCCGGCTAAAAATCCCGTTTCAACTAACAATTACACCAGCGAAAGACTCCGAAAGAGACCAATGAGAATAGCCACGGGTAAGGACATTTGTCCGAAACCCGGGGTTAGAGATCACCCCCAAGTAAGAAAATAAACACAGAGAAATCGCCCTGAAAGGGCAAAACAATTCAGCCCAGGGCAAGCGAAGCGACACCCTGGGTTATGAGTGCCCCCAAACGCCTTTTCCGCCGTGACCCTACCCTCATTCGCAGCCCTAAGCTTTGTTCAGGCGGAAAACCCGAAACGTCAGAGAAAAACTCAGAGGATGCTGGAGAATCTCCACCGCCGTTTCACCTCATCCCCCAACCCCTTCTCCTGCGAGGAGAAGGGAAGTAAAACCAGTTGGCAGTTCCCTTCTCCCCGGGGGAAATGCCGATAGCTATCGGCAAGGGACGAGGGCGAGCGCCCTGAAAGGGCAAAACAATTCAGCCCAGGGCAAGCGAAGCGACACCCTGGGTTA
This sequence comes from Bacteroidales bacterium, assembly GCA_041694335.1. Classification (GTDB taxonomy): domain Bacteria; phylum Bacteroidota; class Bacteroidia; order Bacteroidales; family JAIPAH01; genus JAIPAH01. The sequence goes on from JASMTJ010000382.1 coordinate 1,873, forward strand.
TGAATGCCCAACAGCCTTTCCCGCCGTGACCTTACCCCCAATCGCAGTCACAACCTCCATTCAGACGGAACAACAAAACGTCAGAGAAAAACTCAGAGGATGCTGGAGAATCTCCACCGCTGTTTCACCTCATCCTAAGCTCCAAAAATTCTCCCTACCTTAGCCACATGCAAAAAAGGTTGCCGATATTAATTTGGGTGATTTTAATAATCGCGCTTTCTGCCTGCGAAAAAAATCAGAATTCTGAAAAGGAAAAGTTCCTTTACAAGGCCGTGGATATCTCCTCACTGCCCGAAATTGAAGACAAAGGCATTCGCTTTTACGATAGCAATGGCATTGAAAAGCCCTTTACGGATATTCTGAAAAACCATGGCGTCAACACCATTCGATTAAAACTTTGGGTGCATCCTGAAGATCCGGTCAATGGTTTGGAGCAAGTGGCGGCTTTTTCCGGCCGCCTCAGAAACGAGGGCTTTAAAATCTGGCTCACCGTCCATTACTCCGACACCTGGGCCGACCCCGGCGATCAGCACACGCCGCAAGCCTGGCAGGAGCTGTCGATGGAGACGCTAAAAGATTCCGTTTACGAATACACCCGGATGGTGGTCAGCCGCACCCAGCCAGAAATCATCCAGATGGGTAATGAAGTCAACAACGGTTTCCTGCATCCGCTCGGGAACCTCCACAACCATCCCGTACAGTTTATCACGCTGATGCAGGAGGGCATTAGCGCCGTCAGGCAACACAGTCCGGAAACGAAGATCATGATCCATTATGCCGGGCTCGAAGGCAGCAGCAACTTCTTCACCACCGTTTCTGCCCTCGACTACGACCTTATCGGGCTTTCTTACTATCCCCTCTGGCACGGCAAAAACCTCGACAGTCTGAAACTGACATTGGAAAGGCTTTCCACTGCGTATCAGAAAGACATCCTGATTGCCGAAACAGCTTATCCTTTTACCCTCGACTGGAACGACTGGACCAATAACATCGTTGGCCTCGAAGAGCAACTTATCCTTCCTGAATATCCCGCCAGTCCGGAAGGACAGAAGGCCTTTCTGCTAAAAATTCGGAGTATTGTGGAAGAAACGCCCCGTGGCGCAGGATTCTGCTACTGGGGTGCCGAACGTATCGCCTGGAAAGGTCCTGAAGCCACTGACGCCTCCGCCTGGGAAAACCAGGCTCTGTTCAATTTCGACAACAAGGCGCTTCCTGCTTTGGAAGTGTTTGAATAATGCGAAAGCGATAGAAATTCCAAGCCGGAGCAAAGCGGAGATCCAGCGACAGGAATTTTTTCCGGGTCAATCATCTGAGGGGTAACATATCCTGTGTAGCACTCAGGTTTTTCTGCATAGCGGGATAAAAAACAGGGGAAAACATACCTTCGCAGATTTCCGCCTGTCTTTAGCTTTTGGCTGCGATTGATATAAGAGCGACGGCGGATTCTTTTGCAGACACCTTAACCCTGGTCCATGAGTTAGCGCCGTCGATGTACGGATGATAGCATTCCAGGTCTTAAAACAGGCGGAAACAATCGTTCGTATAATTTCAAGCATTATAACGCACTTCGTTTCATCATTTATCTTAAAAAGTATCTTATCGGCAAAGAAAAATGTTAAATAATTTATTCCTTAAAATACATATAATCAATCGTTAATATTCGTTACTTTTCTTTCCCCTTAAAGATTAACTTGCATTCTCTCATCAAATCGATCTATATTTGCCCATATGGTTAAACAAAACAGTTAAAACAAAAAGTTAAACCAATGGGTGAAGAACTGAAGACGGAAGAAGTGATTCTGGAAGCTGCCAAGGCGGTATTTATCCGGAAAGGAATGGATGGGGCAAGGATGCAGGAGATTGCAGATGAGGCCGGTATCAACAAAGCGCTGCTGCACTACTATTTCAGGAGCAAGCAAAAGCTTTTCGATGCGGTGTTTTCCAATGTATTAAGAAAAATGTTTAACGAGATTCGCGTGATTTTCACCGGACAAATATCCGTTGAAGAAGCCATCCGGAAGTTTACCAGTGCCTATATCGAAACGTTACTTAATAACCCTTACATCCCTGAATTTGTGATTCATGAACTCAATAAAGATCCCGAAGCGCTGCAAAAACAGGTTAGCGACAGGCTTCCCGATCTTTCACCTTTTCTGAAAAGCATTCAAAAAGAAATTGATGAAGGGAAAATACGCGAAATCAATCCGAAAGAGCTGTTACTGAATACGATTTCTTTGTGTGTTTTCCCCTTCGTGGGGCGTCCTATTGTTAAGAAAATTGTGTTTGCTGATGATAGTCAGGCCTTTTATGCGGCGATGGAAAAGCGCAAAACCGAAGTGGCCGATTTTATCCTGAATTCAATAAAAAAATAATAACAAGCCAATGAAACGATTAACAAGCTTATTGCTATTTTTCATGGTTTCTTTCGGTGCTTCAGCACAGGTGCTGACGCTGGAAGAATGTTTTAAGCGGGCAGAGAGCCATCATCCGAAAAGCAAGGAAATGGTGCTGTTCGACGAGAGTCTGCAGCTCAGGCTGGATCAGCTCGACAAAAATTTCCTGCCGCAGCTCAGCTTTGAGGCGCAGACTACTTACCAGTCTGATGTGACGCAGGTCAACATTGATGTGCCGGGAATGAACCTCGATATTCCCTCGCCCGACAAAGACCAGTATAAGGCAACGCTTAACCTTTCGCAGACCATTTATGATGGTGGCATTACCAAAGCCAGCCGTAAAATCGAGGAGGTGTCTTCGGGTATCAGCAAGCAGCAGGTAGAGGTAAGCATGCTGCAGGTGAGGGAAAGTGTGTCAAAGACCTATTTTTCCGTTTTACTGATGCAGCAGCAGAAGGCACAGCTCCTCACCATTCGCGAGAAACTGGAAGTCCAACTGCATCAAATCCGCTCTTCTGTGCAAAACGGGATGGCGATACCCTCCGACACCAACCTGGTGAAGGTGGAGCTGGTTAAGCTCGACAACCAGATCCGTCAGCTCGAAAGAAACCGCCTGACGGCTTTCAGCATCCTGGAGGAGCTCACCGGCGAGGAGCTTAAGCCTTCGCGCAAGCTGGAAGTGCCGCAATACGACCTTCCGGCAGAAAGCACCTTTGAGGCCCGTCCGGAGATGAAGCTGCTGGATTTGCAGGCTTCGCGAATTGACCAGACCAAAGCACTGCAAGACCGGCTTTACCGCCCGAAAGTGGCGGCCTTCGGAACGGCCGGCTATGGCAGGCCCGGGCTCAACATGCTCAGCAACGACTTCGAAAGCTACTGGATTGTGGGAGCTAAGGTGAGCTGGAACCTCTGGAACTGGAACAAGGCAGGCGATGAAAAGAAAATCCTGACCCTGCAGCAAAATATCCTGCAAAAGGAAAAGGAAGCCCTGGAACAAAACCTGAATGTTAGTCTTTTGCAAAAGGAGTCAGAAATTAACGACTTCCGTGAGATGACAAAAGAAGACCGCAAGGTTATTGAACTTTACAAAGATATTGTGGAAAGCCATGCTTCGAGGCTGAAGAACGGAACCATAACGCCGGCTGAATTTATCGACCAGCTCAACAACCAGAAAAACGCACAACTCAATTTTGAGCTTCACCAGATTCAGCTTGAAAAAGCCATCGTGGATTATCTTTTAACTTTAGGAAAATTCAATCAATAAAAAAACAGCGAACAATGAAATCAATAAAAATCATCGTTTTATCACTCTTAGCCACCGCTTTCGTTTCGTCTTGCAAAGAGTCGGAAAACAAGTCGGATGCTTACGGCAATTTCGAAGCGGTGGAAGTCACTGTGGCGGCACAGTCGCAGGGCGAGCTGGAGTCATTCACCCTGAAGCAGGGAGATCAGCTGGATGCCGGACAGTTAGTGGGTTATACCGATACTACCGCCATGCATCTAAGCAGACTGGAGCTCAAGGCGCAGAAGCAAACCGTAAAAACACGCCTCGGAAACCTGAATGCCCAAATTGCTGTGCAGGAGCAGCAGCTCGAAAACCTGAGTACAACCCATGAGCGGATCAAAAAGCTGGTGGCAGACAAAGCGGCCACGCAGCAAAAGCTCGACGATATTGAGGGCAAGGTAAAACTGGCGAGGAAGCAAATCGATGCCATTCATGTACAGAAGCAGGGCGTATTTGCCGAGCTGGAAGTGTTGGATGTGAAGCAGCAACAGATCGATGAAAAAATCGGGAATGCCCTTATTCGCAATCCTGTTAAAGGAACTGTAGTGAATAAGTTTGCTGAGCAGGGCGAGCTGGTGGTGCCCGGAAAATCGCTGTACAAGATCGCCCGTCTCGACGATATGGAATTAAAAGTGTATGTTAGTGGCGCCCAATTGCCTCATGTAAAACTGGGTCAGGAAGTGGAAGTGCTTATCGACGAAAACCGCGAGAGCAACCGGAAGCTTAAAGGCACGGTGAGCTGGATTGCGGATGATGCTGAGTTTACACCCAAGGTTATCCAGACCAAGAAAGAGCGCGTAAAGCTGGTGTATGCCGTAAAGGTCAAAGTGCCCAACGATGGCGCCCTGAAAATAGGGATGCCCGGAGAAGTGAATTTTTGAGCACAATTAACTTCAGTATGGAATTTGGAATTTTTTTAACCTAAATATTACGATTATGAAGAAAATCAGTTTTTTATTATTTGTGATGATAACGCCGCTGCTGATGCTGGCGCAGGATGACGCCAATGACGTCACCGGAATTTGGTATAACGAGGAAAAAGATGCCCGCTTTGAGATTTATGAGGATGGCGGCGAGTACTTCGCAAAGATTGTCTGGCTCGAAGAGCCCATCGATCCGGAAACGGGAGAACCCAAGCTCGATGATGAAAACCCGGATGAGGACAAGCAAAACCGGCCCTTGGAAGGACTGGTATTTATGAAGGATTTTGTTTTTGAAGGCGACGGCCTTTGGGAGGACGGCGAAATTTACGACCCCAAGAGTGGTAAAACCTACGACTGCTACATCAAAATGGAGTCGCCTGATAAGCTGAAAGTACGAGGTTATATCGGTATTTCACTTATCGGAAGAACATCTTACTGGACCCGCGCAAAATAAGAGCAATGCAAGCCGTTGAGGTAAAAAATATCAGTAAGGCGTACGGAGACCTTAAGGCGCTACAGTCGGTGAACCTTTCTGTAGAGGAGGGTGAACTTTTCGGACTCATTGGTCCGGATGGTGCAGGAAAAACCACGCTGATGCGTATCCTCACCACCCTCCTCTATCCTGATAAAGGTACGGCCGAAGTGTTTGGTTATGATA
>JASMTJ010000383.1:0-2238 GCA_041694335.1 Bacteroidales bacterium
CAGCCTGCTGTTCTCCCGGCGTGGTAATTCCTGGCATGGTGTGCGTGAGCTCAGATGCCCACCGGAATATTATCGGAAGGTATTCATCGTGGTCATTAACGAACGCCGGCCGCTCAAGAAGCTTTCCAGGACATTCAAGCGGCTGTTCAGGCCTGCGGCTTGATTAGGCACCCGTGGTAGTGGTTGGATTAAATCTTTCTTTAGGTTTCGTATGTCTCTGATTGTAAGCTTGACATCCACATCTCTTCGCCTTCCCGTTCTGAAGCATACTCTGATATCGCTTTTGGATCAGAAATACAGGGCTGATCGTATTGTGCTTAATATTTCGAGGGAGCCTTATTTAATTGACGAGGGAATTAAGCAGCTTCCAATCTGGTTGTCGGCGATGGTCGAAGACGGGGATATTGAAATCAACTGGGTGGAAAATACGGGACCCTATCGAAAGCTTATTCCTGTGTATCGCTCTGCAGGCGACGAGGATTGGATCGTAACCTGTGACGATGATGTTATCTATGGCCCGGCCTGGCTCTCCTCCCTGGTGAAGGCTGCAGAACAGTATCCTTCGGCAATCGTGTGTGGCAGGGCACGATGCCCGGTCAAGAATATACTGGGCCGCACAAAAAGCTATTCGAAGTGGCCATTGGCACCTTTGGGTTCGAGCGGAGAAGATCTTTTGCCAATAGGGGTTGCTGGCGTGTTGTACAGAAAACCCTTGCTTGACCGGGACATGATGCGCAGTGAGAATTATAAAGAAATAGCGACAAAGCAGGATGATCTTTGGTTTAATTTTGCACGGCAAAGAACGGGTGCAAGGGTTGTTGTTTCCCCGGACACAAATAACCATGCTTACCTCATAAAGGCTCCAGGAGCATTATCAAAAACCAACGCAAAATCAAAGGCGTCCGGAGAAAATAAAACACGCTCGACATTGTTTCAGAAGCTGGCTTTGAATCTTCGATCGCACCTTGGTTTTCCGGTTTGTGATAATGATGTTGTTCTTGAAAGGATTGAACGATACGGAAAGTCTCTGCACTAGTATCCCGTCTGATTAATTCTCATTAGATCAGCGAATTAATCAGACGGGGCTGTTACTGATGGTGTCACCGTGGCCTCAGAGAGTTTCTGACATTTTGGTCGTTATATAAAGCGAGGTTGATTTGTTCAATAATTTTATCCCTTTTCTTGTAGTAACCGGTGACATGAATGATGTGTTTTTGTCTAACTAACCTTAAATGGTCATTCGGTAACTCTGTTAACTGGCGATTGCTATCATTAGAGTAATCGAACACGGGCATGAAATTCCATTCATCGTGGAGCTTGTTCACGTTTGTTTTTTCGATTGCGGAGATATATGAAAAGTAAGCTTGGTCTGGGTACTTGCTTTTAAATAATTCCAGGTTTTTTGATAAGTTTCGTGGTGAAAATATTTCTCTTTGGTGTTTACTGACTAACAGTACGCCCGTGTTGTAGTATTCATTTATATTAATTTTTTTCTTTTTCAGTATGAATTTTTTGTCGTAATTATAGGATCTAAAATCCGCACGCTCTGATTCGGGAAATGCACCAATTTGATTCCTTGGTACTTGTTCAAATATATCAGGAGCTGTGTGAGATACCAAGCAGGAATCATCCAGCAATAACACCCTGTCGAATTTCTCTAGCGCCTTGTAAAGACTTAACATTTTTTGCAGATAGCATTCTATTTTTTTTCTTTTGAATCTCATCAGTTTGCATTTCAGTTGTAATGTAAACGGTATGGATATTTCTCGTTCTATTAGAAGGTCTGCACCAATACGATCTGCGTAAGAGCGCATAGTATTGAGAGTCCGGTTTCTAAAAGTCCTTTCTCCAATGCTAACGACCAGGATTGCGCGGTTTGAGTCGCTCATACGTTTTAACCTCCATAAGAAATGATTGTTTTCCGTCGGCATTTTTCAACCTTCTGCTCCGAAGCTTCAATGCCCGCTCACCCTTTTTTCTTCCGCATATCATGCACCCGCGCTTCGATCCCCATGGCCCTGAGCTGTCTGTAGTGCTGCCGTGCCTGGCTCAGCTCCGCCGGGTCATTGTGGGCGATCTGGGCGAGGCGGCGGTATTGGGCGGCGTCATCTGGGAGGGTGGAGGAGAGGACGATGACAGTGTCCCAGTCTGAAGCCGCCGGTGGGTAGAGCAGAATGCCGACAGGCTCATCGCACGGGGTATCGGCCGTTGTGGCGATGCTGTGGGGGATGAAGGCAT
>JASMTJ010000384.1:0-21815 GCA_041694335.1 Bacteroidales bacterium
GATATCTGGCTGATTCGTACCGACCTGCAAGGGAATATCCTCTGGCACAAATGCTATGGTGGCTATTCGGGAGAAAATGCAAGAAATGTATTTCAAACCGCTGACAATGGGTTTATGATTTTTTGGGAAACCTATTCTTCTACAGAATATGGGCCTAATGGAGATATTACTGATAACCCGGCCTTTTCAGGCAACCCAACCATCTGGGCCTTTAAAATAGACAGTGTAGGCAACCTGCTGTGGGAGCGCTGCATTGGCGGGCAGGGCGATGAACACCTAATGAACGGCGTTATCCAAAAAGATGATGACACCTACATCCTGGCAGCTACCACCGGTGGTCCTTACCCCAACCACGATGTGCAGTGCGAAAATGAAAACGGCGACGAATGCTTTTGGCTGATGGAGCTGCAAGACCTCACCGTGGATATCGAAGATGTTGAAGCGGCCCGCCGCACGGTTAAGCTCTACCCCAATCCCGGCAGCCACACCATCTACCTCGATACCGATATACGGGCGTTTACCTTCACGCTCTACAACAACACCGGGCAGCAAGTGCTGCAAACCCGCAACCAAAAAACCATCAACACAACCTCCCTCCGCCGCGGCTTCTACTACTACCGCATCACCAGCGACGGAGAAATTCTTGACTCAGGTAAGTGGGTGAAGAGGTAGGAGGTTTTTAGGTTGGTAGGTTTGTAAGTTGCTACGTTTTTGCGTTTAAAATGTGTTTAAGTGAGTAAGTGTTTAGGTGTTTATGTTCAGTTGGCAAAAAGCAGTTGGCAGTTGGCCACGCTGGCTCAGATCGCAGGGGAAGAATAGTAAGTAGTAGATAGTAGGTAGATTGAATGAATAAATTTCGGGTTACGGATTCCGAGTTTCGGGTTTTGCCCCGGTGAACCAGGAAGAGGTTTCACGGGGTTTAGGTTTCGGAATAATGATTTAATGACCATCTAATGACCATCAAATCACTTCCAAATGACCCTTCTGAATTACTGCTCCGCAATTTCACAGGGCAGACCATCTAATGACATTGTAATGGCTGAGTGATAATGAATGGAGCTTCCCTTTAGGGCCTCAGCACATCATAAAGCCCGTCTTTTCTTAGTTTGATGACTGTGGAAGGCTTGATTTCTTTCATGGCATAGCGCTCCCAGTCGACGATGTAATCCACATTTTCGCGAATTTCATGGCTGATATGCGCATAAAGCGATGGGGCCGGCTCTCCTGAAATATTGGCCGATGTTGAAATCACCGGACGATCGACTTTGGCAATGAGGCCGGCACAAAAATCATGACGCGCCAGTCTAACGGCTACGGTGCCGTCATCGGCCACAACGTTTTTAGCCAGCTTCTTAGCTCCGGGATAAATAATGGTGGTCGGACGATCGAAGCCATGAACCAAATCTGAAATATATTCCTTATCAGCATCCACATGCTTATGGATGCGATCTACCGATTCGGCAAGGATGATCAGGCTCTTTGACACAGCCCTGCGCTTTATCAGGAAGATTTTCTCCACTGCTTTGGCATTGGTGGCATCACAACCCAAACCCCAAATAGTGTCTGTGGGATAAAGAATCACACCGCCTTTTTTAATGACTTTGGCGGCATTTTCAATTTCAGTTTGCAGTTTTTCTTTGTCGCTCATTTCAATCGGTTCAATAAATCATCATTATCAATATCTTTTGCGCATTTAAAGTGGCCTTCCGGACATTCACTCTTGCCATGCAGACCACACGGGCGGCAAGAAAGTTGCTCTTTCACTTCAACAACAGCGCTGTCGTCAGACAGTGGCCCAAACCCAAAGGCCGGGACAGTGGAGCAAAAAACGGCTGTCACCGGTGCATTCATGGCCGAGCAGAGATGTAAAACAGCCGAATCATTCACATAGTTCATTGATGCATCCCGAATCAGTGCTGCACTCTCGAGCAGCGTGAGATTTCCGCAAAGGTCAAGAACCTGATCATTGGATGTGTTTTTGATAATATCGCGGCTGACTTGCCGGTCATCTCTGGAACCAAGTAAAATGATATTGGTGTCAGTGGGCACCTTGTCAATAAAGTCCACCCATTTTTCTTTTGGGTATTGTTTTGTAAACCACAGCGATGCCGGTGCGATGCAAATGTATTTTCCGGTTTTAAACTGCGACACCTTGGCGAACGCTTTCTGTTCAGGGTACAATGCCGGCCGGTTTCCGGCGGAGTTTGTAAAGCTGTTAACCACACTCAGGTTGCGTTGGGTCTCGTGGGGCGTGGACTGGTCATTCCCGATAAGGTGTTTAGCCCTGTGCGTAAACATAAAACTTAGCGGATTTTTACTGAAACCCGCGCGAACAGAAGCTCCGCTGAAAGCCGTGATTAGTCCTGTGGAGAAGAAGCGCTGAAGGTTTACCACCATATCATAACGCTGATTCCTTACGTATTTTATGAGGGCGCGGAGATTTCCATACTTATCCTTCTTTTTGTTCCACCCTAAAATATGATGCAGGTGCGGATGCCCTTCGAGTAAATCCTGAAAACCGTCTTTCATCAGGAAATCGATCATCGCATTCGGATAACTTTTGTGCAGCGCCTCAATAACAGGGGTTGCCAGAATCACATCGCCAATGGATGCGGTTTGTATAATTAATATTTTCCTGATAGGTTTCATATTTCAATACAAGTGTTGTAATGCCATGTGTGTGTCAGGCTATTTTCAGACCGGTTTTTTTTACTAAATCAATCAAAGGTGATTCAGTGTTGTCTTCAAACCTTTCTCTTTTAACAAGATAGGGTTCTATTCTTGAATTTACTTTTCTGGTAAGACTCCATACTTTTCCCGCAATATAGTCATCCTCATTTTCACTTACTAATAGAATGTCAATGTCACTCTCTTCGTTAAAAGAATCAGATAAATAACTTCCATATAAATATGCGTCATCAATGTTTATCCCTTCTGAGCGTAAAAGTATAACGTACTCTTTAAGTATTTTTATAATTTCTGTTCCAGCCATTTCAGTAAGGTTTTTGCTTTATTGAGATATTCATTAACTTTAAATAGATCAGGTAAATCAGGATTATAATCAGGATAGCGTCCTTGCAATTGATATTTCATGAGTATCCCCAAAAATATTTCTGTTTCTTTATCGAACTGCAAGTTAGCTTTATCTGATAGATAAATTAAGTTGTGTGTCTTTGGAGCGACCTCTTTCGAGCGGTTTACCACATGAGCTTTTATGGCTTTTTCTATTGCGAGGTAACAAAAGAACAAACCATGGAGGACACGCTTTTTTTCGATGAGCAACTCTGCGGTTGCTAAATCATCATAAGCCCCTTTTATCCAATAATCTGTTTGTTTTTTTATATCTGGCATCTGTTAAGGCCTTTAGCTTAATAATTTAACCATGTTCAGACTTAAAAAGTTTTTACGCTTAAAAATACTGATAAAACAGATTTAACTAAACAACCACATCATAATCTCTTAATGCCTGGTTAAGTGATGTTTTTAGGTCGGTGGATGCTTTACGCTTTCCGATAATCAGAGCACAGGGTACCTGGTATTCTCCTGCCGGGAACTTTTTGGTGAAGCTTCCCGGAATAACTACTGAGCGTTCAGGAACAAAGCCACGATGTTCTTCCGGCTTGTCTCCGGCAACATCAATAACTTTTGTGCTGTTGGTAATCACCACGTTTGCGCCAATGACAGCCTCTGCACCAATGTGTGCTCCTTCAACGATAATTGACCTTGAGCCGATAAATGCACCATCTTCAACGATGACGGGCTGGGCTTGCAGCGGCTCCAAAACGCCGCCAATGCCAACGCCCCCTGAAAGGTGTACCTTTTTCCCGATTTGTGCGCACGAACCTACTGTAGCCCACGTGTCTACCATCGTGCCCTCATCAACAAAGGCACCGATATTCACATACGAAGGCATCATAACCACGCCTTTGCTCACATAGGCCCCATAACGGGCAATGGCGTGAGGAACCACGCGCACACCTTTGTCTGCGTATTCTGATTTAAGCTTAATCTTATCGTGAAACTCGAAAGGGCCCACTTCTATGGTTTCCATTTTCCTTGTCGGGAAATACAGAATGACAGCTTTTTTGGCCCACTGGTTAACGGTCCAGGAGTCGCCGGATTTTTCAGCTACCCTGAGCTTCCCCGAATCAAGCAAGGCTATAGCCTCTTCAATGGCTTCTACAGTTTCTTTTTTTTCAAGCAGTTCGCGGTTTTCCCACGCTGATTCTATGATGTTTTTTAATTGTTCCATTTCTAATCCTCGTTTTTCAAAAGAAATCAAAAATAGTAATTTTTAAGACAAAGAGCCGTGCTTGAATTTTGAATTGAAATTGTTCTTTGGATACCCCATCCTGTTGAAGGAGTCTCCTGACAGAAAGTATCCGTTCGTTCAAAAATCAAGACGGCAAGCATAGTTTTACATGATGAGTGATTTTTCCTTAATTTTGCAGCAAAATCACAATATGGCGCGGATTATTGCTATCGATTACGGCAAGAAAAGAGTGGGATTAGCAGTGACGGATGAGTTGCAAATGATAGCAAACGGCCTCACCACGGTGGCGCCGCATGAGGTGATTCCTTACCTGAAGGAATATACCCGGCAGGAAAATGTAGAAACTTTTGTTGTGGGCGAACCCAAACAAATGGATAACACCGATTCTGAATCGGCGCGATACATCAAGCCTTTTCTGAAAAAGCTAAAAGCTGCATTTCCTGAAACTCCTATAAAGAGGATGGACGAACGGTTCACCTCGAAGCTGGCTTTTCAGGCGATGATTGATGGCGGCATGAAAAAGAAGCAGCGCCGAAACAAAGCAATGGTCGATAAGGTGAGCGCAACGATTATTTTACAGTCATATTTACAGACAATTAGTTAATGATATGGTATTACCAGTTACAGCATATGGTCACCCGGTTTTAAGAAAGGTGGCAAAAGAAATTGATAAAGATTATCCGAAGCTGGATGAATTTATCGAAAACATGTTCGAAACGATGTATCATTCTGATGGGATTGGACTTGCGGCGCCGCAGGTTAATAAATCCATCCGGATTTTTATCATAGATGCCACTCCTTACCAGGATGAGATGCCCGAAGCGGAGGGATTTAAGAAGGTGTTTCTTAACCCAACTATTGTGGAGGAAGAAGGCGATGAAAAGATGATGAGCGAGGGGTGCCTGAGTATCCCGGGCATTCGCGAGGATGTGTCGCGGCCGCCAAAAGTGCATATCCAGTATTATGATCGCGACTGGAATTTTCACGACGAGTGGTATGAAGGCATGCTGGCCCGCATCATTCAACATGAGTATGATCATTTGGAGGGAACACTGTTTACCGACAAGCTGAGTACCATGCGCAAAACCATGCTCAGAACACGCCTCAGTAACATCTCGAAAGGGAAAGTGGACGTGGATTACAAAATGATTTTTCCGTTTGAAAAGAAAGGTAAAAAATAACCATAAACCATGAACAGACTACTTGTTTTTGTGGCTCTCGTAATGTTAGCCGGAGCCTGCAGCAATCCATCACTCAAAGAAAAAATTGAAAGCCAGGAGAAAGAGCTTCTCGAAAATCAATCGGGTAATGTGGACAAGGAAGTGATAAATCAGTTGCTTGATAACTACCTTGAATATGCAGAAAAGCACCCTGCTGATTCGCTTACGCCGCAATACCTTTTTAAGGCAGCCGATGTGATGATGAACAACGGAATGCCCGTAAAATCAATAGAACAGATTGATAAGATCATGAACAGGTATCCTGATTTCGAAAGAGTTTCTGATGCGCTGTTTCTAAAAGGCTTTATCCTGGAAAACCACCTTGGGGAGCTTGGCAGGGCCAAAACTGTTTACGAGATCTTTTTGAACCAGTATCCCGAACATGAGTTTGCCGATGATGTAGAGGTTTCTTTAAAGTACCTGGGGCGCACTCCAGAGGAGATGGTCAGGGAATTTGAAGAGCGCAACAAAAATCAGCGCTAAGCCGAGAACTCTTCATTCAGATAATTTCTTAGCTGCGTGGGAGTGAGGTGCAGATAAAGTGCACCTCCTTTGGCGTAGGATATTTTTCCGGTCTCTTCTGAGACAATCAGTGCGATAGCGTCTGTTTGCTCTGAAACACCTACCGCAGCCCGGTGGCGCAGTCCGTAATTTGAAGGGAAGTTGCGGTTTCGGGTAATGGGCAACACACAACGTGCTGCTTTGATTTTATTACGGTCGATAATCACGGCCCCGTCGTGCAATGGCGAATTCTTGAAGAAAATATTCTCAAGTAATGCCGTAGAAATGACCGCATCAATCCGCTGACCTGTTTCGATTAATTGCCTGAGCTCATTTTTCTTTGCCAGGATTATCAGCGCTCCGGTTTTCTGTTCCGACATGCTTTGGCAAGCTTTGACGATAGCTTCAAAGTTTACTTTGGGCTGGGTTTTGATATTCATTTTCCAGAAAAAGAGCCTTGACTTTATTTTGTCGAGTGTGTAGGGCGTGCCAAGCAAGAGCAGGAATCGCCGTATTTCGGGCTGGAAAACCACAATGAGCGCTATGAACCCCACGCTGATGAACCCTCCGAAAATTTTACTGAGCAACTCCATTTCCAGGGCTGTTACAAGCCGCCAGATGAGCAAAACGGCAAGAATGCCAAGAAAAATATTAATGGCGGCAGTCCCTCTGAGCAGGTTATACAACTCATAAAGAAGGAATGCCACCAGCACTATATCTAAAATATCCAGAAGCCGGATAGAAATAAAAGCCAACATATACCGATTGTTTTCAATATGCGAAAATACTGAAAGCTGCCGGACAAAGAACCGTTTTATGCATTTTCCACCAGATTAACCAGCGCGATAGCTTCAACAGCAGGCTTTACATCATGAACCCTCAGGATCTTTGCTCCCCGGGTCAGCGCCATAGTATTAAGAATGGTTGTTCCGTTAAGCGCCTTGTCGGGAGTGATGTTTAAAACGTTGTTTATCATCGATTTCCTGGATACGCCGACAAGCAATGGGTAGCCCATAACACTGAACGAACGTAGTTTTTTCATCAGCCTGTAGTTGTGACTAATGGACTTGCCAAACCCAAACCCCGGATCAAGGAGTATGTCATCAAAACCAAGGTTATTCAGATCATGAATCTTATCGCGAAAATATGCGATCAGATCTTCCACCACATCATCATAACGTGGATTGTTTTGCATGTTTTCTGGTTTGTCTTTGATGTGCATGAGCACATAAGGAACCTTTAGCTTGCTAATGGTTTTGAACATCTCTTTGTCTATGGCTCCGCCCGAAATGTCATTAATCATATCAGCGCCCTCGTCAACAGCCATTTGTGCTGTTTCGGCGTTGTACGTATCCACAGAGATGAGTGTTTCCGGGAACTGTTTCCTGATTTTTTGCACGGCCGGTTTCAATCGTTCGATTTCTTCTTTAGATTCTATAATATCAGCGCCCGGCCGCGAGGAGGCTGCACCGATGTCGATGATGCGACCACCTTCTTTTACAATTTCTTCCGCCTTTTGCATCCATTCCTTTTCCGTTGTATATTTGCCACCGTCGTAAAATGAGTCAGGTGATAGGTTAAGGATGCCCATTACGATAGGATCTGTAAGATTTAAAATGTCTGGTTTCATAGCGATATCTTCTTTTATTGGTGAATCTATTAAAATGATGGTCTAAGGTAATAAAATATTTAACATAAAAAAATATGAACAATAAAACTTCTGCGCAATTTGATGAAATAATCAGTAAATGTAAAGATGTTTTTGAGGCTAAAGCGCAGGACTATGGCCCGGCATGGCGCATTCTAAGGCCTTCATCGCTTACCGACCAGATTTATATTAAAGCACAGCGCATTCGCAGTATCGATGAAAAAAAACAGCAACGAATAGATGAGGGGATTGAAACGGAATTTACGGGTATCGTTAACTACAGCATAATGGCACTAATCCAACTCGAGTTGGGGGCGGCCGACCGCATTGATATGGATGCTCGTCAGGCGCTTGAGCTTTACCAAAAATACGTTAAAGAAAGTAAAGACCTGATGATGAGTAAAAATCATGATTATGGCGAAGCCTGGAGAAACATGAAAGTAAGCTCCATCACGGATATTATTCTGATGAAAATCCTTCGCATTAAGCAAATTGAAGATAACGACGGGAAAACAAAGGTGTCAGAAGGACTTGACGCGAATTATCACGACATCCTCAATTATGCGGTTTTTGCTTTAATAAAACTATCAGAGAACAGTAAATAATATGAAGACTCTAAGGCTTATCAGCCGGATTGTAGTAGGTATCACTTTTATTTTTTCCGGTTTTGTGAAAGGTGTGGATCCCCTTGGGACCATGTATAAAATTGAGGATTATTTCATAGCCTACGGAATGGATTGGGCGCTTGACTTAGCTCTTCCGTTGGCATTTCTGCTGGTGCTGGTGGAATTTTTGTTGGGTGCTTTTATTCTTCTGAACATCCGCGTGAAGCTCACAAGTTATTTGCTGCTTGCCATGATGAGCTTCTTTACTGTGGTTACTTTCTACGATGCCCTCTATAACCCTGTTCCCGATTGCGGATGCTTCGGAGAAGCCATCAAGCTTACAAACTGGGAAACCTTCTACAAGAATATTGTATTGATGGTTTTTACCTTAATCATTGTTTTTACCAGTCCGTCGAAACAAGCCTTAAAGAATACTGTAGGCAAAAATATTTCCGGAGTGGTTATTGCCATTCTTTTCCTGGGGTTTTCGTGGTACAGCTACCGGCATTTGCCTCCGGTTGATTTTCGCGACTGGAAAGTAGGCAAGGATATGAAGCAAACCGGAGAACCTGAATATTACCTGGTTTATGAAAATAAGGAAAGTGGCGAACAAAAGCGTTATCTGTCAGCGGAATTACCTTGGAGCGATAGCACCTGGATGAGCAACTGGGAGTTTGTACGGCAGGAAATTGATAATTCAAATGTGGTTAAACCACATAACCTCCAGATAATGAGTGTTGATGGTGATGACATGACGAAACAGCTGATCGAAACAGACCATTATCAGTTTCTGGTTGCTTCCTATAGTTTGAATTCTGCCTCAGAAAATGGGTTCGAAAAAATAATTAAAGCGTATAAAACAATTTCTGACGGTGACATTGAGTTTGCTGTAATCACGGCCTCGCTTGAAGAGGAGATAATTCTTTTCAGAGAAAAATTTGATACCGATATCCCCGTTTACCAGGCTGATGATATTGAGTTAAAGGCCATGGTCAGGGCTAATCCGGGTGTTGTGTTACTTCATGAAGGAGTAGTTATTGATAAGTGGCATCACCACGACTTTCCGGGAGCGAAAGAAATTAAGAATATTTTACATTCAGATTAGTAATCTTTTATATCTTCGTTAAAACCAAAAACATAAGTAAATTTTAAAATGAGAAAAAAAATCATTGCCGGTAACTGGAAAATGAACAAGACTTTCCAGGAAGCAGATGAGCTTGTAGAAAGCATTGCACAAGGATTAAAGGAGTTGAACCTGAGTAACAAGGAGGTGGTGATGTGTCCTCCGTTTCTCTATGCCGAAATGGTGAGTGATTATGCTGAGGAATATCCTTTTTCAGTTGGTGTTCAAAACGTTAGTGAATACAAGCGTGGTGCATACACAGGCGAAGTTTCTGCTGAAATGATTCAGTCGATGGACATTGATTATGTCATCATTGGTCATTCAGAAAGAAGAGCTTATTTTCATGAAACCGACGATATGCTTGCAGGAAAAACCGATCGCGCACTGGCCTATGGTCTGACCCCGATCTTCTGCTGCGGAGAACAGCTTGAATCGCGCAAGGACGAAACACATTTTGAGGTTGTGAAGGCCCAGGTTGTTGACGGCCTTTTCCATCTTGATAAAGATGAAATAAAGAATGTTGTAATCGCCTATGAGCCGGTATGGGCTATTGGCACCGGCGAAACAGCCTCTAAAGAACAAGCACAGGAGATGCACAAGTTTATCAGGAAGCTGCTGGCTGCAAAATATAACCAGGAAATCGCGGATGAAATCACTATCCTTTACGGTGGTAGTGTAAAACCCGAAAATGCCATTGAGCTATTTGCTGAACCTGACGTGGATGGCGGCCTGATTGGTGGCGCATCGCTCAAAGCAGATGACTTTTTGGCGATTGTTGATGCCATGAAAGAATAGAAAGGATATTGTGAGTTATACAGAATTAAACTGCAGGGTATTCCCTGCCGAACCAGCCACAGACATCCTCATTGCTCAGCTGGCCGAGATTGGCTATGAAAGCTTTGTGGAGTCTGATACAGGATTGCTTGCCTATATTCCGACGGAAGAGTTTGATGCAGAGGCACTGAACTCTTTGCCCGTGATCGAAACCAACATGTTTGATATTTCCTTTGAATATGCAGAAATAGAGGAGGAGAACTGGAATGCAGTCTGGGAGAGTAACTACGAGCCCGTGCTGATTGCAGACCGGTGTTATGTGCGGGCCCCGTTTCACACTCCGCACCCCAGGGCAGCTTACGATATTGTGGTGGAGCCTAAAATGTCGTTTGGCACGGCACACCATGAGACGACCTTCCTGGTGGCGCAGTTGATGCTGGAACAGGATTTCAAAGGAAAAAGGGTGCTGGATATGGGTACCGGAACAGGTGTTCTGGCGATACTGGCGCATAAAATGGGCGCTAAAGAAATTGTGGCTATCGATAATGATGAGTGGGCTTATACCAATGCGAAAGAAAACCTTGAGCGAAATGAGGTGACGAATGCAGAGGTCATCCTCGGCGATGCCGGCGATATAAGAGATGAAGCGTATGATATTATTATCGCCAATATCAACAGGAATATTCTTGTCAGTGATATGAATTCATATGCTAAGGTGTTGAAAAGTAATGGGGTGATACTGTTGAGTGGATTTTATGAACATGACCGCATCATTGTAGAGAAGGAAGCTGCGCAAAACAATATTCAAGCACTGAAACACGTTGAAAAAAATGACTGGGTAGCAGTTGCAGGACAAAAAATCAAGTAAATGATGAACATGCATAAAAGCAGTTTCAAGGAGCCAATGGCTGAATTGTTCAGGTTCCCGATCCTGCTTTTTTTGTTTGTACTTTTTTTTTCTGACACTGCCTTTGCGCAGGATGAACCGCTCTTTGAGAGAGATTCTGTGGCATATCACGAGTTTGTGATTGACATGATGAAAAAGCTCCCCAAAGAGCATAAAGAGCGTGTGAAAGTTTTTGAGGAAGAATTTTCCGGTTTCTGGTTTGGAGGAAATCTTACCGAAACGCAACGCGATACCGTTTACGGTTTCACTAACCGTATGATGAAACAGCGCTTTATGGTTTATCCAACCTTTTATCATTATCTCAAATCTTTGGAAACATTAGTGCATGATGAAACGCTTTTCAGCGAATGGCACTCTTCAGTGGCAACCCTCTTTATTGATGAAAAATACGACGAGGTCAGAAGGCTTATCAGTGCCTCCTTTCTTTTTTTCTCGGATAAGAGCATGTACAGGAAGAGCTCGATAAACTGGAAGCTGGAGGCTGATACTTTCCGGTTCGTTCCAGATCCTTTTCCTGGCTTTCGCGCAGAGAGTGCTGTCCTCAAAGGCTTTTCAGACACCGACACTATGCGTATCAGGAATACAGAAGGGGTTTTTGATATCCTCGCGCAAACCTGGGCGGGGCAGGGCGGCGAGGTTTATTGGAAACGGGCCGGATATGCCCCCCAAAGGATAAAAACACTGCTGAATAGTTATTCCATTGATCTGACAAAGTCATATTATGATGCGGATTCCGTTGCTTTTTACGATAATAAGATTCTGGATAACCCTGTAAGCGGAAAGTTTCGCGATGGCTACGTTTATGTTTTTGATTCTGCTGATATAAGGTATCCGCAGTTTGTGACGGATGAGTTTTTTAGCCTTGATAGTCTGGTTAAAAATGCAATCCTTAACGGATATCTTAGTTATGAAGGCGATAAGGTGTTGGTGTCCAGCAAGCGAAAGACGAAAGCTTCGGCAGACATGCGTCGCAACGACGAAACATACATGAGCATCTACGGTGATAAGTTTTTTATTAAGAGCGACCGGTTTTTTGCCCGCAACACCAGCGTATCGGTTTATATCGGGGAAAATGACTCTATCTATCATCCTTCCATTCGTTTTGAATATGATCCGGTAAACGACAATCTCACGTTGTTGCCAAGAAAAGGACAAAGCAAAATCATCCCCTATTCTAATTCTTATCATAAAATGGATATGTATTGCCGGATGATGGAGTGGGATATTCAGGATTCGATTCTTCGGTTCAGCGAGCTTCCCGGAATGGATAAGCGCGGCAATGCCGTTTTTGAATCTTATGATTTTTATTCCAAACAGCGCTTTTATAATATCCAGCTCTACGATAAGCAAAATCCTTTGATGTTGCTGAACAAATTCATGGTGAACTACAAACAGCGGGAGTTTCATCTTTCTCAGTTTGCAGACTTTACTGATTACTCTGAGGCAGAAGCCGATTTGCTGATGATGCGCCTTGCCGCACAGGGGTTTGTTATTTATGACCGGAAGTATAAAATTGTTAGCGTGAAAGATAAGCTGCTGAACTATATAAAAGCATGGTATGGCATGCGCGATTATGATGTGATGCATTTTGTTTCTAACGTTGAAGGTAAAAGCAATGCAGAGCTGAACCTGAAGAATTTTGATTTGGAAATCCGGGGCATACCGGTGGTCTACCTGAGTGACTCGCAGCGCGTTTTTATCTATCCGAAAAATAACCGGATAGTCATGAAAAAGGATAGGGATTTTGAGTTTGCCGGACGACTGATTGCTGGTAACCTCGAGCTTTTTGGTCAAAAAGGTTATTTCAATTACGACGCGTTTAATGTGGATTTACCCACCATCGATTCGATGCGGATAAACCTCAGCACCGGAACATACAACCCTGATGGAAGCCCATACTACCAGCGGATAAATACAGTGATAGAAAACCTTGATGGAAACTTGCAGATTGATAAGCCAGATAATAAATCCGGATTAAAGCCTGCACCAAAATATCCTATCCTCAATTCAACTCAGGAAGCCTCAGCTTTCTATGATAAGTATTCAAAGTTTGTAGGGGTTTACGACAGGAATCGCTTTGAGTATCACGTAAAGCCTTTTACGATTGACAGTGTGGATAATTTCAACCCAAAAACAATTTCTTTTGATGGTTACCTTGAATCATCGATTTTCCCGGATATTTCGGAGCCATTGATGATTCAGGAGGATTTTTCGCTGGGTTTTAAAACAACCACTCCCAAAGAGGGATTCGACGTCTATGATGGTAAGGGAACATACCAGGACAGTATCAGCCTGAGCAATCAGGGTTTGAAGGGGAAAGGGAAACTCAATTACCTGGCAGCCGATGCGGTGGCCGAAGATGTTATCTTTTTTCCTGATTCCACCAATGGCCTGATTTCAGATTTTCACTTGAAAGAAATGACACAGCCTACTCAATATCCCTTGGTACAGGTGGAATCAGCAAAAATGAGATGGTTACAGAACCAGGATTCTATGATTGTTTACGAGCCACTGAGGCCATTTGCCATGTATCAAAACCAGGTAGAGCTCAATGGGCTGATCGCGCTTACTCCGGATGCCCTTAAGGGAAAGGGTGTTGCTGGCTATGACCTGGCCTCGGTCAACTCTGATGAGTTTTCGTTCAGGAACACCGATTTCTTTGCTGAAACGAGTGATGTGGAGCTGGCTACCGCTGACAGGTCGGGGGTGGCCGTCAGGCTGGAAAACTATGATGCCTTTGTGGATGTGGCTACAAAAGCCGGAGAATTTCTTAGCGAAGAACAAGAGAGTCAGATTACCTTTCCTTATAACCAGTACCTGAGTTATCTGAACGAGATATCCTGGGATGTGAGCGATAAGTTGCTTGAGATGAATGTATCTGACATCAGCGATTTAAGCTACCTTGATACGCTTGATTATACAGAAATTGTGGATGAGGAGCTGGCCGGGGCTAAATTCGTCTCCACCAAAAAAGAGCAGGATTCGCTGCAGTTTTTTGCGCTTAAAGCGAAGTATGATTTACGCATGAACCTGATAGAAGCTGAGAAGGTGAAATATATTAATGTGGCTGATGCTGCCATTTTCCCGTTTGACGAAAAGTTGCGAATAGGTCAGAATGCGGCTATCGAGACCCTGGAAAAAGCTAAAATACTCACCAGCACCGCAAACAAGGCTCATTTCTTCGAAGATGCCACGGTCGATCTGCAATCAAGAAACCAGTTTAAAGGATCCGGCACCTATCAGTTTGAGGATGGAGCTGGAGAGCCTTTCGACGTTTATTTTGCCGACCTGCATGTAGAGGAAAAAGAAACCGTTGGTGTAGCAAATATCTCTGTGGATGATGAGTTCAGGCTCAGTCCAAGGTTCGATTACTACGGGCCGCTTAAGCTTCAGGGCGGTGATTCGCTGCTCTCATACGATGGATATTTCAGGATAGATGCAGGAAACTGCCGCTATCAGAAAAGTAACTGGGTGAAATTCGTCGACAAGCTCGACCCGAAAGAAATCGAAATCTTCGTGGATCACCCAATAACAGACACCTCCGATGCCCAACCGCTCTATGCCTCACTTCAGTTTTCTCCTTCTCTGCGGACGATTTATCCGCTGTTCTTCAGTCCGGAAAGAATAGAGAACGACTATCCACTTTGGAAAATCGATGGTGAACTCAGTTATCATGAAAGTGAAGGGAAGTACAGGGTTACAGAACGCGCCCCCGCCACACCCGACAGCCTGAAGCGCTATCTTGAATACGACCCCTCAACTTGCGAATACCGCGGACTGGCATCCATTGATTTTGGAGTGCTTTATGGCAGAATGAATATTGAGCCTCATGGTGAGTTTGTGTATGATGCTGCGAACGAAGATTTCGGGATGAGGTCAGTTTTAAAAGCGGATTTCCTGTTTTCAAAAAACGCCCTCAAAATGATGGCTGACTCATTGAGCATGTATGACCTCGACCGGGTGAACCCCGATGGGGATTGGTTTGAGAGGGCGGTGGCGCAGGTGCTGTCAAAGGCTCAGCTGAATACTGTTTTAGATGAAATAAACCTCTCCGGACTAATAAGAAATATTCCCAAGCCGATGGCGAAAACGATGTTCTTTACGGATGTTACTTTTGAGTGGAACCATGAACTTCAGTCGTTTATAGCTGCCGGAAAGCTGGGGCTCGGAAATATCGGCGATATTTCTTTTGGTAGGTTTGTGAATGGTGTGATTGAGATTCAGCCTACATCCGATGGCGGGAATATGAATATCTACATTGAACCTGATGATGGTGTATGGTATTTTTTCACCTATTCAGGAACTTTGATGGAAGCGCTTTCATCCGACCAGGCTTTCAATATTGAAATTGATGAGACGAAGCGCTCTAAGCGATATATTCCCGCCAAGGAAGGGAAGAAAAAGTATCAGTATGACCTTAGCGGTACGAACCTGAAGGAGTTCTTCCTGCAACGCATTGGTGATGCCGGGGTGCGCTTCTAACGGACGGGACACGAACTTCTGTGTGCATTCAAGTCCTTCATAGCCATATCGATTCTTGCAAATGAAGCCCAAAATAAAAAATTACAGATTACGAAAAACTCCGAAAACCAGTATTGAAAATCAGGAGCCGTCCAGTGTAGTTTAGACTATAAATGTTTTAAATTTTAACCTTGAAGATTATTTGCAGTTTGGTTTTGATAATGGCTATTTTAGAACATCATGTCTTCTTTGCTTTATTGACAGTCAATAATTATTGCGAATAAGTGATATATTTGCAGCCGTTAATCTCCGTCAATCTGTTTATATGGATTATTTAATGTTTTCATTAGGGCTGGTTTTTGCTTATTTGATAGGCTCGATAAGTACAGCTGTGTGGTTCGGAAAAATATTCTACAATGTGGATGTGAGGCAGCATGGCAGTGGAAATGCCGGCGCCACCAACACCTTAAGGGTACTTGGTAATAAGCCCGGAATTATTGTGTTGCTCATCGATGCTTTTAAAGGATGGGCCGCCGTTAGCCTTTCGCATCTGCTTGCCAATGGCGGATGGAGTGAGCAGGAGCTGCTCGTTTTTAGGCTGTTGCTGGCGTTTTTTGTGGTAATGGGCCATGTCTTTCCGGTTTTCACCGGATTTAAGGGCGGAAAGGGAGTAGCTACGCTGCTTGGTGTAACTATCGCCCTGTATCCAATCTACCTTATTCTCATCCTGATGGGTGTGTTCACGATAATATTTATTGCTACCAGGTTTGTTTCGCTGGGGTCGATTACGGTAGCGGTTTTGTTGCCGGTGCTGGCATATTTCTTTTTCGATGTTTCTATGCCTTTAATGATTCTGGCGGGGGTTATAGCGATAATCATACCGGTAACACACAAGAAAAACATCAAGCGCCTGCTCTCAGGAAATGAGTCAAGGCTGGATGTTAAAAATAATAAACAAAGCCGGGATTAATTTCTTAGCAATTTTTTTATCTTTACATGATTGAAATTTTGATATTAACGACACAAATGAAATAGGATATGAAATTTATTGTTTCCAGTTCAACGTTATTAAAGAACCTCCAGAAAATCAGCGGCGTGCTTAGCACAAACAACACCCTGCCCATTCTGGATGACTTTTTATTTGAACTCACTGAAGATGAACTGTCAGTGACGGCTTCGGACTTGCACACCACCATGACGGTGACGCTGGTTCCGGATAAGATGGAAGAGCCCGGTGTTATGGCTATCCCGGCAAGGATACTTCTGGATACATTGAAAACACTGGCTGATGTGCCGGTGACTTTTACACTGAACGAAGAGTTGCTGACGGTGGAGATGTCGGCCGGTGAAGGGAACTACAAGCTGCCGGGGCATAAGAGCGATGAATATCCGCAGGTTCCCGGAAAGGAAGATGTGAATGAGGTGACGGTTTCTGCGGCTTTGCTGGCCCAGGCCGTAAACAAAACAATTTTCGCCACCGGAAATGACGAACTCAGGCCTGTTATGTCGGGTGTGCTGTTCGAGTTTTCCGATGAGAATGTAACTTTTGTGGCTACCGATGCGCACAAGCTCGTGCGCTATCGCCGCACCGATGTAACGGTGGATGATTACAGCTCCTTCATCCTGCCAAAGAAGCCATTGAATCAGCTAAAGTCTGTGCTGGCCTTTGATGAGGATATTCCTGTTAAAGTGGAGTATAATAAGACCAACGCCTTCTTTACGTTTGAAAATATCAAGCTGGCCTGTCGTTTGGTTGAAGGGAAATATCCGAATTACGAAGCAGTTATTCCAAAAGACAATACCAAAAAACTGGTCATCGATCGTCTTAGTTTTCTAAACGCACTTCGTCGTGTTTCTATCTTTGCTAACCAATCTACTCACCAGGTGCGCCTGCGCTTAAGCGGTCAGGAATTGTTTTTGAGTGCCGAGGATGTGGAATTTTCAAATGAGGCGAAAGAAAGACTCAACTGCAGCTATGAGGGCGATGAGCTTGAGATTGGTTTTAACTCTAAATTCCTTCACGAGATGGTGAATAACCTCGACACTGAATCCATTATGATGGAGATGTCGGAGCCGAACCGTGCCGGAATCATCTTCCCGGTAAATGAAAATGAGGAAGAAAACAACGAACAAGTGCTGATGCTTGTAATGCCTGTGATGCTTAATTCATAGTTATTTTTCGGTTTGACAAAATAAGCCTCATGGTTTATATTTGCTGGCTTAAGGGGGATATATTTAATCAGTATGAGAGGGATAAGAACAGCAATCGGAAGCATTGTGATTTTTGCAGTGGCATTAACAGTGCTGAGCTCCTGCGAAGAACTTTCGCAGGATGTGTCGCGGGTGACGGTGAAAGTGCCGATGGATCGTATAGTGTTTTCTCCGCACAACACCCGGGATATCAAGGGGGGTGTGTATGAAGGTTACTACCAAAGGGAAATCAATTTTGATGCTGACAGTCTTTTGGAAGCAAATGGAATGAGATTTCTGGAAACAGCCGAGCTCAAAAATCTATTTTTGGGAGTGTTAAAGCCATCTGACCAAAGCCTCGCTTTTTTAAGTTCGGCAAGGGTGAGTATTTCCACATTCGAGGATTTCCATCATGAACTCGTGGTTGCGGAAACGGAGAGTTATAATGTAAGTGATAATGAGATTGAATTCATGATTCATGATGTGGACGTGAGAAACTATCTCACATCTGAAGTGTTTTATGTCAGGGTGTACTGCGACATAAATAACAGCACCCAGATTGAGGAAGCAACCACGCTTTATGTCGATGGCACATTGCAGGTAATCATGGAATAGATAATTCTTAATCTGAAGTTATTCAACTCACCTTGGTAATCAGGGTGAGTTTTTCTTTTTAGGGCAATGTTGGAATCCTTCTCCTGAGGCATTAAGAAATGAATATGCTGAATAGGGCACAATATCTAACTACATGGGCTTCCCAAGCGCTTAAATGTCCGAATATGGTAGTTATCAGCTTTTCATTTGAGTCTTCTTTTTTAGTTAAATATTTATTATTCTTATTTAGATTAAACAATTCTTTCTTTTTTTTATTTACTTTAGTGGAAATCAAAATACATAATACCATGAAATTATTTAAAAATCATGCTTTTAAGCTCGCCATCTTCGCTGTGGCGGCCGTCTTCATGATGTCATCATGCGACGAGCTTACAGAAAACACAAAGCAGACCATCAAATTCAACGCTGATGATATGCACTTCTCCATCGACTCGGTGATCTTTACACAGAATAAAGCCACTACAGCCAATGTGGAGGTTTTTAATGATGTTATTGACCTAAGTGATGCTTTAAGCAACACCGATTACTCTGTTGATGATATTCAGAATATTTCAGTTACGGAAGCAACTATCGTTGTGGAAGCACCACAGGGCCTCGACTTGTCGTTGTTCCAGGGAACAACTTTCCATTTAGGTGAAGGACAAACTAAAGTGGCCGAAATTACCGGGGTTGACGCCGGGGCACAAAGCGTTACTTTTACCATTATTGATGGTGACATCCTTAGCTACATCAACGCAAATGATGAGGTGCAAGTGATGATAATGATGGATGAAAACACTACACTCCCTACTTCTACTGTGGACTTAATTCTGCAGACAGCCTATCAGGCGGAAGTAGAGATATTATAACATTAGGTTATTAAAGAACTTAGCCGGTATGAGCTCTCATACCGGTTTTTTTATTGCCATGAAAATGATGAGAAAACTTTTTCCACGGCAGTGTGATAGCCTTCAAAGGTGTTTTCCACTTTGATCAGGTCGAAAACTGCCCCGGGATGATTAAAGCTCTTCGACAGATACCACCAAAACTCTTTAATCCCCTGTGGAAACTTTTCGCCTTTGGTCCGGTCGTTTGCTAGCGCCATAATCAATTCATCGAGATAGGGTTTTATACGTGAAATCGGGTTTTCGCTGCTTTGTATACCTTTTAGCTGCTCGCACAAAAAAGGGTTTTGAAGTATTCCCCTGCCCAGCATAATTTTTTCATTGTCAGGAAACCTATCAGAATATGCGTGATAGTCTTCCACCGAGAAAATATCACCATTATAAACTACCTCAGGCTTTAATTGTGCTTCGGCTTCTGCAAATAAATCTCTGTTCGGGTTTCCCTCGTAGTATTCGCTGCCAATGCGGGGATGAATAATAATCTCTTTAACAGGATAGCGGTTGAAAACCGGGATCAGCTCAAACAACTCTTTCTCCGATTCCAGTCCAAGTCTTACTTTTAGCGAAACAGCTGTTTTCGGTGTGGCGAAAATTTTCTCCAGAAACGCATCCACTTTTTCAGGATGGGGAAGCATGCCGGCGCCCTTTCCTTTTTTGGTCACCACAGGAAAGGGACAACCCATGTTCAGATTCACCATTGTGATGCCCATTTCGCTGACCAGCTCCGTAAAGGCTGAAAAAGCCTTTGCGTCGGTGGTTAAGACTTGCGGTATGATTTCAAACGATTCCCTGCCCGCATCAAGGAATTTTGCCACCTTGCTTTTCGATGGCATGTTCTTGCTGTTGATACTGAAATAGGGCGTATAGGCCCGATCGATTCCATCAAAATGTTTCGGATAAACTTTCCGGAAGGTGTGGTCGGTAAGGCCTTGCAAAGGCGCCATGTAAACAGCGGGAACAGCCATTATTCGCCCTCCATTTTTTCGCTAAGCTCCAGCCAGCGCAGCTCTTTTTCTTCCAACTCCTCAGTAATTTCGCTAAAACGATTCGATAATCCCGTTAACTTCTCATTATCGGTAACCGTATCCATATCAGCCAAAACCTTTTCCTTTTCGTGTTCCAGCTCAGAAATTTTCTGCTCCAGCTCTTCAAATTCTTTCTTCTCCTTAAAGGTGACTTTCTTTACCGGTTTCTTTTTAGCTTTTTCCTGCTCGTAAGCTTTTCGCTTCTTCTCCGATTCCGCCTTCTTTTTTTGGCTTTCTTCCTTTTGTGCGTATTCTTCATACTGCGAGTAGTTTCCCGGGAAAACCTTGATATCGCCGTTGCCACGGAAAACAAAGGAATGCTCAGCTAAAGCATCCAGAAAGCGTCGGTCGTGCGACACAATCAGCAGGCAACCCGGATATTGTTCCAGGAAGTTTTCCAGCACATTCAGTGTAAAGATATCCAGGTCGTTGGTGGGCTCATCCAAAATCAGGAAGTTTGGGTTTTTGAGCAGCGTCATCAAAAGATAAAAGCGACGTTTCTCACCACCACTAAGGTTTCCAAAAAGATTATACTGTGTGCTGTGGTCGAAATTAAAATGTGCGAGGAACTGGGAGATACTCAGCTCTTTTTTCCCGTAAGGAACAATATCCGCAATCTCTTTGGCGATATCGATGAGGCGCTCACCGGCCGGCACATTCATCCCTTCCTGGGTGTAGTAGCCAAAGGAGAGGGTTTGTCCGCGAACAATGTTGCCCTTGTCGGGATGTACTTTCCCGGTAAGGATATTCAGCAGCGTGCTTTTTCCCACACCATTCGGACCGATTACTCCAATGTGCTCCCCTTTTTTAAAGGTGTAGGTGAATGAATCGATGAGGGTCTGACTGTCGTAAGCTTTTGAAATGTCCTTGATTTCCAGAATCTTTTTCCCCAGTCGCTGCATATTCACATGAAAGTCAGACTGCTGCTCTTCTTCTACGCGCTGCTGTGCCACTTCTTTCACCGCTTCAAAATTCTCGATTCGCTTTTTCGATTTTGTCGTCCGGGCTTTGGGCGAGCGGCGTATCCAGTCGATCTCCTTCCGGTAGAAGTTCTGCGCCTTTTCTATCTCTACTGCTTTCAGGCGGATACGTTCGGCGCGTTTTTCCTGGAAATAGTCGAAGTTGCCTTTGTAGTAGTGCATGCCATCGTCGGCCAGCTCAAAAATTCCATCGCAGGTGTTATCCAAAAAATAACGATCATGCGTCACCAGCAGCAAAGCCAGCTTTTGCTTGGAGATGAAACTTTCGAGCCACTGGATGAGAGAAATGTCAAGGTGGTTGGTGGGCTCGTCCATCACCAACAGGTTGGCATCCTGGATAAGGATGCGGGCCAGGGCCACTTTTTTCTTCTGCCCGCCCGAAAGGGTGCCGGCGTTTTGCTCCGGATTGCTGATACCAAACCGTTCAAGCACTTCCCTGATGCGCTGTTCATAATCCCAGGCCTCGGCGGCATCCATCTGCTCCAGCGCTTCCTGCAGAGCTGCATTGTTTTTATCATTCGGATTATCTGTGGCAGCCTGCATCGCTTCCTGGTAGTTACGGATGGTGGTTATGATGGGGGTGTCACCATCATAAATCACCTCACCAAC
>JASMTJ010000385.1:0-4627 GCA_041694335.1 Bacteroidales bacterium
CTCTTGTACATAACTTAACTGGACGAATCCCCCTTCTCCTTGAGGAGAAAGGGATTAGGGGATGAGGTGAAAACCACCGTGATTGGATAGCAAAAACTACAATCATCCCTCAAAACCCGCGCAATCCGCAATAATCCGCGTAATGGGGAAAAAAAAGCCCGCCAGATTGCTCTGACAGGCTTTTAAGCTCAGTTTGTTTGCTCTATTCGTGAAGCGGGAAAATCCCTTTCTGATTCAGGTATTCGATGATTTTTTCCGGGTTCTTGCCGTTGTCTTCCGGATTCATCACAATATCCGGATTTCCGGGTTTCTCATAATCGCTGTCTACGCCCGGCATGTTCTCTACCTTGCCATCGTCAGCTTTCTGATACAGCTCCGGTTTGTTCTTGCGACAGAATTCCAGGTCCGCATCCATGAAAATGGTATGGAAACGATCCTCTCCCACCAGCTCTTTCACCTGGCTGCGGATATCCTCGTCAGGGGAGATAAACGAGCAAATAGTGATAATGCCCTGCTCGTTGAGGATACGTGCCACGTGGGCCACACGGCGCAGGTGCTCGGCGCGGTCGGCAGCACTGTAGTCCAGCTCCCTGGAGAGTCCTGAGCGCACCGTACTTCCATCCATCAGTACCACGGTGGCGCCCATATCGAAGAGGTATTTCTCCAACGAATAGGCCAGCTCATTCTTGCCCGAGCCATGCAGACCGGTAATCCATAAGGTATGACCTTTTTGGTTGTAGCGCTTCTGGCGTGCCTCATCCGAAATCAGTGCCAGTCCCTTATCAATCTTTTCGCGATCCATGTCGGTAATGCGCGAAGGAAGGTCTTTCTCAGACACCTTATCGATAATCATCCCTACTGCACTGGTGTTGTGCGACACCGGATCGATCAGTACAAACGACCCTGTTGTGGCATTCTTTTCATACGGGTCGAAGAACAGCGGCTTCATGGTCGTAAGCACGGCGCGGCCGATTTCATTCAGCTCGAAACCTTTGGGTTCTTTCTTTTCGAGGGTGTTTACATCCACGCGATAACGGATCTTATCGATGCGCGCTTTGGTGGTGTTGGTCGTATGCTTGATGTAAAACTGCGTTTCCGGGTTCATCGGTTTCTCGTCCATCCACACCAGCGTTGCCTCAAAATGACGCTCCACGCGCGGCTGGTTGTCGGGATGCACCAGCATATCGCCACGCGACACGTCGATCTCATCTTCGAGGGTCACCGTACATGGCTGTGGCGGGAAAGCATACTCCTGGTCGCCACTGGCACCGATAAGGCGCTCCACCTTCGATTTCTTGCGCGATGGCAGCACCATCACCTCATCCCCTTTACGGATGATTCCTGAAGCCAGCGTAGTGGCAAAGCCGCGGAAATCGAGCGACGGGCGGTTGACGAACTGCACCGGGTAGCGCATATCGCTAAAATTACGGTCGCTGCTCACATGCACGTTCTCGAGGAACTCAAGCATGCTCTCACCGTGATACCATGACATACGTTCAGACTTATCCACCACATTATCCCCGTTAAGGGCCGACATCGGAATAAAATTCACATCCGGAATGTTTAGGCCGGTGATAAAGCTTTTGTAATCAGCCACAATCTTATCGTAAGCCTCCTGGCTGTAATCGACGAGGTCCATCTTGTTGATGGCCACCACCACGTGTTGTATCCCCAAAAGGTTTACGAGGAAGGTGTGACGCTTGGTCTGGGTAATGACGCCGTGGCGTGCATCCACCAAAAGAATCGCCAGGTTCGCCGTAGAGCCACCGGTAATCATGTTGCGGGTATACTGCTCGTGGCCCGGCGTGTCGGCAATAATAAATTTCCGTTTGTTGGTTGAAAAATAGCGGTAAGCCACATCGATAGTGATGCCCTGCTCACGCTCAGCCTTCAGGCCATCGAGCAGCAGCGCATAATCGATCTCTTCACCGGCATGGCCCACGCGCTTGCTGTCGCGCTCCAGCGCATCCAGCTGATCCTCATACAAGCGCTTACTGTCAAAGAGCAGTCGACCAATAAGCGTCGACTTCCCATCATCCACCGACCCGGCCGTCAGCAACCTCAAAAGGTCCTTCTTCTCGTCCTGATCAAGGAATTCTTTTATGTTTAGTGTTGTTTCGTTTATCATTTTGCAATCAGTTTAAGTTTTTATTATGGGCAGGATGAAAATCCAAATTCCAAATAACAAATCCCAAATTCGATTCCGATGGCTTTCGGAAATATATTCCACTATCATCAACCCTTGAATTTATTAATAATAGTGGAGAAGATTTTTCTGAGCTCAGTTGCCTCTGATATCAGGCTATCTATCTCAGAACAAATGGCACTGTCATTCATCTCCCTGAGAAGCCTCAGCCAATAGATTGACTCTTTTGCCTCCTTTCTGGAGATTTTTAAACGAAAAAGGAAATCCTTATCTCCAACTGTTTCATTGGCTTCAATATAATTTGCTCCAATGGAACCCGAAGAGCGAACCACTTGCTTAGCATCCTGAGAATTAATGATATTGTATGGTAATTTAATGACCATTTTTCTCACACTTAGTGCAAATTCGTAGGTCCTGTTTTCGAGATCATATTTCGGATTATCAGACAAGGTTTTCCTCTTTTTGGAATTTGTTATTTGAGATTTGAGATTTTTTTAAAAGTATCCTTCCCTTTTCTTTTGTTCCATGGAGGCGTCCTGGTCGAAGTCGATGACGCGGGTAGTGCGCTCGCTTTTGGTGGTGGTCATCATCTCTTCGACGATTTTTTCCACTGAATCAGCTTCTGACTCCACGGCGCCGGTGAGCGGGTAGCATCCGAGGGTACGGAAGCGCACCTTGCGCATTTTGGCGGTGTCGGCCAGTTCTTTAGGCATGCGATCGTCATCGACCATCACAAGCGCCCCGTTATATTCCACGATAGGGCGTTCCTTAGCAAAATAGAGGGGTACGATAGGGATCTGCTCCAGTCGGATGTACTGCCAGATGTCGAGCTCGGTCCAGTTCGACAGCGGGAATACGCGGATGGATTCTCCCTTGTGTACTTTGGCATTGTAGATGTTCCACAGCTCCGGGCGCTGGTTTTTCGGGTCCCACTGATGGAAGTTATCGCGGAAGCTAAATATACGTTCCTTGGCACGTGATTTCTCCTCATCGCGACGGGCACCCCCGAAGGCGGCATCAAAGCCATGCTTGGTAAGCCCTTGCAGCAGCGCCTGCGTTTTCATGATATCGGTGTGCACCTTACTACCGTGAGTGAAAGGCCCCACACCGCTTTCAAAACCTTCCTTGTTGTAATGCACAATCAGGTCCCAGCCCTTTTCTTTGGCATAACGATCGCGGAAATCGGTCATTTCCTTAAACTTCCACTTTGAGTCGATGTGCATCAGCGGAAAAGGCACCTTCCCGGGAGCGAAAGCCTTCTCGGCCAGACGCACCATCACCGATGAGTCTTTACCGATAGAGTAAAGCATGACGGGGTTTTCGAACTCCGCCGCCACTTCCCGGATAATGTGAATCGATTCCGCCTCTAATTGACGTAAATGTGTTAACGTGTAATTATCCATATGATTATTATTTATTATTTCCTGACAAAGAGGTGATAACAGCAGCTTACCACCCCACTAAAAAAATTCAGCGCAAAGATAAGCTATTCTGTATAAGTGATTTTAGGCATAACGTATTCCATCGCCTTTTGCAACGACTCCTCAATCGAGAGCTCGTCGGTGTTTACCTCCACATCCGGATTGGCCGGTGCTTCAAAAGGAGCATCAATACCTGTAAAGTTCTTTATCTTTCCTTCACGCGCTTTTTTGTAGAGCCCTTTCACATCACGATCCTCGCAGACACGCAAAGGCGCATTCACATAAATCTCGATAAAATTCTCCTTCCCGATGATGTCCATGGCCATGTGACGTATCTCTGAGGTGGGCGAAATAAAACTGTTGATGGTAATCACTCCACTCTGGATCAACAACTTCGACACCTCCGCGATACGCCGGATATTTTCGATACGCTCTTCTTCCGTAAATCCGAGGTTGTTATTGATACCGGTCCGAATATTATCGCCATCGAGTACCTGGGCGAGATGTCCTTTGGCATGAAGTGCTTTTTCAAGGTTCTTGGCCAGTGTGGTTTTACCGGCACCCGAGAGGCCGGTGCACCATATCACCTTAGAACGCTGATTCAAAAGCTTCTCCTTGTCATCCCGTTTTAAGATCTGATCAAAAACAGGATAGATTTCCTTAGCATTTTTATCCATAATTATTCTGTTTTGAAAGCGTGTTCACTTTCACGCCTCGAAATTATTAAATTCATTTGATTCTGTACTGTATATCGTTGGGTAAATACCAAATTAGAAATTCCAAAACTCAAAAAAGACTTTCTTGTCGATGAAGTAATTCTCCCGCCTGAACTCAATTTAGAGCTGCGATGAACGATCGAGTTACGGCGGGTGGAAGGCAGTGAGCACTCCTGTCCCCGGCCTGAAGGCACGGGGTTATGGATATTGAATCCATTGTAAATCGAAATCCAAAAAATAGCTCCGGATAAGCGGCAATATGGTAGAAATATGTAGAACACCCAGTCCTGAAAGGGCTGAATATGAATAGCCCCGGGCATAATGATAGCGTTAGCTGGAATGTC
>JASMTJ010000386.1:0-1203 GCA_041694335.1 Bacteroidales bacterium
GTTCCGACGATTGACGCCTATTTCTTGGCGCGATACTGTCAGTGCTTGGTAGGTTTCTGATAAAAAGGAAAAAATAGAGAGTGACTTTGAGTTGGGGCGGGGATAGGCGCGCTTGGAATAGAAGTCATTTGTCGCTGAATTAGCTGTTAGGCTTTCAATCCGGAACGCTGAACTAACTGAAGGAAATAATATGATTTTGAAATATTCAGCTGCACTTATCTTCGGGGTAATAGCATCAAGCCAGGTTTTCGCGCAAGATCTGCAGGCTAAAAAAGCGAACGAAGATATAATGGTCTGTATGTATAAGGCTGCTATTGATCTGGATGACGGCGTTTCCGGAGTTAACTCTCTAGCGCCTATTATTGCTGACTGGTGCAAGAAAGAATCCGATCGTTTCTACCAAATTATGCGGCGTGGGATTAACGGGCCCATTGATGAAAGGGTTGCTCGGCAGGCTATTAGAGAGAAAGATTTAGAAATGGCCAGTAGAATTATATTAATGAAGCGCGCCGATGAACGTAAGGCTCGACAGCAGCGGTGACGATGCAGACTGTTTTGAATATAGCTACGCTCTTGGGTGGTTTCACTGCTTTGTGGTTCTTGTATGACAAGCGAGTAATTGTGTTGAACTGGTTCAAACTGTACACAAGAACGTCGGTAAATCCATTGGCCCTGCCAGATCAAGAGTTTGAATTTATTTTCAACAAATCCGAATTCTTTACACGAGGCCAGTATCTTCCTGTGAACGCAGAGGAAAGAGAGTTTTGCATGTCTTTAACAAATCACGGTGTTCTAAGAGAAAAAGGTGGCGCTTTTAGGCTTACTGGTCCGGGAAAACGAATGCTAGCGGGGCGGTCAGCCTAACAAGTGGCTGTTGTCGGACGTGCCTTCGCTGCGCTCTGGCACGCCGCAAAGCCAAGCGTTAGCGCGTCAAAAACCAATAGGAGCAGATGACATGAACGAAATAGAAACTACTGATCAAGCACAAGTTAATAAAGATAACGACGATAAACTGAAGGGAATAGGAGGTTGGCTAATTCTTCCAGCTATTGGTCTCGTACTCGGCCCAATTATTGGCGTAATAGGATTATTCGCTTCTCTTGGAATGTATAAAGATGTTGCTCGCGCTGGTTACGGTGGCGTGTACGCATTGGAGTTAATTGTTCTCTTTGGACTCTTAGTGTTTACAATTTACGCGGCGAT
>JASMTJ010000387.1:0-4226 GCA_041694335.1 Bacteroidales bacterium
TTCCTAGAAACCACCAGTTCTCTTTGTACTTTTGGCTTGACCCAAAAGTACCAAAAAGTCAAGGCTGACGAGGGCATGGCTGCAAAAGCTACACAGGAAATTATCCACGCCATTCGAGCCGTTCACGGATAGATTATACATGCTCTCAATTTTTCGGCTTTATAAGTTTTTCTTTAATATTCTACCGGTTCACTTGCGAATGGCTACCACACAGGCTCACACTATAATTCCCTGCTTGTTTTGCTGGCCATACCCTCGTAGGCCAAGAGCGCGCAGCCCAACGCTTTTGTTTTCCAAGCAAACAGCCATGAAATTTAATTTATAGTTGTCATGATTCAATGTGGCTCGAATCTTTGATCTTACTCCTCGAAATGACCCATAAGGAGCTTTTCCCCACTCTACCCTCTGTATCGCCGTCATTCTGAACAAAAAACATTGCGGAGCGGAGTTTTGAAGTGAATAATCCTTTCTTTATTGTTTGCCAATAACACCTGGTGTTAAATCCAAAAAACAATCAAGAACCAACCCCCAGTTTTTAAAGGAAGAAAAGAGAAGATATTTAGGTATTGTAAATTGGATTTTATTTGGAATTTGGTGCTATTGGTTTGGAATTTCAGATTTCACAACCCCAATCTTTTAAAAATAAAAAGTTGGATTTCATTTAAAGGCTTTGGCTGCGCCAGAAGGATTTGTTATCAGAGAGGTTGGAAACCCTAAAATCCAGCTCACTCCGGCTACTCCGCATAAATATCAAAGAAATCGGCTTGTGTGATTTTTACCAGGTAAAATTCACCTACCCGGAGCTTGTTGTTCCGGGCAATCAAAATTTCGTTATCCACTTCCGGAGAGTCAAACTCGCTGCGCCCGATAAAATAATCTTCCTCTTCCCGGTCGATGATAACTTTCAGGGTCTTTCCAACCAACGACTGGTTGTTTTCAAGTGAAATCTGTTGCTGCATCTCCATCAGCGCTTCCATACGTTGCTCTTTGACTTCTTCAGCAACATCATCCTGAAGCTGGTAGGCGGGAGTGTCTTCTTCATGAGAGTAGGGGAAGACCCCCAAGCGTTCAAAGCGGCTTTCCTCCACAAAAGCTTTTAGTTCAGCAAACTCCTCCTCGGTTTCTCCGGGATAGCCAGTGATGAGGGTGGTGCGGATGGCAATTCCGGGGACTTTTTCGCGGATGGTTTTTACAAGCTTACGGGTTTGCTCACTGTCGATATTGCGACGCATCGATTTCAGGATGCGGCTGCTGACGTGCTGCAGCGGGATATCGAGGTAGGAACACACTTTGTCGCTTTTGCGGATAACATCCAGCACATCCAGCGGAAACTGAGCCGGAAAAGTGTAGTGCAGCCTGATCCATTCAATGCCACGCACTTTTTCAAGGGCTCTGAGCAAATCTGCCAGACGGCGTTTCCCGTAGAGGTCGATGCCGTAGTAGGTCAGGTCCTGGGCAATCAGAATCAGCTCTTTAACGCCTCTTCCGGCAAGGTTTTCGGCCTCAGCCACTAATTCTTCGATGGGGCGTGAGATGTTTTTTCCCCTGATTCCGGGGATGGCACAGAACGAGCAGGTGCGGTCGCAGCCTTCGGCAATTTTTAAAAAAGCGTAATGCGATGGGGTGGTCAGCACGCGTTCGCCCAGCAGCTCATCGCGCAAACGTCCGGTGATGTCATCCACAATCTTATCCTGCTCATGCACGCCGTAAATTCCATCGATGCCAGGAAGCTCACTGGCAACATCCTTACGATAGCGCTCCGTCAGGCAGCCCATCACAAAAACCTGGCCCAGCAGCCCGTCCTTTTTCATCTCAAGGTATTGAAGAATGGTTTGGATGGATTCTTCCTTGGCATCCAAAATAAATCCGCAAGTGTTGATGATAACAGCGTTGGTTTTTCCTTCCTCAAACTGATGTGAGGCTTTTACGCCTCTATTTTTCAATTTCCCGGCAAGGAATTCGGAATCGACCTGGTTTTTGGAACAGCCTAAAGTTACCAGTGCGATGGTATAAACGGGATTTGTCTTCATGAATAGTTTTCCTTTTCGGATGGCAGCAGTCTCTAACGATTGAAGAGGGAGTCTACAAATGCTTTCTTATCGAAAAGCTGCAGGTCTTCCATCTTTTCGCCGATGCCGATATATTTTACGGGAATCTTAAACTCGTCGGAAATACCAATGGCCACGCCGCCTTTGGCCGTGCCATCGAGCTTGGTGAGTGCCAATGCATTCACTTCGGTGGCCGATGTAAACTCACGCGCCTGCTGAATGGCATTTTGTCCGGTGGAGGCATCGAGCACCAGCAGGATTTCATCGGGAGCATCAGGGACAACCTTTTGCATCACCTTCCTGATTTTAGTCAGCTCGTTCATCAGGTTCTTCTTGTTGTGCAGGCGTCCGGCGGTATCGATGATGGCCACGTCGTAGTTATGAGCTACGGCCGCATGCACCGTGTCGTAGGCCACAGAAGCCGGGTCGCTGCCCATTTTCTGCTTGATGATGGGCACATCCACGCGCTCCGACCAGATAGTCAGCTGATCCACGGCGGCGGCCCTGAACGTATCAGCGGCACCCAACACAACTGATTTTCCGGCTTTCTTGAAATGGTAGGCCAGTTTACCGATGGTGGTGGTTTTACCCACGCCATTGACGCCAACCACCATAATAATATACGGCTTATCCCTTTCGGGGAAATCAAACCCTGAAAGCCCTTCTTTTTCCTGCTCAGCAAGCAGTCCGGCAATCTCCTCATTCAGAATCTGGTTCAGCTCCGAAGTTCCGAGGTATTTATCTTTAGCTACGCGCTCTTCGATGCGCTCGATAATTTTCAGGGTGGTATTTACGCCCACATCTGAGGTCACCAGAATCTCTTCCAGGTCATCAAGCACCTCGTCGTCAACCTTTGATTTGCCTGCAACAGCCTTCGTGAGCTTCGAGAAAACACTTTGCTTGGTTTTCTCCAGACCCTTATCGAGTTTCTCCTTTTTTTCCTTTTTCGAAAAGGCAGAAAAAATTCCCATAATGTTAAATTTTAGAGCGCTAAATTAGTGAAATTAACCCGGATAATTGCCATATGCGATACCTGTAAAACAGACACAAAATTGGTTTTGGAGTGAACTGTTTTAATATTTCAGCTCCTGCCAACCCGTTTTCGTCAACTAAAGCTTCTCACCTGCCTGTCAACCATAATTATCAGGCATTTAAATATCTGAATTGTAAGCTTTGTGTTACTTTGTGATTCTTCGTGTTTCTTAGTGGAATAACTATTACACAGAGTTACTCAAAGAAAACACAGAGTTTCGCAGCGAAATGGTAAGCTGTTTTCGGAATGCCTGGCATATACATTATCAGGTTTTTACAACTTCACGGTACACAAGCATACGGATCAATGTGCGATATGTTTGTCATCACCTGAAAACCGGGAAAACCAAAAAAAAGCTTTTCCCTGAAGAAAAGCTTTTCAATATTTTTCAGAAGACCGGCGAATTATTTCTTAGCCAGTATCTCTTTCACCTGGTCGTTAGGCACTACAGATTCTTTAAAAACGTATGCGCCTGTTTTTGGTGACTTTTCTACTTTGATAACCTTGGCAAAGTCTTTGCCACCGGTTTGTAATGATGCAACTACTTTCTTAGCCATATCTCAATTATTTTATTTCTTTATGAACAGTGTGCTTTTTCAGGATAGGATTGTACTTTTTCAACTCCATCCGTTGCGATGTATTTTTACGGTTCTTGGTAGTGATATAGCGCGAAGTTCCCGGCATACCACTTTTCTTATGCTCTGTGCATTCGAGTATTACCTGTACTCTTGCGTCTTTCGTTTTCTTTGCCATCGTTCTTACCTTTTATTTTGGAAGTGCAAAAATAGAACAAAAAATTTAAATAACACAATTTCACTTAAAGATAATTATTAAAAATCAACGGTTAATAAAAATTATCAAAGATGCTTGCACATTCAAAAAACGCACCGGTCTTTGCCGGTATCGGTTCTGAATCAGCAAAGATGCATATTTTATCGTGACTTTACATTAAAACAGAAACAAAGAAGCAACAATAAGTGTATATATTTGAAACATTGTTGTCCGATAAAAACAAAAGCGTTCGGATGCGCACTATTGGCCTACGAGGGTATGGCCAGCAAGACAAGCAGGGGATTATGGCGTGGGCTTGTGTGGTAGCCATTCGCAAGTGAACCGGTAGAATATTGATGAAAAACTTACAAGAC
>JASMTJ010000388.1:0-1195 GCA_041694335.1 Bacteroidales bacterium
GGAGGTGATAAAAAGTGTGCTGCCCTATCGTTAACCATGTATATGCTATCGCTTAAGGGTACCCGGCTAATTAGCTAAAAATGGGATAACGATCTTATGAATTTTAGGTTTTGAGGAATAGATTTGAAAGTTAATGCAGTAACAGCAAGGAAAGACTCCCCATCAGGTTGGTATCGAATAGGCGTTCTAAAGGAGCTGTTCCGCGCAGACGATATTTTTATTGATGAGATTATTCCAAAGATCCCGAGCTATCCGCCACCTGAAAAACTAAAACGCCCTGCCTGGCTGCTCGCAGCCCTGTTCGAGAGAATTTCCTACATCTCCCGCCTTCGGGGAGCGGATGTAACGATTCTGCAGAGAGAGCTGATTTCTACGCTACCTACCGTTGAGCGCCTATTGCCCGGAAAAAAAATCCTGGATGTAGACGATGCTATATTTCTTAACAAGCGAGGACTGGCTGCCAAAAATGCAGCGAAAGCCTGTGTTGGTGTTGTTTGTGGGAATCAGTATCTAGCCGATTATTTCTCAAACTACAACAAGAATATCCGTATCATTCCTACAGGTGTTAATGTCTCTGAAATGAAAGTCGACTCAGAGCGATTAACAAGGGACGGAAAAAAAATTATTGGTTGGATCGGCACGCCGGGTAATCTTCCCTTTTTTAAACCAATTGTTTCTGACCTTAAGGCCTTCTTCAAAAAGTACTCATCACAAGCAGAGCTTCGGATAATTACCAGTCATGCGGCGGCTATACCATCCGAATTAAGGGAGATTTGTACTTTTGTAAAATGGTATCCCGGTATAGAGTTTGACGAGCTTCCTAGGTGGACCGCTGGTTTGATGCCGCTGGCAAATAACGAATGGGTAAAGGGGAAGTGTTCGTTCAAAATGCTCCAGTATATGTCCGCTGGTTTGCCCGTAGTAGTTTCGCCTTATGGAATGAACTTGGAGGTTTTGGCGAAAGGTGAAATTGGATTTGGCCCACAGTTTGGGGATGAGTGGTATTCTGCTTTGAACACATTGGTTTGTGATGATCGTATTAATGAAACTATGGGTAAATCCGCTCGGAGCCTCGCAGAGCGAGATTTTAGTTTGGAAAGTGTGGTTGATAAGTGGCTTGAGGTGTTCAAGTCTTGGGTATGAACTTTAGGTCGGTAAGAATTATCACCCGATGTTTTCGATAATTCGGTGTGCA
>JASMTJ010000389.1:0-1353 GCA_041694335.1 Bacteroidales bacterium
CCTGAAAGGCTCGGACATCTCAGCACAGGGTGAAGCCCTGTGGAATGGTGCATGCAAAAAAATGTCAGGCTGAAGGCCTGAGATAAATCAGCGCTTTACCATTGTCTAAGGCTTTCAGCCTTTTGTTGCGGTAAAGAAGAGCGGATATGACACACAGGGCTGCGCCCTGCGCTGAGTTGTCAAAGGCCTTCAGCCTTTTTCAACGGAGTCTAAACCGCGAAGCGGTTCAAAATGAATAACCCTCTTAAAACCCGGGAGAAACGAATTTGCTCTATGAAGAGCTCAACGCTAAAGATGTTGAATCATTCCCGACAACAGGCTCTTTTTTTATGAGAGAATCGGGGTGATTTTTTGCGAATATCATCAAAATCCCAGCGAATATCCTCGATTTCCCAGCGAATGAAAAAAAAGTCAGCATGAAAGTATTGGATATTTTATCTTGCATCGCCATTAATATTAAACCCATGATATGGTCATTAACTAACATCATGATTTGGAATTTGAATAGCAGGCTGTCGCTTCGGGTCAGCAGCTTTTTTCTGATGGGCATCCCGGAAACGGCAACTTATAAGCCGCTTCATGCATGGAATATAAGGCTTGATGTATGGAATAAAGCGCTCAATGCAAAGAATATGCTGCTCAATACACCGAACATATCGCTCAATGGAAAGAATAAGCCGCTCAATGTACCGAACATAACGCTTAATGCAAAGAATACGCTGCTCAATGTACTGAACAAGCTACTAAACGCACCGAACAAAGCGCTGAATGGAAAGAATACGCTGGTCAACACACCGAATAAGCCACTGAATGTATCGAATGAATAATTTAATAAACAGAAATAAATCAACGCAATAGTGCACTTAACCGTTAAAATGAAAAAACCATGACAAGGAATCAAGACAACAGAAAACAGATGATGGATGCCACACAGGCTTATTTAAATGAAAATGTTGCCGAATGGCAGGCCATACCCATTGTGGGTGAAGCTAAGAACGAGCTGGATGGTCTGATTACAGCGATTGATGAGGAAGCCACTAAACAGGCCGACTCTCAGACGAAATACGGAAAATCGAAGCTGACGCTGAAAAAGAATCTCGCCGATAAGGCAGATATTGCCAACGACATCGTGGAGGTGTATGCCATTATGGTGGGCGATGAGGAGCTGGCCCGGCGGATGGATAAAAGCAAGTCGGACCTGTATAAGATGCCTTATGAGGACTTTTTCAGGGAGGTGAAGTTTATTATTGATAAGACGGTGGAGCTGGAGGAGCCGCTGACCACTACCTACGGGCTCACCTCCGAGCAGCTGACCGACCTTCAGACGGACTATGACGATCTGAAAGCCTTAGA
>JASMTJ010000390.1:0-2367 GCA_041694335.1 Bacteroidales bacterium
CTGATATTTTGCTCGATACAGTTAAACTTACTACTGTCCCCAAGAAAGCTGGGCCATTACTTGTAGAGGTGGTAAATTACGCTGAGGAACTTGACAAAGATGAAATAAGAAAAATGATGGTCGCTCTTCTAATAGAGCTAATAAAAATAAGAAATCAAGATAAGGTTATCCTGACTAGGCCAAAAAATTTGCCGATTGACACGGTAAAAGAACTGCTGGACTCTCATTTTAGACATGGATATAAGAATAACGCTCCCAGGTTGCCTCAACTCGCGGTGTATAGCATATATCAGACGATAATTGATAAAGTTAGTAGGTTCGAAGGCCAGACCCTCGATGATCTTCAAAGAATGAAGGCTGCCGACAGAAAGGCCGGAACTGTGGGA
This sequence comes from Bacteroidales bacterium, assembly GCA_041694335.1. Lineage (GTDB taxonomy): Bacteria > Bacteroidota > Bacteroidia > Bacteroidales > JAIPAH01 > JAIPAH01. The sequence goes on from JASMTJ010000390.1 coordinate 387, forward strand.
GATATTGTATTAATTAGTGGTGAAGGAGAACCCGTCGAAGCCGTCGAAATAAAGTTTGATCAACCTATCACCGATATGCATATTTGTGAGGCGATTGAAAAGGTCAGAGGAGCGACGGTCTCCCGCTATTATGTGTTATCGACAGAGGGTATTTCCTTAGAAGACCAAGCGATCATTGCCAAACGAAAATCGGATTTCTTAAAGCAGAATGGATGCGAAATCATAGTGAATGGAATCGTAGAGACTATCGGCTACTATCTGAGATTGATGCCCAATACATCGGAGTTCTTGAATCACTATGCAACACTTGTTGAATCTGATCCGGACACCGGGTATGAACACCGAATCTCTTGGAATGAATTGTGCGCAAACATCTAATAATGTGATTCCTAAAAGGTACAGTTGCTGACAGAATGGTGAATCTCATCGCTCAGCTTCCCCGAAAAAGAAACGGTATCGTCGTGCAACGCGGCGATTTCCGTTTCTGTTGGTTCCCGAACCCGAGTTAGCTGTTTGAGGCAGTACAGCCAAGAAGAATCGAGATTAATCTTGGGCTCTGTCTTTTTTGGTCGCTTGATCTCCGACCCAAAGCCTGCGTTATCCAGTACCTGCCTTGAGCAAAAATACCAAATGGTTTGCCTTTGGCCGGTTCGCCGTACTGATTAATTGAGCTATCCAAGTACATGCCGGTTTAGTGATCGAACTCTAACGATTTAGCCGTTTTTTATGGGCGGATCAGGCCGCTTGGCACAAGGGCTATTGAGGGCTAAATCCCGTCCAGACACAGTTAGCCACAGTTTTCATTAGCACAGGTGGGGTGTGCTGCCCTTTACCCAGTAGGCGGCTTGACCGTTCCCCACTTAACAGTGAATGGCGTATGAACATGACAGGCCTGGCAGTCCAGGTACATTAACGACTTTGACTTTCGGGTTTTCGTTGATGGCGAGCCACACACAGGGCACGGGTGCTTGAGAGCGGTGTTGGTCGAGCAATTATGGCACTGGACATAGTAGCCAAATCGACCATATTGAGCGGAGAGCGTGTCTTTTTTACCGCATTGCTTGCAGCCTATTTCAATCGGGCTTTGTCCTGATGAGGTTGTTTGCTTAACTACCTCGACAGATGCTTTCTTTTGAGCCTCTGGCTTTGGAGTTTGTTGCGGAGAGGAACTCTGCTGATATGAAAGCAGGAAGTCGTAGATTCGGTTCATTTCCTCATCGGAAAACCTGGGTTCGGTCGTAAGGAAACTTTTAAAACTACTGTTAGCGGTGGCAGTGATCTCTTTGATTTTGTCGACAAGAAACTCAGTTTTCACAATGTATTGAGATATTTCCTGGGGTATGTTTTCCCGCTCCAGTCGCGCAGAACTGGATATTGCGATCACTGTTTTATACTGCCGATGCCCAAACCCTTGCTGTATTCCCATAAGTTTTCCGAGCATTTTATCGGCGTTTTCGCGCAAAAGGGCCTTCAGATTGTCAATTTGTACCGCTGCCTGCTGTACAGGTGAGGGAATACCAAACCACTGGTCTTTGTAGCTCCGCTCCCATTCGCCGAGCGAATTCACGCGCACTGAACCGTGAATGCTTTTGCTCTCGATAACGATAAAACCAGCCTTGTAGACCACCAGATGATCAATCTGCGATCTAAAACCATCAATCTCAATAACAAGGTCTTTGAGGATTCGGTATTGGTCGTCGCCGCCAAAATATCGCTCCAGGAAATAGGAAACTTGCGATTCCTGCTGTGCCCCGGCTGCTCTTTTGAAATCTTGCATCAGTACCGTTCCTTTTTGGTTAGCTATCCATTCCAGGCAACCCTGTCCGGCAGCTCTGCCAGTACCTCCAGAGGCACCGGCCTTGAGAACCGGTAACCCTGCAGCAAATCGCAGTTGCGCCGCACCAGGTCGTTCTGTTCGTCTTCGGTTTCAATGCCTTCGGCAACCACCACCATGTCCATGTGATGGGCCATGGTGATCACG
>JASMTJ010000391.1:0-2526 GCA_041694335.1 Bacteroidales bacterium
GCATCTTTTTCAGGATGGAGATCACGTCCATGGCGGTGCATCCTGCCAAAGCAGAGAGCATCAAAGGCTTTGGACGTGGTCCGCGGTCTTTTCCACCCACCGACTCGTCGGCGTCAATCATAAACTTGTGTCCATTCACTTCAGCCTCAAAAGACATTTCCCCTTTCCAGGCCAATCCGGTTTTTGTTGTTTTTCCCATAATATATTCTGTTTTTTTATTCAAATGATTCACTGAAGACTTTTCAATTCTTGCTTCAGCTTTTCAAACGGCTTAAACAAAAAAGTAGTGCTAAGGTTTAACCGCCACAAACTGCCCCGGAATAATGCCTGCCCGAAAAGCATCTGTTAAATCGTGGTTCTTGTTATAAATATAAACCATTCCGCGCTGCTGGTAATCTGCTGCATCTGAAACAATGATGCGGCCATGGGCCAGTCCGAGAGAATAAAACATGCGACCATCTTCATCAATCACCGGCTGCTGCGGCAACTGTAATGCAGCAATGCCCATAGCAAAAACGCCTCTGTTCAGAAAGTAAAGCGTATCGCCTGTCTGATTCATCGTGAGGTTATCAGGACTGGATTCCTTGTCCGGGAAATAAAAGGTTTCCTCCACTTCATCAGTCTCGCTGTTGATGCGCTGCAATGCCGGCAAAGTCTCATTCATAAAGCCACCGCTGCTCAGTACCCACAGGTCACCATTCTTATCGGGCACCATGCTGTTGGGCTCCTTTACCACTTCTATCGAATCCACCACTCTATCGCTGAAGGCATCAACCACCATCACCTTATTGTTTTCCGTTTCCGGATGAGCGTACATCGACCAATTGGCGACAAAGAGCTTGTTCCCGGAAAGGATCATATCTTCAGAGCTGCGTCCAAGGAAAATTCGTTTGTTTATTGTTCTTTCCTGCGGATTAATCACCGTGAGCGAATCGCTGTACAAGTCAGAAACATACGCTTTCTGCGGATTTACTACCAGGGTTTTGCGCGGTGAACTTCCGGTTTGAATGGCCGAAAGACTGCTGAGCGTGGATTTTCCGGCGACCTCTATTTTAGCTGAATTGTTGACTGTGATGAGACATAGCGTGTCGGCAAAAGTCAGGTGGTATGGCACATCGCCAATGGGGCGCCGGTTTTCATTAAAAAAGACATGATGATATACCTTCATCGAATCGAAGGAGTAGAAAGACACCGAGCCATTGCTGTGCGTATAATTCCCTTCATTCACCACCAGGAAGCCGTTTTGTTCGAGCAAAAACTCATCCGAGGCCACCCTTTCTCCAAAATCCTTGTCATCACAACTCCAAAGCAACAAAGTCATAGCCAAAAAGAGCATCACACTCCCAAGCCATTTCTCCACCACGATATTTTTTATACTTCTTTTCATCATTATTCACTTAGTCAAATTCTATCTAAAAAATCACCTTCTCCAATTCGCCCTCCCTCAGTCACTCCATCTCTTCGTCTCTCAATCTACTCTTCTCTCTTAAACCGGAAACTTCAGCCTCACACTCACCGCAAAATGCCTGCGGGGCATCGGGTACCATGCTATCACCTGGTAATCCTCGTTCAGCAGATTATTTACCTTAAAAGTCATTTGTCCCTGCAAGCAGTCCAGTTTAAACTTTCGACCAACGCCCAGATCTACCGTATTGAATGCCGGCATAAACGAGGTGTTGTCTGAAGAAGTAAATCGCTTGCCGGTGTAACGCTGCACCAAGGTTAAGCTCCACTCCCCCATTTCATTCCTCATCGTCGTATTCATGCTGTGAAAAGGCACGTAAACAAGCTGGCTGCCCTTTTCAAAATCCTTCCCGGATGTTTTTGGAGACGTCTCTGTGTATGCGTAATTGAATACGATATCGCTTTCTATTCCGCCCCAATCCACCTTAAAACCAAGATTGGTTTCAATGCCCTGCGATTTCACTTCGTCAATATTTCCGGGTGTCCAGTAACTCATCACGCTATCGGGCCGCCAGGCAATCCAGTTGCTGATATCATTCCTGAAAGCCGTTATGGCACTGCTGAAAAGCACCTCCTCGCCGATTTGCCTCTCCCAGCTCATTCCCACCTCAGCGGTAATCCCTTTTTCAGGATTCAAATCCGGATTTCCTCCCGGTTGCCAGTACAGGTCGTTCATTCCGGGCAAGCGATAGTTGCGCGAAATGTTCGCTTTAAAAAATAGCGCTTCATCCCGCCAGGGCTGCACATCAAACCCCAGCGAAGGGATGACCGGTAGCAAAACCCCGTCCACCAATTTCTGGCGAACAAAAACGCGAGCAGAGAATTGCGACGATGGCAGGTATTTTATTCCTGAAAACAGCGTTAAATCATTTCTTTGTTTAACATCTCCGTAATTATTTGAGTTTACCCGGCTGATACTGTAGCGTAGCTCAGCTTCCGCTTTCCAATTCTCTGTCCAGTCATAATCCGCTGAAAAGCGCTGAAGGAAACGGTGTGAGAAGTTTTTAGAATTCACTGAGGCGATTCGGTTACGATAATTCAGGTCATCATACACAAATGCTG
>JASMTJ010000392.1:0-10935 GCA_041694335.1 Bacteroidales bacterium
TCATCCCACCTTCTTCATCCAAAAAGTAGTTGGAGTAGCCCAGCTTCGATGCCATCGTCCACACTTTCTCAACAACATGCTTGGCATAGTACATCGAGAACCTTTCTTCTTGAGTTTGACACCTCTCAGTCTCAATAGGAGCTGTATCCCTTTAATATCAATGATTTTTGTTTGGAAAACTAAAAATCTGTAGTGTGCCAAATTTTGCTTTATGGAACATTCTGTAGTAGTTTTGATTCATGGCCTTTTTAAGGGTAGAAAATAAAAAGTCAGGTAAGTATTTACGGATAGTAGAAAGTTACCGGGATGAATTGGGCAAGAGCAAACAACGGGTGCTATACTCGTTGGGTAAAGTTCAGGACTATAGCCCCGAACAGCTCAGGCGCATTGGGGCAAAGCTGTACAAACTTGGCGGGGGCGATTTGAAAAGCTTGCTTGGGATAACAACCTCTGAGCAGGCGCGTTACAACTACGGGTACTACCAAGTGTTTGAAAAAGCCTTTAAGTATTACCGCCTTGATTACATCTGTAAGAATATCCAAAAGAAGCACCGGTTGTCTTTTGACCTTCAAAACGCCCTTTTGTTAATGCTTATCGACCGGCTCCATGACCCGTGCAGCAAACGCTCTTCCTATTATAACCAAGGTGAGTATATCAACGTGGCCCCTGTAAGGCTCCAGCACCTTTACCGTGCCCTGGACAAGCTGGCTGATTACAATGGGTTGATCCAGAAACAGATTTACCAAACAGGGCGCAACCTTTTTAACCAAAAGCTTGATGTTGTTTTCTATGATGTCACCACGTTGTATTTTGACAGTGAAACCGAAAGCGAAGGGAGTTATCGGGAAACCGGTTTCAGTAAAGATGGGAAGATTGGAAAAACCCAGGTGTTGTTTTGTATGCTCATCGACCGCGACAAACAGCCGATTGGCTACAGGGTGTTCCGGGGAGGGGCCTTTGAAGGCCATACGTTTGTCCATGCCATGAAGGATTTAAGCAAAGCGTTCCAAATCGATAAAGTGATTGTGGTGGCCGACCGGGGGATGCTGTCAGCAACCAACTTAGAGGTTGTGGCCCATTATGGCTTTGAATTTATTGTTGGGGAAAGGCTCCGTTGCCTGCCTAAACCCACCAAATCCCACCTCACCGATTTGAAAAACTATACGCAAGAGTGGAAATACAGTGACCGCTTAGGGGAAGAAGTCTTGGTGAGATATTGCACCATTAACCATAAAGACAGGGTCATTATCGGGACCTTCTCAGAAAAGCGCGCCCGGAAAGACCGCCACAAAAGAGAAGAAAAGCTTGTCAAAGCCCATAAACTTTTAGCCTCCCCGGTAAATATCGACAAGAAAGCCAGCCGCTATTTCCTGAAAAAGGAATCAAGAAACCTTTACAGCTTGAATGAAGAAAAGATAGCTGAAGACCAAAAGTACGATGGCTTCCTGGCCATTGCCACCAACAATACCAAATTGCCAATAGAAGAAGTACTGGATCAATACAAGCAGTTGTATAAAATAGAACACACGTTCAGGACGTTTAAATCGCATTTGGAAACACGGCCCATGTTCCACTGGACCAACAAAAGGATCGACGGCCATATCTGCATGTGCTACATTGCCTACACCTTGCTAAACAGTACGTTGCTGAAAATCAATAAAAAAAGCAAAGAGTTTACTGAAGCGAATTTGCGCAAAACCCTTGACAAAATGCAGCTCAGCCTCCTGGAGCATGAAGGTAAAAGGATGTTCTTAAGATCAGCCCAAAGCGAAAAAGAAGTTGTCATGCAGCAACGCTTAGGCCTTAAACCCCTTCCAAATATCTTCCCGGAAGATGTGAAATCGCAATACATTTAACATCAATATGTTATGCTAATTTTGTAGTGTGCCTGGCAAAATTTATATGCCTGTTAATGAGATTATTATCTCAAATACGTGTCAAACTCAAGAGGCTCGAAAAAGGCGAGCGTTCTGAGCTGGCGAATTTGGCGAATGATATGTTGTAAAAAAAAGCATCCCCTGAAAAAGCATTTTTTTCAGGGGATGTGCTTAAAAAATAAGTTTAAAATTACTCCCTGTAAACTACATTCAGGACTACTTCACCAACAACACGCAAAGTTTCCGGGCTGATTTTGTCGATGGTGTCTTCTTTGGTGTGCCAGTGCTCGAAAAAGCTGCCGTTTGACGAGTTCGGATCGAGGTGAATAATATCGATGGTGGGTATTCCGATAATTTGATTGATGTAGTAATGATCATCGTTAATCATCCCACCTTCTTCATCCAAAAAGTAGTTGGAGTAGCCCAGCTTCGATGCCATCGTCCACACTTTCTCAACAACATGCTTGGCATAGTACATCGAGAACCTTTCTTTGGTGAACCGAGCGTCTTCAGCACCGACCATATCCAGCAGGATGCCGTAATTAGCTTTGTATCCGAATTGGTGCGGGTTGCGGGCCCAGTATTGTGAGCCCAGGCCCCAGGTATCCTGTTTGCTGGATTGTTTCGACTGCGGCGGGCCGTAGTCTTCAGCATCAAAGAAAATGATGTCGATACCGATATCCGGTGGCATGTCTTTCATCAGGCGGGCAATTTCTATGAGCACGCCCACACCGCTGGCCCCATCGTTGGCTCCTGAGATGGGTTCCCAGTGGTTCTCCTCATTCGGATCATGATCGGCGTAAGGTCTCGAATCCCAGTGGGCACAAAGTAAGACGCGTTTTTTCTTTTCCGGGTGAAATGAACCAATAATGTTGTAGATGTTCAGAATATCGTTGTTGTAAGCCCTGACCTTTGCTTCCTGCACCATTACGGTGTCGGCAAACTGGCGCAGCTTTTTTTCAAGATATTGCGCCCCTTTTTTATGAGCCTTCGAGTTAGGAACCCGTGGGCCCAAATCCGTCTGAGCTTTGACATAACGGAAGGCCGAATCGGCATTAAACCGCGGAATTACAGCTTCCCGCTCATAGAAACTTGGCTCTTCTTTTTTCTGTTCATTGTTTTTTTTCGGAGTGTTACATCCTGAAAAAGTGAATACCAAAAGGACAAATATCAGTGCTATGTATTTCATCTTAAATAATTTATTCAAATAACCCGGAATTTTCTCCAAAATTACCTGAAAAAACAAAGTCATCAAAGTCGAAACGGCTTCTTTCGGCCAATTCAGATTTTTTCATGCCACCCTCAAGTTGTTCAGGGTCTCCCAAATGCCCGATGGCCAATACCGTTAACGGATGATATTCTCCAGGTACACTAAAGTGAGCCACAATTTTTTGCGGGTCAAAACCACCCATCTGATGCACGTACAAGCCATGATACATGGCCTCTATCGAAAGGTGGGCCACTGATTGTCCGGCATCGTATTGATAAACCTTGTTCTTTCCTTCGCCGTTGTTATTGATTGTGCGGCCAATTACAGCTACAAGGACGGGGGCAGTGGAAGCCCATTTCTGATTGAATTCCACTAAAGAATCCATGATTTTTTTATAGCTCTCATCTCCATTTTGTCCTATGACAAATCGCCAGGGCTGCTGGTTATAGCTGGAGGGCGACCACCGGGCAGCCTCGAAGAGTGAGCGAAGTGTTTCTTTTTCAACAGGTTTTGCAGCAAAGGCACGTGGACTCCACCGCTGCTTTAAGAGTTCGTGAATCGGATAGGTGGTTCTGGCGTCTTTTTTATTCATGTTTTATTGTTTTAAATGAGTTAACAGGTTAATCTGAAAACTGTTCTTTTAAAAAGAAAAAACCCCCTGCAAACTAATGCAGAGGGTTTCGTTTATTGGCAGTAGTGAAAATTTATTTCTTGTGTAGCGGATCCACTCCAATGGTTCCATGCAGAAAATCAAGGTATTCCTTAGAATTCATATACTTGATTCTTACACGTGTTTCATTCAACACATCATCCAGATTCATTTTTTCAACATACTCTTTGTTTACCGGATCATCGATAAACTTCTTGAGATATTCCAGTTCTTTTTCATAGAACCGAAGATCGTTTTGCTGTTTACGCTTCAGGCGCTCTTTATACCACTCGGAATTGAGGACGTATTCACGCGTAAAAAGCTGCCTGATTTTCGGATCGCTCACATCCTTTCCTTCGTAGTGCCCATAAGCCATAATATGCAGCAGGGCTTTCAGTGGTGGAATGGCGCTATCTGCGCTGCCATCGATAAAGTAGTTTTTGGCTACACGCTCCTGCGCTTCCACAATGTTGTTGACACCATCAGCAAACGCTTCCATGCTTTGCTTTTCAGGTCGCAGCATCTCTTCTTTGAATACCGCCTGAGGTTCGTCAAATATACTTTTCAGATGGTTGAAAGCAAATATTTCGGTGATACGATATCCGAGTCGGGAAGCTTTAATCGTTTCTCCTTCATATTCAAAGTCTTCGAGCTTTTCGAGCGAACCTTCCTTTATCAGCTTTTCCGGATTGCGATCTTCCACAGCGATGCGGCTCCAAAGCTCCGGAACCAAAAGAGAGATATCATGGTCGAAACGGCTATCCGTTCCCACATAACCGGCCGCGCTGGTAAAGCCCTGATATCCCGTAAGGATATAAGACAATAAGGCATTGTTCAGGTCCGTAACCGGGCTCAGCATATTAAAAGGCCCTTTGGTGAGAGCCCCTTCTGAACCGGCACCGGTGGTGGAAGGCGATTTCCCGGTAAGGCTGCACACAAAATCCATAAACAACTCAGGGAGCTCCTGGTAGTGAATCGGATTGTAAACACTTAAACCGCGGATACCACTCTTCTTTTCCGGTGGGTTGTTGCGGCGTCCGGGAAGGACCGCGTTAATCGGATAATGTACCGGATCTTTCAACGGAATTTTATTGTAAAACCGCATTCCGACATCCGCTAGATAGTCGTCGACAGGATTAACCAAATCAGGACGGGTTTGCAGATAACGCGGATTCTTTGAAGGACGGCCATCCACAATCCTCGGGTGCGATGGACTAATGAAATACTGTCCTGATTTATCTTCACTTCCCTCCTCAATCAACTTCTTAATGGGCTCGGTATACAAGTCGAAGTTGATAGCATCAGATAAAAGCCGATTAGCATCCTCGGATGAAAGAGGTTCGTAGTTAGACGTAAAATTGTTTCGCAACGAAAGGTCTGCTTCGGCTTCCTTATCATAGCCTCTGTTTACAGCCTCGTCAGGACGCTGGAAAAATTTGTTCTCGCAGTTTTCCACAATCTTCACCGAAGGATTATCATAGCGCTGGTCGAGGTGCTTAAAATGGTTTGCCGGTAAAGTGACCGATGCGGTAATGTCATCCTCCATCTGGATTTTAGCCGAAGCAATAAAGTCGGCACGCAACTTATGCAGATACCACGAGTTGTCGTCGGCAAAGCCCACACGCAAGTAGCTGGCGCTGATCTTGCGGTTATTGAAAAGCAACTCATGACCTCTGCGACCATTAATCATGTCGGTGGAAAAAAAGTTTTTCCAGTCTTCATTGGTGCGCGAAGGACGATAGAAGCGCTTGACATAAAAAACAAGGGTTTTTACGTGCGCTGGTATTGAACGCAGAAAATCATTGTATTCATCACTGTAAAGGCCGCTGGGTGTAAGCAGTTTGATTACCGATCCCAGTGTCCTCTGCTCAGAAAGCAATGGCCTTGATTTTTTGGGATGGTTTTCCGGATTCTTCCAGCGATCAGAATAGTCGCGGTTGATTAACTCATCTGCCGCCTGGAAGTCTTCTTCAAAGTCATTGATAAAAAACGATCCGTAAATAATGGCGTTGAGCAGCGACTTGGAAATCTCTGATTTTCCCCCACCCGAAACGGTGCTGGGTTTGTGGCAGAAAGTTCCTGTGGGCTGAGTGCTTACCAGGCGCCATGACGGAGCCGACGGATGTTTTTCCATGTGAAGCTTGTGGCCTGAAGGATGGATATACACGTGCTCAGGCTGCAAATGGATGCGGTGCTCTTTACTACCTTTCTTCCAGCTGACACATCCTTTGTAAAGGTCTATGTCCGAATGCTCGGGAATGTAAAAGATATTCGGGAATTTTTTGTCAATACCATACCCTTCAGGTTGAATATCCATCAGGTCGGCATATTTTTCTGAAACTTCTTTAAAAGAAAAGTCTTTTTTAAGATACTTTTCCAGGAATAGCTTCCCATTAAAATTATAACCCAGGTTTTTCCTGCTAAAGGCAATGGCTCCGCCTGAGTGCTCCTCTTCGGCCAGGCCAAGCAGGTTGGCGGCATAGCTGAGCTGTGTTTTAATTTCTTTTTTCGAATACCCGAAATAGTTATCCCCAATAAGAGTAATAACTACGCCCTGGGCATCGCGACAGGTGAGCTTAAACGGATTCCCATCGTTGTAGAGATCGCCTGGGTTCTCCCAGCAAATACCATCTTTTAGCTGTCTTTCGGTAGCCTCTGTAACGTGAGGTAACCCAAGTTCTTTCTTCGTCATGCGTGTGAGCTGTGGCGCCAGGATGATAGCGCCGGTGTGACCGCTCCATCCTTTTGGGTCGAGGGCGGCGTCGCAAGCCGGGTTGCTCGGATTCCCACCGTTTCCGAAAATAGACTCCACAAAATCGAGGTTGCTCACCAGGCTTCCGGGTGCGAAGTAGCGCACTTCCATCCTTTTACGATCCATAACACCTTTTACTTCAGGGCTCACAATAGGGCGCGTAAGGAAGGAAACAAAAGTGGAGGCTTTTTCCTTTTGGTCGGAGGTGAAAGGAAGCTGATTAATATCTTCGGGAGGGTTAAAGGCGGCCTTCAGGAAATTCGGGAAAGCAGATTTGGGCACCTCAATTTTATCGGGAGGAACAGGTAAAGTACTTTCAACAATGTGAAAGGAGCCCTTGGTGGTTCTCCGGTCGTACCTTGGGTTGTGCAACACACCCTGCTTGATGCGGTACGATTGTAAAAAGTCATTTTTGTATTCGTTTTTATGTGGTGGCAGACTAAGCTCTCTCGCAATGCCCGGCTTATCGATAACAAAGGTGTTGTTAGGAAGTTTTGGCATTTCGGCAATGCTCAGGCCGCTCAAAGTCTTTTCAATAAAATTCTGGATGCGGCGATCCACAGGAGTGTAAATCGTTGACACCAGGCGAGCTTTACTGCGATAATTCTCAATGAGTTCTTCCGTCAGATCCAGGAATCTTTTGTCGGCCAGTATTTCTTTATGACCATTGTTAACCTGGTCGTCGAAAATGGGCTGACCCATCGAAGCAAGCTTCAGATTAATATAGCGAATCAAGTCGCGTCTGCTTTTATAATTGTTTTTTGACATATTCCTCTTTTTTATCAGTGCTAACAAAATTAGGATTTAGTCATGGCATTGAAGGGTTATTGTGACGAAATTAACAACGCAAACGCTTTCGATCCGGTAAACGGATACCTGTCAGTGTATCGAAAAGCATCAAAAAGGTTAAAAACACCTTTGCCAGGAAAAACTACCCAGCGCTAAAACGATAAGGTAAAAGTAGTCCCTTCGTCGGGGCGCGATTTTACGGCTATCGAGCCTTTATGGAGGTGCATTATCTGACGTGAGAGGCTAAGCCCAATGCCGGATCCGTTCTTTTTTGAAGTATAGAAAGGCATGAAGACTTTATCGAGAATATCGGGTTTAATACCGTGACCATTGTCAGATATTTCGATAACCACTCTGCTGTTTTTATTTACCCAGGCCCTACAATTGATTTTAGGGTTCTCTGTCTCCTTTACAGCATCAATGGCATTAACCAGCAGGTTTATAATCACCTGGTCAATCAAATCCGGATCGGCCGTAACCATGATGTTTTCAGGCTTCACTTCATATTGAAAGGCAATGTCCCACTGTTCAAACTTGGGTTTCAACAGGCTGGCATTTTGTTTCATCACCTCCTCCAGTTTAAAATATCTGAAATTTGGTTTCGGGATGCGGGTGAGGTTGCGATAGACATCCACAAAGTTGAGCAACCCTTTGCTGCGGTTTTGGATGGTGGTGAGAGCCTCGCGCACACTTTCCACATCATCTTCATCAAGCTCATTCATTTTAAGATGATCGTCCGACTCATCAATTAGTAAACCGTCTACCGTAGAAACCAATGAAGATATTGGGGTGATGGAGTTCATGATTTCATGGGTTAGGACCCTGATAAGCTTTTGCCACGACTCAATCTCTTTCTCCTCAAGTTCGGCATGGATATCCTGTAAAGAAACCAGCGTAAGGTCTTTTCCGCGCAAGCGCAGTTGGGTGGCAGAAACATAAATCTGCAGGATTTCATCATCAACAATCAGCTTGGTTAAGACCTTTTCTCCGGCTTTCAAATTAAGCATACGATTGGCGAAGCCACTCTTGATGTTTTCAAGATCGTGAATATTTCGGAGGTTGTTGATTTTAAGCAGTTTTTTTACTGCATTGTTAAAGAGGTCCACTTTTCCATCAGGATGAAAAGCAATAATACCGATAGAAATATGCTGAACGACTGTGAGCAGATAATTGTGTTGCTCCACCTTTTCGGCGCGGTTTCTTTTAAACTCATCGATCACTTGATTGAATTCAGTATTCAGGTTTTCAAACGATTTTCCCAGCTTTTCATCGGTATAGGAAGTAGAAAAGTCAGAATGCCGGATACTCTGGAAAAATTGTGCCAGTCTGCGGTTAGTGCGTTCGGCAAATCGAATCAGCTCATAAACCTGGAAAACCCCGAGAACACCCAGAATGAATATCGTTATGCGCAGGTTTTCATTACCCGACAGGAAAACAATCAGGAAGAGCGTGGCTGTAAGGAGTAAAACCCTCAGGACAACCTGAAATTTAAATTTTTTAAAGACCATATTTTTCAATTCTACGATACAGTGAAGCCCTTGTAAGCCCTAACTCTTTGGCTGCCTTGCTGATATTGCCACCGTGCTTGTCGATAACTTTGCGGATAAGCATTTTTTCGGTCTCTTCGAGGTTGGTCGTATTCACCACGGTTTCATGCCCTTCGGCTTCTTCTTTCTGGTTAATGAAGAAATCGCTGGACTGTAAAGTGTTGCTGTCGCTCATAATCACGGCGCGCTCCACGGCATGCTGCAGCTCCCTGATATTTCCCGGCCAGTTATGGTTTTCGAGACGCTTGAGGGCAGACTGGTGAATGCGCTTGCTGGGCATACCATACTTCCGGGTATAAGCCTGTAAAAAATGATCAGCAAGCAGTGGGATATCATCTGTTCTTTCGCGCAGCGGCGGAAGGTGTATCTCGACGGTGTTTATACGATAAAGTAAATCCTGGCGAAATTTATTCTCTTTCACCATCTGGTAGAGCGGCATGTTGGTGGCACAAACCAGCCGCACATCGATCGGGATTTCCTTGTTGGTTCCTAACCGGACAACCGTTTTGTTTTGTATGACGCTCAAAAGTTTTGATTGCAAGCCCATGCTCAGGTTCCCAATCTCATCCAAAAAAATGGTCCCCTTAGATGCTGCCTCAAAGCGACCTGCGCGATCCTCCTTGGCATCCGTAAAAGCACCTTTTTTGTATCCGAAAAGCTCACTCTCAAAAAGTGTTTCGCTGATGGCGCCCAAATCTACTCCGATGAACACCTCATTTTTTCGGGGCGAGGAACGATGGAGTGCCCTGGCCACCATTTCTTTTCCGGTACCGTTCTCACCAAGAATCAGGACATTTGCGTCTGTACGGGCCACTTTCTTCACATCTTCCATCACCTTTTCCATTGCCCGCGATTGCCCGATTATGGTGCCGTAACGGCTGTCCTGGTCCGAAAGAAGCACCTTTTGCTTGCTCTTCAGATCTTCGAGCTCCACCTTCGACTGGCGTAGTTGCAGGGAGGTGGTGATGGTGGCCAGAAGCTTTTTGTTGTCCCAGGGCTTTAGCAGGAAATTGGTCGCGCCCTCTTTGATGCCCTGAACGGCCAGTTCGATATCGCCATACCCGGTGATGAGGATGACCACCGCCGCCGGATCGGTTTCCAGGATTTTATTCAGCCAGTGAAACCCTTCCTGGCCGGTAGTGGCACCACGCGAGAAATTCATGTCAAGCAGAATGAGATCATAACTCTCATTGCTCATCAGGGTAGGGATGTTATCAGGCTGTTTTTCGGTGTGCACCACCTGGAAATGCTGCTTCAGGAAGAGTTTTGCAGCCAATAAAATATCCGTGTCGTCGTCTACAATCAGTATCTTTTGGTCGTATTTTTCTGCCATTTTACTTGAATTTGGTAAGGCGTTTCGAAAATTTGTTTAAAAATACAAAATGTTCGATAATGAACAAGGGTGTAGTAGCTTTTTCAGTTGGTTTTTATGTATTTAATTGTTTTTCATAAAAGTTCATATATATAATCTATTTTCATGGAAAATAAATATTTTTCAGAATTTATCTTTGTAATATATGGCATAGTGTTTGGATGTTTTCTAAGCGAAGTCACTGGAAATTCTGCAGATTGCCCTACTTCATCATTTATCTGAGATGGTCTTGATATTATTCAAGACACAACTAACTAATTCTAAAGTCTAAAACCAAACTATTATGAAACGACTTGTATTTATTCTATTGGCATTTTCATTTGTAACTTTTACAAAAGCACAAACCTCTGGCGAATATGATTTATCGGAATATGCCTTGCCGGATTTGGAGCTGCAAACACTGGATTTCAATTTTGGATTGAGTGGCAACGGTACTGGCACTCAATACAATCCTGACTATGAGACAGACAATAATGACTCTTATGACCAAAGCCATGGGTTATCCTTACAATCTGATTATTCATTGTACAAAAACAATCGAAAACAGCAACTCCGCTTGGAGGCAGGTTTTTCCTTAGATGGTGGCTTTAATAAACAGTCAGAAAATGAAAGACTTATTTATAAGGGAAGATATTTTCGTCCTGAACTTGACTTAAAATTAAACAGTAGGTTTTATTTAACCGATAAGTTTTTTTACGGAGCAGATCCCGAAATACAGACATCGTTCAGAACCCAAAAA
>JASMTJ010000393.1:0-7674 GCA_041694335.1 Bacteroidales bacterium
CTTCTTTATCTATTATACGATATTCCTGAACTACCGATAGTTTTCTCTTAAAGTGATATTCCATCTCCTTTAAAACATCAACTCGATCATCCGGATGAATGATATCCACCCATTTCAGTTTATAACTATTAAAATCAGTTTTTTCATAGCTAAACATCCTTGAAGAATCAGAGATAATAGTGGAGGACCAGTCGGGGTTTCCCCTGTAGACGATTCCCGGAATATTGCTGAGCATCGATCTTATTTTTATCTCACTTTCTTCGAGCTTCTTTTCCCTGATTTTACGATCGGTGATATCCTGAACTGTTCCAAAAACAGTTGGATTATTATTCTCATCGTAAGATATTTCTCCAATTGTTTGAACATAGATGACCTGGCCATCCTTCTTCATAAGGCGATATTCGAATGGAGGAAGCTCTTTCAATCCCTGCTTAATCTGTGATAATGCCCAATTATTGATATCTTCTAAATCATCAGGATGATGTATTTCTTCATTGATTCTTTCAGTAGTAAAAGTTTCATTTTCCTCATAGCCAAGCATTTTATAAAATCCGGACGATCCATTTAGTACATTCGCTTTTAAATCCCAGGAAAAATCACCAAGTCCGGCAATTTCCTGTGCTTTTTCCAGCCTTTTGTTGACTTCCTGAACTTTTTTTTCCCATTCTATTTGTGAGGTTACATCTCTAAAAATACAGTTCGTTCGTTCGAAATCGCCATTTTCATCATAGCATACATTTCCATCAACTGCAATATTCATTGGATATCCTTCTTTATGAACAATTGTGAGCTGAACGTTATTCATCTGGCCATTTGTCAAAAAGCGGGAAAAGGCCCTCTTAAATCCTTCTATATTGTTTTTCTTGAGGATGAGTGATATATGCTTACCGATTACTTCACTACGTGAATATCCTGTCATTTGTTCCCAGGCTTTATTGACGTCAAGGAAATATCCCTGAGCATCCAGGTTGTGTGAGGCAAGCGGTGCATAGAGGTATTGATTTCTGTAAATCTTGTTTGTTTCCCTAAGCCTTTCCAATTCTTTTGAAAGCTCTTCTAACCGTTTTTCCGCTCCCATATTATTGTCCATTTCTTGTATTTTCATTAATCAGCACTTAGATACTTAAATGTCGGGCGTCAATTTCCAGGCCATCTCTATTGATGGCATGCCGGTTATTGTCTTTCAATTAATTAAAGTTTGGGGTTAAATAATCTGGTGTTTGCTCTATTCAAATGACGGACGGGCTGTCCCAAAATGGGGCGGTAAAAAAGAAAAACCACTCTTCGCATGAAAAGTGGTTTTAAGAATTTAAAAAGTATGAACCTTATAAAATCCGTTTAATTTTTCTTGTAAGGTTCAATTATTTCCAGTCCGCGCTTAATGGCTTTCTCATTCATTGGCAGCAGGTGGTGATAACGTTCAGGAAGAGATTTTTTCAAACCTAAAACCACATTATCAAGCTTCACTAAAGGCTTTACCTTCAGATATCCACCAAGCACAATCATGTTAAATACTTTATTCATTCCCATGTTTGATGCTTCTTGTGCCGCAGCGATTTGGTATATTTCAATGTCGTCCCTTTCAGGATGACGGGTAATACCATTCGGGTCGTAAATCAGCGTACCACCCGGCTTCACGGCCGATTCGAACTTATCCATCGACTGCTGGTTAAGGATAATCGCTGTGTCAAAAATTGAAAGGATAGGCGAACTAATGCGCTCATCACTCAGTATCACTGTTACGTTGGCCGTACCGCCACGCATCTCAGGTCCGTAAGAGGGCATCCAGCTCACTTCTTGCTCCTGCATGATGCCTGAATAGGCAAGGATTTTACCCATCGACAAAACACCTTGTCCACCAAATCCGGCTATAATAATTTCTTCTGTCATAACTTTCTGGTTTTTTATGTTTTATTGTTCAGGTGTTTTAATATCTCCAAGTGGATAGAATGGGAACATATTCTCCTCCATCCATTTATTGGATTTTACCGGTGTCATTTTCCATCCGGAGTTACAGTTCGAGACTACTTCTACAAAAGAAGTTCCTTTGTTTTCCATCTGTAACTGGAAGGCTTTTTTGATCGCCTTTTTCGTTTTGCGCACATTGCCCGGCTTATGCACAGCCTGACGTGTAACATAACTCGTGCCCGGAAGCTGAGCAACCAGTTCGGTCATCTTCAGCGGGTGCCCCATCGAATTTAATTCACGACCGTAGGGCGAGGTTGATGATTTCATGCCTTCAAGTGTGGTAGGAGCCATCTGACCTCCGGTCATACCGTAAATACCATTATTAACGAAAATAATTGTAATATTTTCTCCACGGTTACAGGCATGAATAGTTTCTGCTGTACCAATGGCAGCAAGGTCACCATCACCCTGGTAAGTAAATACGGCCTTTTCCGGAAATACCCGTTTAATACCGGTTGCTACTGCCGGAGCTCGACCGTGGGCCGCTTGCTGCATGTCAATGTTCATGAACTCGTAAGCAAGTACCGAACATCCCACAGGAGCCACACCTATGGTTGTGTCACTGAGTCCCAACTCTTCCAGAACCTCCATAGTGATACGGTGGATAACACCATGGCCGCATCCCGGACAATAGCTCAGCACCTTGTCCGTCATCAGGTCGGTAGTTTTGTATACTAAGTTTTCTTTTTTCTTTATATCTTGCATAGTGTTATCCTCCGATGATTTTTTGTTCTAAATTTTCGAGAATTTCTTCCGGAGAAGGTATCATACCACCAAAGCGACCAAAGTGTTCTACAGGCACTTTGCCATTGGCTGCCAGCTTCACATCTTCAACCATTTGGCCGGCACTCATCTCAACAGACAATATGCCTTTAACACCTTTGCCTATTAATGATTGAATTTCCTTTTCAGGGAATGGCCACAGGGTGATTGGACGAAGCAATCCCAGCTTGATGCCTTTTTTACGAGCCAGCTTCACGGTTTGTTGACACAGACGAGCACTCGTTCCGTATGCAACCAAAAGGTATTCTGCATCTTCACACTCCACATTCTCGAAGCGGACTTCCTTCTCTTCAATTTCACGATATTTTCCTTGCAGATGAAGGTTTACCTGTTCCTGCTTGGCAGGGTCTAATTCCAGAGAAGTGATAATCCTTCTGTTTTCTTTGCTTGCACCGGTAGTAGCCCATGGGAATACTTTGTTGATCTCTTCCTCTGTGCGGCGTGGCTTCTGTTCGCTCAGCACCACTTTTTCCATCATTTGCCCGATGGCTCCGTCAGATAGAATCATCGCCGGATTGCGGTACTGTTCAGCCAAATCCATAGCCAGGATAAGATAGTCATACATCTCCTGCACTGAAGAAGGTGCCAGCGTAATCAGGCGATAGTCGCCATGCCCGCCACCTTTTGTTGACTGGAAATAATCGGCCTGCGATGGCTGGATTGTTCCAAGCCCCGGGCCTCCGCGAACCACGTTAAGTAGCACGCAAGGGAGCTCTGCTCCGGCGATATATGATATTCCTTCCTGCATGAGCGAGACTCCCGGACTTGAGGAAGAGGTCATAACCCGTTTTCCTGCTCCGGCGGCCCCATATACCATATTAATGGAGGCGACCTCACTTTCGGCCTGCAAAACAACCATGCCCGTACGCTTCTCTGGCTGCTCGGCCATCAGGTATTCCATCACCTCACTCTGTGGTGTGATTGGGTATCCGTAATAGGCATCGACACCGGCGCGGATAGCAGCTTCTGCTATCGCTTCGTTGCCTTTCATTAATCTTAGTTCTTGTTCCATTATTAAGATTCAATTTTTTATTAACGAAAAAATTATTGACGTACCCTGTAAACGGTGATAACACCATCGGGGCAGACTACGGCACAGTTGGCGCACCCAATACACGTGTCGTTTACAACTTCCATGTAGTGGTATCCTTTGCCATTCACTTTTTTCGACATTGCGATGGTGTCGTTGGGGCATGCGTCGATGCAGACCTCACAACCCTTACATCTTTCAATGGCCACCTCAATGTCTCCTTTTACTTTTGCCATATCGTAGTAATATTTATGTGTTGTATTGATTAGTAAATTAATATGCCCACGAAATTACGGTTTTTTCGTTTCGTTTATTGGACAATAGCTTCTAAATAGCGTTGAATTTGTCAATTTATATCAGGTTTAAATTAGCTTTCGCAATCGAATGCGCTTTAAAAGCTGATTCCGGGCGCTTATCCATGATGCTCATGAAACTTTTTAAGGCGTTCTTCCAATGCCGGGAACTGGCTTCGTTGCACCAGCGATACGCAGGCCCGAAGTCCTTCGGTGCGGTCGCTGCCCGTAGATTCGAGAGAGATAGCACTGATGCCATAATAAATCAGCTCTTTGTTAAGCTCATCTCCTGTAAGCCCGGGGTAGGAAATGGTGAAATAAAAGCCGTCGGCAATAGGCTTGTCTTCATCCTTATCATAGACAATCTTGAAGCCGTTTTCGGTAAATATCTTCTTCATGATTTTAGCTTTTTCGCCGTATTCTTTGGCTACTTCCACAAAATCAAACTCACCGTCGTTTACAGCCTTAAGCAAGGCAGCTACTCCGTATTGCGGTGCATGGGCTGTGCCTGCGCTCAATGGATAGATGGTTCCGAAAACCATCGCATGACCAAAGTATTCGCTGTTGTAATACCGCTTCAAATCGGGATACTGTTTGTTAAACAGCTTATCAGAAATTACGAACATGCCAAGGCGTTGGCCAGCGTAATTAAATGCCTTGGAGGTGCTGATTAACAGGATATACTGGTCGGTATATTTCGCCACAGTGTCCTGGAAAGGTGGTTCGCCGGGCTTTGACATATCCTTGCGGAAGTCCATGGCAAAATAGGCCAGGTCTTCAATAACTACCACATTGTATTTATTGGCCAGCTCGCCAATGATCTTCAGCTCAGTTTCGGTAAAACAAATCCACGATGGGTTGTTTGGGTTGGAGTAAATAATGGTAGAGATATTCCCTTTGGAAAGATATGACTCCAGCTTTTCGCGAAGCTTCTCGCCACGGTATTCATAGACGTCAAAGCGCTCGAAAGGAATTCCCAGAACATTGCACTGCATCTTCTGCACAGGGAACCCCGGGTCAATAAAAAGTACGGTGTTTTGCTCCTTGATGCGTCGGGTGGTGGTCAGGAAAGCTGCAAACCCTCCCTGCATGGAGCCTACCGTGGGCAGGCAACTGTCCGGGCTAACATCAATATCCATAAAGTTTTTTACGAAGCGTGAAATTTCCTTTTTCAGGGGAGGTATTCCCTGAATATCGGGATAAAGAGATGCGACCCCGCTTTTCAATGCTTCTATTTCGGCATTTACTCCAACATCAGCAGCGGGTAGTCCGGGAATCCCCATCTCCATCCGGATGAATTTTTCACCGCTTGCCTTCTCAATATCGTCTACCAGTTTTTTAATTTCCCGAATAGAGGATTTTCCAACATTGGTGATCCGGTTGGCCTCTAGTTTTTCATCAACGATTTTGGATTTTATAGGTGTATCGGATTTCATATTTTGTTTTTTGTTTTACTTGTTAATTAGATAACGAATAACAAACTCAAAATTATAAAAATTCTATTAATTTTTATAAGTTTTCTTTTGTTCTGATGTAATCAAATGACAGCTAGTATCATCAACACCTCATGGATATGTTGATACATCAATATCAAAAATGATTTCTCATAAATATGCTTGCAATAAATTTATTTCTGAATATGAATTATCTACTCATCTGACTGGCTACTGCCAGGATAACTCCAAGCATAATGCCAAGCAGAGCGGCAAATAGCACCTGGAAATCCACCGGCAGCAAAAATGTAATGGTGTGCGCGGGAATCCAGAAAAGTGGAATGGTTTTTTTGAATACAAAGTGGTATTGCACCTCCCAGTTCAGGTTTTTAAAGATTTCCCCGAAAGGGATAGGGGAGAAAAAGCCTTTGAGCGTTCCTCCTGTCTGAATGATATGTGTATCGGTAATTTTATGGAAAGTCATCATCACGGGGGCAAAAATCAGGTTCATGGCTGTGCTGATAGAAAATGCCACTATTACTTTATAAATGGTCAGCGGTCCGGCCAGGTATTTGAGCGCCCCCTGAAAGCCAAGAGCTTTATCAAGAAAAATTGGAGTGCCGGTGTAGAAAACCGTAAAGGCCAGCTTGATGGCCAGTCCAATCACTCCCCATACAATTGCTCGTGGAAGAAGGCCAAAGCCTGGTTCATTATAGACCCCTTTTTTGATGCGCAGTCCGATTGATTCACCGAGGGTGGCAAGGACGGCAAACTTAAGAAAACTCATCACCATCGGATGGTCATGGTTGAAATCTGTGTAAAAAGTATATACTGCATCGGAGATAAAAAAAGGCACAAAGGCCAGAATGACCACTGCAGCAAATAATAGATCTTTGAATTTCATTACAATTCGTGTTTGTTTAGATAGTCTGTAAATAAAATGGTCTGAAATTTTATCGCTGCAAACTTACGAAAAGCAGTGCTAAACAAGGAAAGTGTTTTTGGTTTTAAAGGAAAAAGGTTGTTGCAATATTCTGCAACAACCTTTTTCAAAACGCCGGGAAAGCGTTCTATTCTCTGATGTAAATATTATCCTGGTTTCTGTATCCCGGTTCATCAAGATACCAGTCGCTGTAAACTGCGCCTGATGATTCGGCCCATTCTTCAAATTTGAGATGCGTGTTAACAATATCTGCATTCTCTACTGGATAATCGAAGCTAACAGGTATTTCAACCGCCCACGGCAGGTTGTTTTCGGTAACGTACCAGCTTCCGGTGTTTTCGTCAGAAGCGTCATCTTCAGAACCAAACAGCGACATATCGACCAGCTCGGTAGGTTCTTTGTCGGTCAGGTGTACTTCCATCCCTCGTTGCTGACCAATAATCAAGAACGGGTTGTAAGGCTCCTGACCCATTTCCATCTGGGGATTATCGAAGTAAGTGGTTACGGTAATTGTATCGGTATCGATATAATTCTGCCCGGGAATGGTATTAAAAAACGATCCGTTGTAAATGGTGTTAATCGCGTCATAGAGGATTACCACAGTGTTTTCGCTGTGTCCATTTTCGTATCCTTTAGCATTTATGTTCAGATAACCGCCTTCGTGAAGGTATCCACTTACATTACCGCAATTTTCGGGGGCCGTGGGAAATGATATTCCGAAACCATTGTTGAGGCTGGCACCGGCAGCCTTTACATGGGCTTTCGTCACAACATCAACAATTTTATTGTCGGCATTGGTAACGATCTTGTATTGGAAGTCGAGCACCAGGTCGTTAAAGTCATAGTCGCCTTTGCTTGGCCACAGGTCTTCATAAACAAATGTTCCGAAATCCTTCTGATTAGGATAATAGCTGTTGAAGGCACGCTCGGCATCTTCCGGGTAATCATCATCCATATCAGGTACGCCATCTTCGTCAGTGTCGTCAGGGTCAGGGGTGCCTCCACCGCCACCTGAGCCGGAACCGCCTGATCCAGGGTTACATGCTGTTTGCGGGATAGTTACTTCGCAGAAAACCACCTCGTTATTAATATTACCATAGTTTGTCTCTATGCCGTTGGCGTCGCACAAATCAATTTTTCCATTCACAGTACCACCACCGTTGATGGTGGTGTTTCCAGCTACATCAACTTTACCATAGGAGTCTTCGGGTCCACGTATCACTC
>JASMTJ010000394.1:0-1077 GCA_041694335.1 Bacteroidales bacterium
TGCGTATTCAATGCAAGAATCAAAAAGATGAGTGAGATATATCTGTTCATATGCTGCAATTCAAAAAATAATAACGGTACTTGAAAAAGTTTGTTTTTCACCTCAACAAATATAATTGTTTGATAAACGAAGATATTCTTCTGCTTAAACGGATTGCTAACAAGCAGCTCTTGAAAACCTCTTTCCTTTCCTGAATTATTCCGAAATTTGCAGCTGGCTGAAAAAAAGACTACGATGGACATTTTTACGAAATATTTTCCGGAGCTGGAGGCGCAGAAGCTTGAGCAGCTGAGTAAGCTGGAAGGGCTTTACCGGAACTGGAACGAAAAAATCAACGTGATTTCGCGCAAAGACATTGACCACATCAATGAGCGGCATATCCTGCATTCGCTAAGCATAGCCAAGATCGTTGAGTTTGCTCCCGGCACCACCGTGCTGGATGTGGGCACGGGCGGCGGTTTCCCGGGCATCCCGCTGGCCATCCTTTTCCCGGAAACGCAGTTTCTGCTGATTGATTCCATCGGGAAGAAAATCAAGGTGGTGGAGGCGGTGGCCGATTCGCTGAAGCTCGATAATGTGGAAGCCCGCCAGGCACGTGGCGAAAAGCTCAAAGAAGAGTTCGATTTTATCACCAGCCGTGCCGTGACCAACCTGCCGCGCTTTTTTCAGTGGACCAAAGCTAAAATCGACCGTGAAAACCAGTTCAACGAAATCCCCAACGGAATCATCTACCTCAAGGGCGGCGACTTCGAAGACGAACTCAAGCAAATCAACTGGAAAAATGACATCCAGCCCATCGACCAACTCTTCGAAGAACCCTTTTTCGAAACAAAAAAGATCGTGCACCTGTATCCGGGAAGAAAGTAGTGGGTTTGAGAATCAGATTCATCAGTAAAATCAGTGTTCCATTTTTTTGATGATAGGACACTGATTAAACAGATTATACTGACTTACGCTGCAGACACCCCCATAAAAAAACACCCCCATAAGTGAGGGTGCTAAATTCATGCTTTCTGCTAAGTTTGGAAATCGGCTTACAGGCCAATTTACACCCTACCTGCCTCCCGGTGGACAATG
>JASMTJ010000395.1:0-3744 GCA_041694335.1 Bacteroidales bacterium
AAGCTCCCAGGCGCATTGCCTCAATCACATCATCCACATCACCATGCCCCGATATCATAATATACTCCCCATAAGGATGGATCTTCTTACTTCGTTTCAACACCTCCAAACCATTTATCCGGGGCAATCGGATATCTAAAAAAGAAATATCAGCAGGCTTTGATGACAAGGCATGCAAATAATCCTCAGGGGCATTGAACGTTTCCACACCAAACCCCTGCCCTTCCAAATATATCTTAAGCCCCTCGGTGATCGGCTTTTCATCATCAAGAATATAAACCCGTATTTTCTGCATGCTCCAATTTTACTAAGCACAAAAGTAGTGTAATGCCAGTTTAATTCAAAAACAATACTTCATAAAAAAAGCCATCCTTTATAGAATGGCTTTCATCAATAATGATATCAGATTCAATTTGCTAGGCAACTACAACCGTTCCAAGATACTTGCTGTCGGCCACCTCCTTTCTGTCTTCTGTTATAAACGACAGAAAAGCCTGCAGGGTGTCACCAGAATAATTTGCAGGCACCTGCATGGTGGCCGTGCCCATATCCCGCACCGGCCCTTCCGTTATGTACAACGCCTCTCCTTTATCTTCATTGTAAAGTAAAAGCATCGACTGG
This sequence comes from Bacteroidales bacterium, assembly GCA_041694335.1. Lineage (GTDB taxonomy): Bacteria > Bacteroidota > Bacteroidia > Bacteroidales > JAIPAH01 > JAIPAH01. The sequence continues at coordinate 622 of JASMTJ010000395.1, forward strand.
TCGGTAGACCTGGCTGAACCATTACCGGTGTTATCATCCCAGCTAAAGGTTACCACCTCTGGCGTATCTGAAGTAGCACTACCGTTCATGGCGCCTGTCAGATCGCCCCGGCTTACCAGCAAATTGCTGTAATCGAGACTGTAATCAGGATAATTACCATTTACAGCGTTCTTCAGATTATACGACATCGCATTGTTGAACTCGGTCATCTTTATGGCATACTGTTTAAAACCCTCCTTCAAAAAGTCCTTCAAAGGGCTTAAAAACCGCAACACCAAAATAAACTTCGTCCGCTGATTGACCTGCGCTTCTGTGCGCGGGTTGGCCACATTGGCGGCCTTGATACGCATGTAGTCGATGCCTTTCCAGTTAGCGCCTACTACATTTCCTACTTTTCCTGAGAACCCTCCCAGGATTCCTTTATTTATTTTTCCCATTTCTAAAAAATTTAAAAGTTAAACATCTACATTAATTCACAAAATACTGCAGCATTTTGGGGTGTCCACAACTTTCAACTGAACTCTACCGGTTTAAGCGCTCGTTTGGTTTTTGTTGAAGAACACATGGCAAACATAATGGATAATGCTGCTTTTTAAGGTTTTATGAATTTTATCCGGAAAGCAACGGGGAGCGGGGAGTGATAAAAATCCCAGATTATCAAAACATTTGATTTTAGTGATTTCTGACCTTCAGAATATCAAAGGGAGTCCGTAAGTCAGCGAGGAATAGCCTTATTTTTGCTGTTTGCAAATGACACCACACCTGAGGAGAGCAATCTTTTACGTCTGCTTCTATGCAGAGCGTTGAGCGGAAATTGCATTTCCGCTTTCTTCATCTTCGAATGATTATTGTCCGATAAATAATATAAATTGCACTACAGAACAATAAGTTTTCTCCTTTCAGCACCAATGAAAACCTTATATTATGTGTTGTATATCAATATAATAGTATCCTTTCCCGCCAGGATACGGGGCAGGCTGTTTGGCTTTAGCCAACGGTAAAAAAGCAATCCAACGTCTCGTGACTCTGGACCGTATAAACTGGAGCTGAAGTAACGGAAGTGGGTGTGCCTGCTCTTACTCCGTTCACTGAATTGAACGGTAAAGGATACTAAAAGTCATAAACGCTTGTTTTCAGCAACTTTTTACCCCAAGCCCGCCTGAAATAGATGAAGTTACTCAATATCAGCACTTCCGCCTGAGACGGATTTGGGGTAATAACTGGTTTTTAGAATACCGTTTAAACAAGCTTTTGGACAGCCTCCAAAAGATAGTGGGTTTTGGTTCTATGATAAGCATCTTTTCTCTTTTATCCTTGGCCGTTGGTTTTAACCAACGGATTTATAGTTATACCCTCACCTCGCCGGGACTTTAGTCCCTTTCTTCCAAGGTAATTGCTGGGACTAAAGTCCCGGAAATATAGTGGTATCCTTCAATCCGTTGACTGAAGTCAACGGCAAAGGATAAGGGTGTTGGGGTTCGGTTCTCTTAGTAGTGTTGTTAGTCGATTATCTTTTGCCCCCGAGAGCCCGGGGCAGGCTGTTGGTTTTGACCAGCGGTTGGGATGGGATGAGAACAGATTCCTCAGTCGCTCCGCTCCTCCGGAATGACTCGCGGTTGGGGAGCTTTTTTTTCATAATTGTATAGAGAAACCTAAAATTAATTTTATATTTGTTGTACTGGTTATTGTGAGTTTTCATAATAATAGGGTTATGTTAAATTAGGAGTTATGTTGAGCCCGGGAACTGGAGAGTTTCCGGGTTTTTTTATTGCATGTTTTGAGACAGGTTGATGGCGAGGTTGTAGGCCATCCAGCCGTCTTCGAGCTTGAAGACCATTGGCTTGGCGCGCTGGGTGTCTTTCATGATTCCCAGACCATCGTCGTAGGGAGTGAAGGCGACAATCTTGTTGTACTTGACCCTGAACATGTTTTCGTAGCTTCCGAAGTAGATATGCTTGGTGGTGAGCACCATGATACCGGTGTCCTGGTATTCCATGTTTTTCTCTTCTACAGGATGTCCTTTAAAGGCTCCTGTGCGATAATAGAGTCCTTTGGCCACCCTGACACTGAATCCCTGGTGTCCGCCCTGATAGCTTCTTCGTGTGACTTCTTTGTAGTATTGTACGTTGCTGAAAGCCCAGACCATTTCTTCAGATTTCATGAAGTTAAAGTGGATGGGCATCTGGAAATCGGGAATATTTTCGGGTACTTTACCATTGAGCACATGACGCAAGGCAGAGGCTTTCATCAGGCTCATTACTCCTCCATAGCCATCCAGCTCATTGACGCCCTGTTGGCTCTTATTGATGAAAGTGGTGATCGTATCTTCCTCCTGCTCTGACAGCAAGTCGTCTTCCAAAAAGTCATCCATGACCAGCTTAACGGCAAATGAAGCTGTTTCGGCACGTTTTTCTTCCTCAATGGAGGCAAGCAGCTTTACTGCCTGCTCAGGGCTTTCTTTAATCTTAGCGGCCAGCTCAGTGGCTTTGGTGCTTTCAACAAAGTTTGAAGGTGTTTTTTCCTCATTAACGGATTTGCCAGACCATAGGCCTTTAATAGCAAAGTACAGAAACAATGCCCCGACAAACAGCATGAATATGGCGCCGCCGGTGTCGGTGGTGATCATGGCCAGGCTACTGATTAGAGTGAGCGAACCGATGATTAGTAAAAGGACTTGTCCAAGTTTTCTCATAATAAGTGAATAAGGTGTTTCCTTCAAAACTAAAGAAAATTATGTCAAATTATATGAATTGTGCCTGAATATCTGTATTTTTGAAACAGCTCTGATGAATCATTAAGCAATTACCACCCGGAAGCGATGATGTTTCCGGGTTTTTTAATTTCCATGGAAAATCATAAAATTTATCTTATATTTGCTTTAGAGTTAACATGATTGATACATATTAATTGGGTTACGTTGAGTTAAGGATTATGTTATGCCCGGGTGCAGGAATGCTTCCGGGTTTTTTTCGCATATCATCTAAATGCCTCCGAATGAAAAATTTCTTCTGGCAAACGCTCTTTTGCTTCTCGCTGATATCAAATTGAATGAAGATTGTTTTACGTTTGTTTTTGCAAAAAATAACAGAGGCACCAGGTAAAACTGGTGTTATAGAGGGCGAC
>JASMTJ010000396.1:0-2030 GCA_041694335.1 Bacteroidales bacterium
GGTATTTGTGATGACACGATTGTTGTTCTATGGTGGTAGCGGTCATCTATTATGTCCATTAATGTTTCACGATCATGTTTATCAAGGGATTGAAGGCCGAAGTCATCTAAAATCAACACATCTGTTTTTGAGAGTTTACCTAGTTCCTTCATGTATGTACCATCCACTTTTGAGAGCTTAAAACGCTTAAATAAACGGGAAGTAATGGCATAAACCACTTTATATTCCATCATGCAGGCCTGATGTCCTAATGCTTGTGCCAGATAACTCTTTCCAACACCGGAGGGGCCTGTAAAAATCAGGTTCTCGTTTCTTGCGATAAAATCAAGCGAAGAGAGTCTTTGGAACATGTTCTTGTCCAATTGTCTGCCTGCCTGATAGTCCACGTCTGCAATGGTGGCTTTTTGACGGAATCCGGCCTGTTTAAGCAATCGTTGTATTTTTTTGTTCTGCCTCTCTTCCCATTCATGATCGGTAAGCAAAGCCAGGTAATCATCAGGTGTTACATCCATCAGCTGATTGTTTTTCACCTGCTGCAGGTGTAACTCGGCCATCGCGTTAATACGCATTTTTCTGAGTTTTTCGATAGTTTGGTTGTTGTTCATGACATTTGATTTTTACTTGTTTGTATTTCTATTTGTAGGCTGAAGCGCCCCGGATATTACTGTGAAAAGGGATATGTGTTTGAGTGTCATCTTCAAGAGATTCAAAGTCTTTATCCAGATTATTTTTAAGGATGTTTTTAATCCGTTTGTATGAGTATGTTTCCACATTGAGGGCTATTTTGCAGGCATTATTTAATCGCTCTGAGCTATAATCACGATGTAATTGTATGATGCCCATTGCTCGTTTATAGCCCGTTTCAGGATAATCACTTTCCCTTAGAAGCCCATCAATAAGGGCCAGTACATGTTCTCCATGCCTGAAGGCCTTCTTTTTAAAATAGTCGGGACTCCATTGACTATAAGCCTTGTGGGTACTACTCAAATGGTCTTTGTTGGTGGTATAGGTACCAGGAGCAGGATTGCGTTTGTGACAGGCGATGCGCTCATGATTGTAGAAAACCTCTACCATTGATTTTGTGTATTGTATTTGAGTGCGTTTGCCGATGTACCGATAAGGAACACTGTAGTAGTTTTTGTCTGGTGAGAAATAGACATAGCCGGTCTTTTGCACCTTGGCCCTGCGATAGTCTTTTAGTTCATAGGACGACTCTGGCAATGGTTTCAAAAGTTCACGTTCGATGGATTGAAACAACTCGCGACGGCTGGCTTGTCGGTGCTGGAGCAAAAGATCGTTATAGGGGCCCAAAAGCCTTCTTATTTCTCTATTAATATCTTCCAGGGAGAAGAACGTCATCTGGCGCAAGGGGTAATATATGCGCTGATAAACAAGATTTACGGCGTTCTCAACCAGCGCTTTGTCTTGGGGCGAGTAACCACGGGTTGGGTTGATAACGCAGTTGTAGTGACGTGCGAAGTCCTTAAAAGAGCGATTGATTTCCGGCTCGTATTTACTGGCCCTTGTTACTGCCGATTTTAAATTATCAGAAACAATGGCTTTGGGAACGCCCCCATAATAGGACAATGCATTTGCCATACAGCCTATTAAATCTTCCCGTTTCTGGCTCAGGCAAGCCTCTACATAGGTATATTGACTCTTTGGCAATATGGCCACAAAAACCTCAACCGGGATGATTTCTCCCGTTTCGCGATTAATAATTTGAAGTTTCTTGCCTGTAAAATCGATATAAACTTCATGTCCGGGTTTATGCTCGAGTTTCATGGAACCTTTTTCTTTAGGGAACTTCCGGTGATAATGTTCCATGAATTGAGTGTAGCTGTAGGGCTCTTTTGACTGCTGTCGATACTCGTTGTAATGAAACAGGAATGTAAATCCCGGATGATCACGCTGCTGATTCATTTGTTCAAAGTAGCGCATCAATTCATTATAGCGAGGGTTTTTAATGGTGGTATGCGAAGGGAAAAGTTTAAGCAACTCCTCATTCTCTTTGGTAAGAAGTTCTTCCT
>JASMTJ010000397.1:0-2413 GCA_041694335.1 Bacteroidales bacterium
TGCCAAGGACTGGTCTGGCGGTTACGATTTCATGGAGCAAGCCCACAGGAAAAGCCCCTGAGCCAATGGCCGGGTCACAGATTTTGATGTCGGCCAATGCTTTGTCCAGAGCTTCCGCATTTTTGCGAATGCTTTCCGGTAATTTGTACTTGTAGCTATCCGTTTCCTTTCCTTTTCCGGTAACCGTGGTTTCATGCTCCAGCACCAGGTGTCCGTGCCGGATAAATTGTTGAATGTCTTCTTTGGGAACACGGATATCGCCTTTGTTTTCTACTTCAATTTTCAGATTTCCCTTCTTGTCGCTACTACCACCAAACAAGCTGGCTTGATCAGAATCAATGGATTGGTAGCTCTCTATGTAATGGTTTACCGTATTGTCTAAGTAGTGAATCAGGCTCTCCTGGCACATGTAGTGCACAATTTCACGGGGCGTGTAAAAAGCGCCTTTGCTTTTGCGGTCGGTAACATCCAGTAAGTTCTCAAATACCTTCCCCAGCATTTCCGGGTCAACGGCTACCTCTTTTTCCAGTGGTTCATCTTCCCGTATGGTAAAGTTGTAGCGGTCGAATACATCCAGAATGCCCGTGCCTTTGTCTCCGGCTTTGGTCTTTTCATCGGGGTTGCTGAAAAGGTGGTTATCAATGTTCAGGTCAAGCGTATCCCAATTCTCATAATCGGCTTCAAACAAGCCTCCGTTCAGAAAAGGGATCTTACAGCCAAGATTCTTATTAAAATACTTGATGTTATCATCATTGTGTTCCTTGGCCAGTGCGTCATAAAAGAGAAAGCGCAGAAAGTCGTTGAAGTAGCTGCCTCCATTTTCATTGATCTCATCAAATTTCTTCCGTAAGAAGTTTTTAGGGCCTTCACCCATCTTTTGATTTTTCGGAACACCCAGCCAGCCTTTCTTTTGCAGAAAGTAAAGGAAAACGATCTGTCCTAACAGCTTTTTGACAAAACGCACCGGGTCGAGGCCTTCTTTTTCCAGTGTTTCGGTCAGTGCTGCGTTTTCGGTAAGCTTGAGGTAGAGTTCCTTGTATTGCTCGTAAAACTCATCGGTGACCTTCTCAATGCTAAAAGCACCTTCCACGCTGCCATCCCCGTCTTTTTCTTTAATGATGAGCGGGTTGCTGTGGTCATTGACCAAAAGTGGCAGCAACTGTTTTTGAGCAGTATGGGCGTTTTCGTTTTCACCTACCAGGAAGGAGAAGCGTTTGGCGGGGACAATTTCCTCTTTCGCTTTGATCTTTCCCTTTTCGGTGCGTTCTGTTTCGATATCAATCTTTACCAAAGACAATCGCCACTCCATGCCGTCATCTTCTTTGGAGTAGAAAGCAACAAGTGCATTAAATTTCTCTCTGTTTTTTAGATGCCTAACGACAAAATTTCGCAATGCAGTTCTGGTCCGTTCGAGCTTATTAACGGATTTGGTTTGGACAACCAGAATATCCATTCGCTCCCCCTCAGGGTCTGTATAAACACCTAATCTTTTGAAGTGGGATATGTGATCGCGAAATGCCTCAGGAATCAATTGTCCACTATGGTTGAATTCCTTCAGTTCAAAATCGTTGAGCAGGTTTCTGACAAACAATTCAAATTGCTCCTGATCGAAACGGGAGTTGAGTACTTGTTTGATGTAGCGTTGTGCCTGCTGTTTCTCCATTGTCTGAACTGTGATTTATTTGATTTGTGGATTACCTTGATTCTTTTGCCTGAATTTTTTGTTCTGGACACGCTTAAACTCAAGGCTTCGGGCACCAAAGTTGATTAGAAGACCTATTTCCAGATCGTAGGCTTTCAGGTAATTGATCGCCTGAGCCAGGTGTACATCCTCCAGTAGAACGAGAGCTTTTAACTCAACTGATACGCATCCTTCAACCAAGAAGTCTACTCTTCTTGTACCAATTTGTTGATTCTTGTAATAAATTGGCATTTCGTATTCCCGATTAAAGGAAATTCCTTGCTCTGCCATTTCAATTTCCAATGCTCTCTGATAAATGACTTCCTGGAAACCATTGCCCAATGCAGAGTGAACCGTCATGGCACAGCCAATGATTTTTCCAGTCAATTCAGAGTATTTATGTTCTTCTTTAATCATAATCCATCAATTCATCACCAAAATCAAAGTTCAGACAATTAAATATCCACTTAAAATAACATCTCTGGCTATGGGTGATTTTCCATTCTGTATATCATCCACGGCTACTGAACGAATGTGCCTTTGAAGAATATGTAGCATCTGGAGCGGATCATCCTCTTTCTCCAATTCCTTTTTAATCTTTTGAGCGGTTTTTTTGGCCATCAATCCTTGCTGGATCATTTGTTTCACACGCAAAATGAATTCTTCATCCGAATCCGTAAATCCCTTGTATCTCTTAAAAGCTACATCCTTCATGCGTTTTTCAATGTATTT
>JASMTJ010000398.1:0-1316 GCA_041694335.1 Bacteroidales bacterium
GACTCGGTCATAAATTCTGGTGCCGGATATGAACTTGAGTCCAATCAGAAGAATGTATTTATTACCGATAATCAGAATTCGGCAGAAATTATTTTTGCGCTGCCCTTTGAGTCAAAATATGTAACAGCATGGAATGCCTTTGATATTCACATGCAGACGTTGCAACCGGCCAACCAGAAAACTTACAACCTTGAATATTCACCTTGGGGAGGTATTTGTGCTGTTCCTCAATTTATAGAAACATTTGATCCCGATGATTCAAGATATCTGGACAATTATATAAAAGGACAGCAGTATGCATCCAACGGAGACAGCCTTTATTGTACACTTGGTGAATTGGCCGGAGAGCCTCTGGCGTACATAAATGAGCTCCCCGGAGTAGATGATTCACAGGAAATACATGGTTTCCGGTTGGGTAAATTTGAAATTGAAATGGGCGCTACCAATCGTTTGAGTAATGATTGGCCATTATTCCGCTATGCCGATATACTTTTAATGAAAGCAGAATCACTCCTGAGACTTGGTTTTGAAGATGAAGCCGCAACAATTGTAACACAGGTGAGGTCAAGAAACTTTCCCGGTCAGCCTGAAAAAGCTGAAGTTACAGGAGCAGATTTACTGCAGGGAAGTGCTTACGAGTACGGTTTGGATAATCACCTTAATTCTACTTACGAAGGTGGTGAAGACATTCAGTATGGTGCGTTTCTTGATATTCTGGGACGTGAGTTCTGTCAGGAAGGACGCCGGCGAAGTGATATGATTCGTTTTGGGGCATTTACAACAAAATCATGGCTCTCACATTCACCCAATGGTGATCACAGAGTATTGTTCCCTATCCCCGAACCGGAACTCCAAAAGAATCCTAATCTGACGCAAAATCCCGGTTATTAAATAAATATTTCAAATATGGGAAGGCCCTTCGCGGGCTTTCCTTTTTTTGTGTGGAACGGTGATTCCGTTCTTAATCAATATTTTTATAAAATCATGCTATGAGGTCAATTCTTTATTATTTTCTTATAGGTATAGTCATTTCAGTTGTTACTGTTTCGTGCGATCGGGAAAAGTATGAGCTGACTGACAGGGGAATTACTGCAACCATTGATTCGATTGATGTTAATATTCAGTTTTATTCGCCGGAAATTGTTCGGATCGTGAAATCAAAAGCCGGTTTTGAATATGAAAAAAACAGTTTGTCTGTTATCAAGACTCCGGAGGTTGTTGATTTTGATATTCACGAAAACGAAGGAAATTTGATCATTTCTTCTGAAAAAATTTTGGTGAAACTGAACTTAGCTACTGCTGAACTTAGCTTCTCT
>JASMTJ010000399.1:0-3791 GCA_041694335.1 Bacteroidales bacterium
GCTCAAGAAAATCGGAGGTATGGAATTCTATGATGTGCATTTCAGCTACATCGACAACGAAGATCTGGAAGAACACTTTGTCACTGTGAGAGAGCAGGGTGGTGGCAAGTTGATACCGGAAGGTCCCTCTAAGCCCGGTGTCATCCATACCATCGGAATCAGCGCCAAGGGCGTTCCAACTCTCTACCGGATCGAGCTTCAGGTAACCAAAGGCTCCGGCAAGCTGGCCACCTCTGGCCAAGTCACCAATCCTGCCGCCAAAGAGCAGGTGAAAATGGCTTTTGACTATTTCAAGGCTAACGCTTCTCGCATTTCCGGCGCGACGAAGGTAATGGATCATGACTTTCATCTGCACGTTGTAGACCTGCAAAACGGTGGTCCCATTCAGTCGCTCTCCATTCCTAGCCTTGTGGCCTTCGCTTCCGGAATCATGGGGCGGCCAGCACAAGCACAGCTCGTCGTACTTGGTGATATGAGTCTGGGGGGCAGCGTAAACGCTGTGCAGAGTCTTGCCGAGTGTTTGCAGGTTGCCTTTGATGGTGGCGGTAAGCGTGTGGCCCTACCAATCACCAGTGCTGGGGATATTCCGACGGTACCCGGGGAGCTGTTTACCAAGTTTCAGACCAGCTTCTATGCGGATCCAGTGGATACGGTGTTCAAGGCATTGGGCGTGGATTGAGTTACACGGGATTTCCCCGGCCAGGAAGAAGCTGGTAGGGGGATGCGTTGGTACAAGGTCAATGTCCGGCGCTGGTGTGGCAGATTGGGTGTATTCTCTTAGTATATTACCCCGTATGTGCCACACCCCGCAGCTTTATAAAACGACATTGGGTGGCAAGCCCCCGATACAGTAGACGCCTGATAGCGTTACACTAAACGCTAAATCTACAGGTGTTGATGATGAGCGCAAAGCGGTACTCCGAAGAATTCAAAATCGAGGCAGTGAAGCAGGTCACCGAGAGAGGCTACAAGGTAGCCGATGTGTGCCGGAGGCTGGGGATCACCTCTGGCAGCCTGTACAAATGGATCAAGCTGCCCCTTAGAAAACAAGAACAGAAAAAAATAACGAAGGAATAACAGATACAGATTTTTAATTGAAATTTGAAAGAATTCTTTAGTCAGTGCAATTGTACAATCAGGCGGGAGCGGTAACGTATAGATCATGGATTCTGTTCGATCCGGTCCCCAAAAAAGGAATCGGTTATTGAGTCGGTGATTCGAAGCATTTAAAAGGTGATGTTTTTCGAGCCACAACGGATCTCCAAGCCGGTGAAAATCGACCTATATTATAGCCTATTTAAGTTAATGAATTACCCGGACGGGACACTAGTCATCGGGTAATTCCGCTCCCGAAAGAACTTCCATGTCAATTCGGGCATAAGTGTATAGAACCCACAGTCTAAAAATAGTCGTGGTATCCGGGTTGAACACATATAATGAGTCGCGAACGCTGGATAGCTACTCTCAACCCTGGAATGGCCTTTTCGTTCATGACAATGCCTTCGATGTATGTATAGCTACGTTCAGAGTCTTTATCATCGGTAAGCTTTTTGTATCCACGTATTGGATCGACGTCTAAATCTGCGCATCCATAATTTCCAATAGGAAATGAAAGCTCTAGTCATCAGTTGAAAACCACTCATAACATTCACTTAAGGTTGCCTCTATTTCATCGGGGTGGTATAAGACTCCATGGGTAAATGTTTCCTCAAGTGCTGTTTCTCTGATAAAATCTATTATTGGCTCCTCGGCTTCAGAAAATATGAGATCAAGAAACTGTGGGTCATCATGATAGTAATAATACGGCGAATTATTAGGGATATTTATTTCAGATACGCAAAAGGTTTCTGACTCCGAAATCTTTTCAAAATCCATTCTTAAAATGTTGTATTTGTATTCTAAATCCTTATCTAATAATACGCCATCACCTGAAATGATTTTTTTTCGAACTTCTATAAACTCTTTAACAAAAGGTTCAAACCTTTTATTTATGGATTCTATTTGTTTTTCAGTAATAACTCTTCCAACCAAGCCATAAAAGATTTCGTGGTTACGTTCGGCTGACGTTGAATAATTGAGACTATGCTCACTTACATAGCACAGATGACTAATCTCATCATCATCGTCTTCTTCTGTGCAGAGGTTATAAACCAGTGACAAAGAGCTAGCACTGTCGCAAATATGTAGCATGCTCTTGTATTCTTCACAGAACCCACTAGCCCAGTTTCCGTTATCCTCGTAAACGATATTGCTGCTTTTCATTTCCATAACTCCAAATTGAATTTAATGAAATAGGAATCGTATTTCTTGCTCGTAGATATCACGGGCTACTTTGATCATTACTTTCACACAGCTTGGTCAGTCCACCACTACACCTTCCATAGGATGTATCATTGATGACGCAGCGCTATTCTAAAAAACTGATTGTTGAAGGCCATTTAAAAAGCCATTTATTCAGTTTTTTATCTTGAATAGAAGATTTGATCATCAATTATGAAAACACCGGTTTTTATAGCTGTCTTTGTAATGTATTATGCTTTTTTCGGTTTTTGTTTCACAGGGCAAAAGTTGCAGCCTGAGTGATAGCAAGCCTTGAAAAAGTTACTCGGCTTTTTCTTTTACTTGCCCAGATACACTTCGTCGTTCCGGATTCTTTGGTGTCACTCCCTAAATATATTAGTGTTGGCATAATAATATCATTTTTTTAGTGCATGTAATCCTTTCTAATTAACGAAAAAAGTGAATTAGGCGAGGAATTACATGCATTAGGTTCCCTGGTGTCGGTTTATAAGTTATTCAAATGCTCTCATAGTCTACAGTTTTTGAACCTTCTGTTATTTGCCCTGGAATGGAATAGCGATCGTTTATAAGCATTAGTCGATTTTCATCAACTGCCCAGGCGAGCAGACCTTTTAAACGGTCCTGTTGCATGTTGATCTGACCACCAATCTTGGCCATGGAGCGGAGTTGGCTGTAAGTCATTCCATTGGTATTGGAAGTCATATGTTGCGAATGGATAATTTCCTGGATTACTTTGACCAACCGCAGCGAGCGTTGCTCTTCAGATTCTTCCGGATTGTTCGGGGCGGGTGCCAGCAATCCGTTATCAAGACGTTCCAGGCTTACATGTCGGGTTTTGCCATAGTTGAACTTTTCGATTTTGAAGCACAATGCTTCTCCGGATTGCGTTTCAGCTGCTTTTTTCCCCCGACAGAGCGTTGCTGAAAACCGAAGCGCATTGGGTAGGGCGCTGGACCCCCGCGAAGCACTGCTGCCGGATTTGGGTGGGTGATGGATCAAAAGGACCGTCGCGCCGGTTTCCTGAGCCAAGGCATCTAGCCAGGCCGCAGTGAAACTTGCGTGACTGTGTTGGATCTCGTCCAGGCGGTTAATGCGGGTATAGCTGTCAATGACGATGAGCCGAAGATTCTTGAGCTCCTGCGCCACCCGAAAGAATCGCTCAAAATTGGCCGTGATAGCCGCGTCCCGAGAGGATGGGCTGTACTCGAAAAATGGCATGTCGGTTGCCGGTCGCGGAAGAATTTTCAGGTTGCTCATGAGTGCGTCTTTGTCAGAATCGGGCAGCGCCTCTCTGATCCGATGCAGGCGCTGACTGATTTCGCACTGATCATCCTCGCTCAGATACATCAACACCTCGCCCTGTTGGACGTCGTGGTCCATGAACGGTGTTCCCGTGGCAACACTCGCTCCCAATTGCATGGCAAAGGTCGTTTTCCCAATAGCGCCCGGACCATTGAACAGCCCCGATACACCCAGGGGGATAAGGCCCT
>JASMTJ010000400.1:0-2987 GCA_041694335.1 Bacteroidales bacterium
AGGGGCTCAATTTTCGGATCGCGTCCTCTGAATTGCCTGTAAAGGTCTTCCGGATCTGCGATGCCATTTTTCTCCAGCACATTCTCTTTAAACTTGCGTGCCGTTTCACGATTAAAAATACCATCTTCCTTAAATGCTTCAAATCCATCGTTGTCGAGCACGGCTGACCACATGTAACTGTAGTATCCGGCATCATAACCTCCGCTGATGTGGCGGAAGTAGGTGCTTCTGTAGCGTGAGAAGATTTCAGGAATAAGTCCAATACTTCCAAGGTATTCATCTTCAAACTCAATCACATTCATCTCTTTGGGCTCCTCCATCGTGTGGTATGCCATATCGAGAAGGGCAGCAGCCGTAAATTCCACGTTAGCAAATCCCTGGTTAAAGAGTGAGCTTTTTTCAATCTTGTTGATTAACTCCTGCGGAATAGCCTCACCGGTTTTATAATGCGTGGCATATTCTTTCATCACTTCAGGATGGGTAGACCAATGTTCCATAATCTGCGAAGGCAGCTCTACAAAATCTCTTGCCACAAAAGTTGTAGGATAGGTGTTTTGCGCAAACAATCCATCAAGCGCATGACCGAACTCATGGAAAAGGGTTTCAACTTCATCAAGGCTAATCAGTGCTGGAGTGTCTGAAGTAGGTTTTGTAAAGTTACACACTACAGTAACCAAAGGTTTGATTTCGTTTCCATTAGCGTCAACTTCATGTTCACGGTAACCACCGCACCATGCACCACCTCTTTTGCTCGCTCTCGGGTGGAAATCCATATAAAGCAATCCGATGTGCTCTCCCTGTTCATTGGTAACGTCAAAAGCCTGAGCATCGGGATGCGGGAGCGGTACATTGTTTACTTCTTCAAAGCTGATTCCGAAAAGCTTGTTGGCGGTTTCAAAAGCACCATCACGAACATTTGCTAATTGGAAATAAGGTCTTAGTTCACTGTCATCAAGGTCATATTTTTGCTTTCTGACTTTTTCAGCGTAATACCACCAGTCCCAGCTTTGCAGTTTGAAATCACCACCTTCCTTGTCAATCATTTTCTGCATGGCTTCGCGCTCGGTCTTGGCTACCGGCAGTGCGGCTTCCCATACGCGCATCAGAAGTTCGTTGACATTTTCAGCCTTTTTGGCCATACGTGTTTCAAGGCGATAATCCGCATGCGAATCATATCCCAGCAGATTGGCACGCTTGAGTCTGAGGTTGACCATTTCTTCCAAAATTTCCTTATTATCGTACTCATTGTCATTGTTTCCGCGATGGGTGTAGGCCATGTAAAGCTTTTCGCGCAACTCACGGTTTTTAGCGTACTGAAGGAAAGGAATCATGCTGGTTTTTTGTGTGGTGAAAACCCATTTTCCAGGATGACCATTGGCCTCAGCAGTCTCGGCAGCAGCCTGAACAACACTTTCTGGAAGTCCTGCAAGGTCGTCTTTGTTATCCACTACCATCTCAAAATTGTTGGTCTCGGCTAAAACATTCTGGCCAAATTCCAGAGAAAGCGTAGAGAGCCTGGAGTTGATCTTTTTCAGCTCATCCTTTTTCTCTTTGGAAAGAAGAGCGCCACTTCTTACAAAATTATTATAAACATTTTCAAGAATATAAGCCTGCTCTTCATTAAGGTCGAGACTATTACGCTTATCGTAAACAGCTTTCACACGCTTGAAAAGTTCCGGGTTCAGATTGATTCCATCGTAATGGGCCGAGAGCTTAGGTGAAATTTCAGAGGCGATTTTCTGCATCTCATCGTTTGTATTGGCGCTGTTCAGGCCGTAAAAAACAGATGCCGTGCGGCTTAGTAATGCTCCGCTCCTCGATTCAGCAGCAATCGTGTTTTCGAAATCTGGAGCCTCTTCATTATTGATAATCGCTTCAATTTCTTCGTTGTGTTCTTCCATGCCTTTTTCAAATGCCGGAATGTAATGTTCAGGCTTAATATCATCAAAAGGAGGAACCTCATAAGGTGTATTGAATTCACCTAAAAGTGGATTTGTCATTTTTTCTTCTTTTGGATTGTTGCAGGATGAGAATGCTATCAGTCCCGCAATCAGTAATACTATCAGATTTCTCACTGTATGTTTGTTTTGGTTAATAAAATTTAATGCCGACGAATATATTTCTTTTTTTCTATTCAGGATTACGGGATTTAACGTAGTGGGGTGTGTTGCTATCCATTCCCAGAATCCAATCAACCACAGGAATGATTTTAATCTGCAAACATATTATTATTTAGTATTTTAAACACAGATATACAAATATTCTCATTACACTGAGAATAATCGTACAAATTTATATAAAAAACACATAATCAGAAAAATAATGATGTTGTTTTTTATTTAAGAACGGCTTCCCACATGATTTCTGCCGGATGTTTGGCTTCCCGGTCTGCTCCGTCTTTTATCTGGTGACGGCAGCTTGTGCCCGGCGCAGCAATTACTGTTTCGGCAGGTGTGTTTCTTACTTCTGGAAGCAACACAAGTTCACCTACTTTCATCGACACATCGAAATGCTCTTTCTCGTAGCCGAACGAACCGGCCATTCCGCAGCACCCGGATGCGATTTCCTGAACATCATATCCTTGCGGGAATGAAAGCATCTTTTTGGTGGGAGCCGTAGAGGCCACCGCTTTTTGCTGACAGTGCCCGTGCAGTTTAATGCTGAGCTTCTCGATTGTGAATTGCTCCGGAGTGATATTTCCTGCTGCAACTTCCTTCTCAAAAAATTCATCGAACATTAATGCTGAAGCCGCCAGCTTTTTAGCTTTCACCTGGTTTTCGGTGTTGGCCAGGTCTGGATATTCATCCCTGAATGTAAGTATTCCCGAAGGCTCAATCCCGATAAGGGGCGTCTCGGGTGTTACATGCGCACTGAGCAGCTCAATATTGTGGTTGGCGATGGATTTTGCTTTTCGCACAAGTCCTTTGCTGAGAAAAGTCCGGCCACTGATTTCATGATGTGGCAAACTCACCTCATAGCCCAGCTTT
>JASMTJ010000401.1:0-1008 GCA_041694335.1 Bacteroidales bacterium
AAACATAAGCAGAACAAGCAATCCAGTCACAATTGGATATTTCATGGTTTACCTCTGTTTGTTGTTGTTAGAGTATCTGAGGCAATTCGTGTTCCAACAAAAGAAAAATACCTTTTAATTAACAGGTTGCGTTTTTTTGGCTTTCAACCCCAAAGTTGGTAACGATCTGAATGTTATTAATTGGCAAACTTCGCTTTGAATTTAATCAAATGATTAAGCGCTTGAATCCGTGATTTAAGCTGCGTACTTGAGGCTAACGTTGAAAGCATCCGCACCCAGTATCAGTGGTGCGCAGTGATTGGGTAGTGAACCAGTTTTCGACTGCAGGCCACAAACTTGCCCAAAGGCCGGTCAATAAAGAAAAACGCTGCAAAAAATCGCGCTGCCCGCAATAAGCCCGCCCAGCGAGGCCGGGTTCATCAACAACACTCTTGAAAACAGCGCCCGTAATCAAAGCAAAGAATCAACCAAATAGTAAAATTGGTCGTTGTCAGTGGATAAGGATGTGGTTTGAGCATTTGGTCAGATCAGTTTTTATTTTGATCATGTGGTAAAAAATACTCCGAGGTTTGGCGCTATCCTTAAGCTGTATTTCGTTCCGATTGCATTCATTTTTCCACGAAAAAATAACTTTAAAACAGGGCCCTATATCCCTTCCTCTAGTTGTCGTTGCGGAAATGGCACAGCTGTTGCTGGGTCAGATAGACTTCAAGCCGATCGCAAACACAAGGGGGCTCACAATGACAGCTCAACCGGAAACCAAAACCTTTGACGAGCTGACCCGATACATCCGGGTGCGCAGTGAGCCGGGCGACAAGTTCGTGGAATTCGACTTCGCCATTGGTTATCCGGAGCTTTTCGTTGAGCTCGTGCTGCCTCGCGAGGCTTTCGAAATTTTCTGCAAACACAACAAAGTCGTCCACATGGACTCCGACATGATCCGCAAGATTGATGAAGACATGGTCAAGTGGCGGTTCGGAGAGCATGGCAAGCGCTACTGAGCAAGAC
>JASMTJ010000402.1:0-7080 GCA_041694335.1 Bacteroidales bacterium
GCGAACTTAATTGACTGGTTAAAGGCAGGTACTGACACTGCCTGCTCCCTGGCAACGACCGCGACGGCCTACTCCGTTTCTTTGCACCAGCTCACGCCGATGCCGTTTGTTTAAAGCCACCGCCAAGCCAGTGGTGGATGAACCTGTACTTAAAGGTACCAGATCCTGAATAAATTGTCGGCGGACAGCCCAAAACGACGAATACTGGATTCGCCGCCAACGCCGGTGAAGATTAAGGCTGCCAAACCGGCTGCGGACTCTGACGGCCTTGGTGCTCACCAAATTACGCGGTTTTGCCTACCAAGCCCGGCACCAAGGCCACTAGCACGTAGCCACCAAAAAACCGAAGCCTTTGCCATTAACGCCTGGCTTTGCGGCGTGCCGGAGCGTAGCGTAGGCACGTCCGGCAACAGCCAATTGTTAGGCTTTTGGAAGGTTATGGGGATCGTACCCTCTAGACTGCAAGATACGAAGAGCAACTCCTTTTTCCGTTTGCGAACTACCAAAAAAACCGTCGCTATTAGCAATACGAATTAGTTCTTCATCGTTCATTGGCTCCAATTTCGATTTAGCCTGGCGCACTTCATTTGCCTTCTCGCTAATTGAATTGGCTACGCCTTCGCCTAAATCCTTTGTTACCTGCCATGCTTTATCCCAGAACCCCATCTCTTTTCCCCTCTCATTTGTAGCTGGCGCCGCATCCACGGCACCTGTTATTGAACACTTTGTTTTCTCCGCAATTTGCACAACGAGAGCCTTGACCGCCCTTGCCGCTGTTGGCGGGGACAATCATTTCATACTCACACCTTGAGCACTTCCTTCCTTTAGGCGTAGTGAAGAAAGTTTGCTCTCCACAACTAGGACACATTTTTCCAGCCATAACAATCACCTCTTGCATGTGTATATATGTATATATGTATATATGTATGTGCAAGAAGTATGTAGGTGCCGTGCAGATCTGTCAACCGGATGCCTAACGCCAGCCAGCATGCGCGGCTACGAAATGCAGGCGAAGCCGCAATGTAGTAGACGTCGCCGTGCCTGGCCTTGTTATAAATCAGTGACTTTGGTGCTCATGAGAGCACTGTTTTCAGAGAACCCAAACTGCTCGTATAGCCCTTGTGCATCTCGAGTTTGCAACACCAACTGGGTTCCTTTTATGGCCGGATGCTCTAGCAAACATTCCATAATCCACTTGCCCAGGCCGGCGCCCCGAAATTCGGGCTCAACCACAATATCCGCCACCCAGGTGAACGTAGTGCTATCGGTGACGGCTCGCCCAAACCCAATCTGTTTAGAGCCATAGTAAAGACTGAAACAGATAGAACCAGCAACCATACGATCAACTATTTCTCTGGGACGGCGATCACCCCAATAGGTTGCGGCGAGCAATCGGTGGACAACCTCCAGTTGTACCTTCGCTCTGTCGTCAGTGATTATGTACTCGTCCTTGCGCCATTCCATCAATGGCTACTCCCTGATTTATAACGCCAATGTTCAGCGGCCGGTTTGGAGGCGCAACCGCGCCGGAAAACCGGTCCGGTGGAGGCCCGCCAGGGCCGGAACGACCTGCAACTACTTGTTATGCAGATAGCTGAAAAACTCAAGCGCCAAGAACTGATCTGAGTTGGCTCGTAAATTTAGTGAAGTCGATAAAATCCAGCAAGTCATCCACTAAATTGTTTATAAATAGTTCTTCTGTTATCCCCCTCCCCTCAAAATCTTTTTTCAGCTTAAAATAGAACTTCTTATCTGGATTTTTAGGCGTTTTTGGGTACCTAGAGTTAAATTCAGACACTAAAGTATCCAATGATTTCACCGTGAAATATTTATCGTTTAGAATTTTTCTTATCCCCGGACTGTTGTTCTCAACCACAACACCATAAATAAACTTTTCAATACTACTAATCGGAAGAAAAAGCTTGCGTATGTCCTTATACTCATCCCCCACATCTTCCTTTATGTCGCCATCCAATATGCTAACAATTTGCTTGCTTATTCCTAATACATTTCCCACAAGTAGCTCTTTTTGTAACGTCAAGACGTTTTCCCATCCACCCGCAGGAACAATATGGACCAATCTACTCTCTCTCAAACCTTCCTTCAGAAGTATTTTATCTACTATTGACCTTGCCAAAATATCTTCGGTAAGCAAAAGAAAGTCAAAACCGTCATGGGTATAAACGTCGCGAATCAAATAACTTGGATAACAGTTGGACTCCAAAGAAACCAGCCCATCATTGTTTGAAATTTTTAGGA
This sequence comes from Bacteroidales bacterium, assembly GCA_041694335.1. Taxonomy (GTDB): domain Bacteria; phylum Bacteroidota; class Bacteroidia; order Bacteroidales; family JAIPAH01; genus JAIPAH01. The sequence goes on from JASMTJ010000402.1 coordinate 2,260, forward strand.
GGTTCGCGGGTTTTAACTTTCTAATAACTTCAGGGGAATGACTTGTTAATATTACAACAAGATTATCATTAACCTTGACTAAATCATTTAAAAGATCGAGAAGTCGGCTTACTGCAAGTGGATGGAGTGCAAGCTCAATTTCATCGATCAAGACAAGGATCTTTTGATCCTCTGGCAAAGAGCGACGAACAATTGAATTGTAAACAAAGTGCAAAAGTGAGACTAAAAGGCATTCGCCAGAACTCATTCTATATTGGCTAATAAGATTGCCATTCACTTCATTAAAGTATGGTGCATTTTTAAATCCTAGACGATGAGCAATTGTCCTGTTCCTTACTCGCTTTAGACCAGTGTATCTTGCATAAGACCCGTGCAAAATCATTCCCATCTTGTCGATCACGTAATCATCAGAATCAACAATATCAGATTCCTGCAGCTTGCCTTTGCTCAACAGTTGGTCAATTTTTCTTGAATCATCGAATCGTGTGCCATAGAACAAACTCCCTTCATACATTCCATTGAAATGTAATTGTGGCCTCCCGGACTCACACTTCCATGCACCACTGGCGTTTGGGACCCATCTATCCTTTTTCCCTTCATATTCTATCTCTAAATGAGATGAATGATCATAATCCTCTGCTTGCAAAACTCCATTCAATCTGGATTTTGAAATTAACTGAGACAGTGTCAACAAAACTGTGCTTTTTCCACATCCGTTAGCACCTACAACCCCGTATACACCTTTTTCAAGAGGGATTTCTATATCAGCATCCGATATATTTTTTATATTTGATATTTTTACGTTCAAATGTTCCATTTAAATACAAACCACTAAAAGTCAAATTTACATGATTATTTGCATATAGGTTTATAACAGATCTCGACCTGCATAACGCCAGCAATACCTGCATAACGCCCGGCTCACGCGCCGATTTGGAGCCGCATAGCGGCGTAAAATCGGTCGCTGTGCAGCCGATGGTTATACGTTTCTACTTTCCCGCAGCTTTTGCCGCTTTTTCTATCCAGCTCCCCATGTTGTTGTATCCGTCGTGGTTATTCCAAAGATAGAAATCGTAACCCTTCGGTATTTCCCCGCAGCGCTCAGATGTTTCGCCTTGCAAATCCTTAATCTTGCTTATGTCAATACCCAAGAGCCCATTTCCGCGGGCAATACTCTGCTCAATCTCGTACTTGACCCACCGACTGCTGCAAGTTTTTTCACCGACAAGAACAACCGTTACTGAGGTACCCTCGAGCTGCTTGTCAATCCAGTTTCTAATTGCCGCGTCCCCTTTCTTTTTTACTGCCTCAAAATCTGCTTTGTCTATGAATCCAGCGGCTTCCTTCCCCTGTGCTACCCAGCTGTTTCTCACGACCATAGCTCGAGAAACATCTTTATATTTAAAGCTGAAGAATACTTTTCTACCCATATCACGCTCCTTTGTTGTATTTTAAGATAATTTCCAAAACAATGCTCCTTATGTCACTAAGATCCTTTCCAATATCGCCCAGTTCCAATAGCTTTTTCTCTAAGCCACCTGGAAGTAGATATTCACCAGATTCTATTTTCGATTTTAGCCTTTTCCAGAGTTCTTGCGCCATGTAACCGGTTGATCCAACAGGTATGACTAACGCGCCTTGACTTACGGCAATTTCAAATTCTTCTTCCATCCCATTGGATAAGACTATTTCCTCATTTACAGACTTGTTACCGAATATGAAGATAGCTATCCCAGCATACGAGATCATATCTTCGCGGTACTGACGCCATAGCGTTTTTAGATCTGTTGACCCAACTTGCGACTGCGGAAATGGCCTGAGCAGAAGCTGATCATCGTCTAATTTATGTCCATTCATATAAATGGATTCTAGCGCTCCTGAGATAACCGCACTTCCAATTCCTAGTCCGAAACCAGAAACCACCTTGAGGTCATGCGATATTATTTCTTTGCTTAGATCGTATACAAACCTTTCTGCTTCGACCTTCTCGTAAGGTTCATACTGACTGGCAGCTCCAGAAATAAATATTGATTTCGCCTTAATCTTAACTTCCAGCTGACTAAGAATATCAGTGATTTCCGAATACTCATCTACCATTACAGATTTTATTCCAAAGCGAAGCAGATCTTGAATAAATAATTCTTGCTTTCTCTGTCTATATTCAAAATCTGCGTCGGCCTCGCCTTGATCTTTTTCTAGATTTTTTAGTAGGCAATAGTGAGGCCTCTGATCCCTACTATATGCAACTCGCACTCGACTCAAGATGTAATCTAAGTTTGGGTCAGAAAAACTAAAGCCAATAAAAAGGAATGTCTTTGACACAAGGTCGCCACTTAAAGCGTTAATAAATGGCTGCATTCTTACGTGGTAACTCTCATAGTCATCTTTTGTTAAAATAGCCTCGCTAGGGTGTTCAACATCACCGTGCATCTTATACACGACCACATCTCGCTTGGGGACGGTGAACGCGAGCTGTTTATTATTGTATTTTACGTCGGGAACTTTTCCTGCATCAGAAAGAGCCGATTCAATCATTCTGTCATAGTTTGTCGTCCAGAATGTTTCAATAGGGAGTCGTGACAGAATTCTATGATTTTCAGTCAGGCTTGCGCTTTGTGAAAACTCGTTAATAAGAATTTGGTTTATCTTTCCTCTATTAGATTGATTAACATTGCAGTGATATTGCGCAAGCTGGACTAAGTTGTTTGCTTCTTTCTCAACATCTAAGTCAAGCTCATCAGCGATAGGCTTTAGTAGCTGCTGCCAATTCACATAGCCAGCAGGGATAGAGAGACCGGCCCCGGCAAATATCGCTAAATTTCTATTATCTATCGAATCTAGCAGCTCTTGTATCAGCCTTTGCTTTTCTCTTTCTTTTTTAGTCAAAATATTCCTCTTCTACATTCTATGCTCAGGCCGTCCTGACGTATAACGCATGCAGCATGCGCGCCCATGGAGTGGAGCCGAAGGCGCAATGTGATGGGCGTCGCCGTGCCTGCACTTGTTAGGCAAATGCTGTAATCGCGATGCCTTAACCCGTGCCCTGTGACTATTACAGGTTCTTCACGAAATAATCAGGGAATTCGATATTGAGTTTATTTGCAGCTTCTGCGGCTGCTTCGCATTCCCAATTAAAATCATCACCGAAAGCTTTTTTGGCTTTGATTAGTTTGCTAGACCCAGCTGCACCTATCCAATTTCCATCCCTTACCAGCCCTGCTTCCTCGTAATATGCTTTTCCACATTCGTTATATTTTTTCTGAAGCTCAGTTCGGTTACTCAGATAGTATTCAACACGGGAATCAGCTCTTTCCGCCTCTTCTTGCTCAACAGTGAGTGTAATTGCTTTACCAACCTCACAGAGAAGCTCGTCCATGCTAAGACCACTGCAGTATTTTTTCTTATAGGCGCCCACACTATCGTTACTGATCGAGTCTCTCTCTATTTCTATTAAGGCCCGATAAGCTGACTTACAGTCCTCCGACTCCTCTCGCTGCTGATAGCACTCCAAGGATCGGTTATACGCAGCCTCCCTATCGCTGTACTTTTCGTCGGAGTTACTACATCCCAGCAAAATGACAACCAGTGCCATAGGTAGCAATCTAAACTTCATAACAGTCCTCAAGGTAATATGGTGTCTGCCTAACGCCAGCCAGCATGCGCGGCTACGGAATGGAGGCGAAGCCGCAATGTAGTAGACGTCGCGTGCCTGGCCTTGTTAACACTTATACTCAATACCATCACCTGAAATCTTGACCACATTCTCTGTAACCAACTGATTGAGCTGATTTTGAATTGCAACCTCGTTTCCCTTCAAGCCTAAATGAGAGGCAATATGATTGCGCAGGCTTGTGACCTTCTGTGGACGTTTCTCTTTCGGCTTGGAAGTGAGACTGTGAACCAGCTTTTGCGTATCTGCAGGTGCGTTTGCAACTTTTACCTGTTTACACGCGCGCCCGCCATTTTTGATATGAGCAATAAGCGGCGAGAAACCGGTGTCGTTACTTACGACTTCGAAGGTAACTCCTTGTGGAGCCTGACTATCAAACTTCCCAAGGTAATAGGCTAGATGAAAATCCAAATTATTCGCTTGAGTTGCCTTGAGCTGAACCACGACAAGATTAATCGGCTTATCATACTTGGTGTCGGTGAAATCCAGCCGCGGCTGCTTGGCACCGAGGAATACAATTACCCGTTCATAGCTCGAAAGATCGACCTTGCCCAGACTTCCGACGTTCTCGTAATCAATAAATGCCCATTTCATGGTCGATCTCCCTGAGTGTTAACTGCGTAATTCACCGACAAATGACTTCTATCCGAGGCGCGCCTATTCCCGCCACCAGTTCACAGCCACTCGCCATTTTCTTCCTTTTTATCAGAAACCTATCTTTCTCCGACAGTACCGCTCCGGGAAATAGGCGTCAATTGTCGGGATTGTCCCAGATCATGCGGTCGCCTATTTACAAACTCGCTTTACTGAGATCGCATATTTTTTCAATGACTTGCGTCGATTTTGTCGGAATAATTCAGGTCTTTCGCGACACTTGTCGCATATCTCCGCTTTTTCACGCGATTTGAGCAGCGCCACTAGAGCAACCCGGCGACTGAGTGGTTTGTGATGGCAGGCTAAAAACAGGGGGGGGAAGAAAGGAGGAATACCGGAGCCAAACGGCAAACGCCGCCCAGCTCCGCAAGACTTGGCAGGCGTCAGTGTTCCATCTTGGAATGATCCATGGTCATTCCACCGTCCATCGGCTGAACCTGCAATTCCACATCCATCGGCCCGGCGCCTTCGAATTCCAGGGTCACGGGTACCGGCTC
>JASMTJ010000403.1:0-1614 GCA_041694335.1 Bacteroidales bacterium
GACTCGGCAGTTTCGTCGATCAACCGATAAAGGTTGCTGCGCGCCTCAGTTGCTGTGATTCCGGTCATGACGCACCTCTTACGTGTTTAACTTTTAACCAAGTGTACGCCTTTATGTACGTACGTCAAGACGAACGCCTTGCATAACGCCCGCGTAATAGGCGCGAGCTAGCGAGCGTCCTAATTGACGCGATTGTTAGGGTCTCAGTCTTCATCAAGAAGCTCCAAAAGACTTTCTATTTTGGAAAAAAGCTCATCGTAGGTGATTATCAGGACATTAGAATTTGAGCGGTACAGATCAAACGAAGCCCGCTTACCCGCATTGTCAGCTTCCATTTCTAGGTTCCCGGCAATAACAAGGCAGGTAGGTTCGAAAGCTTGAAAGGAGCTGTCTCTTTGGACAGAGTGGAAATTCTTCAACAAAGTAGTTTTGTATGAGAGGGCTTGCACAATAGAACCAGTCAAGTCCTCAGTTGGGGAGAAAATTCCAGTCCTATACTCCTTTCCGATTAACCTTGTTTTTGGAGTTTTTATCTCGACAACAACAAAATTCTTACTGAAATTTGTTGCGTATAGAAAATCAACGACCTTTCCGCCTTTATTATCAACACCCTTCCCACCTAGATAACATTTATCGCCAATCTGAATAATATGGTTCGGAATAGCTTGGGCTATTAGCTTTGGGTTGGTTTTAAACAAGGATTGCCAAAACTCTTCGTCTCCATTTTCAATATTCTCTCGCCAGATATTCAGGCTTTGGTGAAAGCTTGTGACCGTGCGATTTAATTCCTTAGAAGTAGGAGTGCTTTTTGATTCGAGCTGATTCAGGACTTTTCGCTCATGTTCCTCTCTAGCAGTTCTAAGCCAATCTGCATCGTAAGAGATTGGATCACTATCCACTAGCCTGTGGCATCTTGGACAGAGAATGATTAAATTATCGAGGTCAGCAATTCTTTTCCGAGCGTCTTCTTTGTTGCTTATTTTTTCTGGGTTGTACCTAGGACCACCTTCCGAAATTGCCTCTATGTGGCAGATCTCTGCTATGGGAGTTCCGTCATCAGTAATCAAGTGAACACCACAATTGGGATTGGAACATCTATTTCCTGCCCTAGTGAGTAGCAGCCTTCTTGCCGCAGCGATGTTTCCCCGAAATTTATTATCCATAGCTCCCAAATACTTCCTACTAGTTCGTGACCCTAACGCCCCAGCTAAGCCGAGGGTCCGCCAGAAGCGGGCCCGTCGGCTTGAGCTGATTGTTGGGCCGCTGTCGCAGCATCCACAGCGGCATAGCCGAATCCAGAGATGAGCTCCGATGCCGAATGAAGAATATCGAAGACTAGCGAGATGTCTGCTACTGGGTAGCCACGCCGAACACACATCCTGGAACCAAAGTACCTTTGAATCTTGGATTTCTCGGTTTCCTTGAGTCGGCCGTTTCGATGCGCAATGGCGTTTCGGGAGGCTCGCAGAACCGGCAATAGAGACATGCCTTTTTTGATCTGCTCGTCAGCTGATGCACCAATATGGCTCAGAAGCTCCTGTATTGTCTCCTCAAGCGTTTGTTTGCGCGGAGGCTCCTTCTCGAAGTAGAACTGATACTCCTCAGAAAAGAACC
>JASMTJ010000404.1:0-5092 GCA_041694335.1 Bacteroidales bacterium
TAAAATCAACCCTGTTCATCATGCGGTTTTCGTCGCCACCGACGCGGTTATGTTGAGTCTGGCTGTCTGGAATAGTATCGATGCCTACCGTAATAACGCGGCCAGGGTATTTATCTCGAAGATCGTTGATCGTGTTGATCCCGCTAGGGTCAAACACGCATAGACAGGGCTCGTTATTGCCCAGTCCCGAAATTTCATTCTTGTGAACGCCGTATTGGTTTTCTCCTACATCGATTGTCCACAGATAATCATCTGTAACCCATTTTTGAACGAAATGGTATTCGTCATCGTTTTCGGTTCTTTTGTGTCTGGTTGTGGATGGTTTCAAAATGGGAATGGGAGCCGTTTCATTTTGATACATCCTTATTAGCGTGGTTTTTCCTGCACCTCTTACACCAATGAGAAATATGAAAATAGGCATATCAGCTACTCCTTGTAAATATTGTTATTGTCTCCATTTTTATTGATGTCCAAGACTGACGGGTTTTCTTCTGGCTAATTGAGCGATCCTTCTCATAGAACCTATGCCAACCACAGTCCGCTAACCTGTCAATCATTAAATTTAAACCAATTTCACGCCCATGGTTTTTATGAGGTAGAACGGTTGCAATATATTGGCCTTCAACGAAAGCAGCTTGGCTAGCCATTGCATTTGCCATTTGACTTGCCCATTTCTCTCTAGAGTCCGGGCGAAAACGCTTCCTGCGTGCCCCAATTTCGCCGGCGCATAGTCTTGTCAACTCTGAGTCGTCATATCCTAGAACATAAAGCGATAGTTTCTGGGAGTATATATAATCTATAGCATCACCATAGGGTGGAGATGTGACGATTACCGCTACCTTCCTGTTGAAGGGGCACTCAATGGTTGTGGGTTTGGACCAATCGTGGATGTTAAATGCCGCAATAAGGCTCTGCTCTTCGCTTGGTCGATGGTGAATTTCAGCTCCTTTAAGTGAATTTTTTAATCCACTTAACCACCGCCTAAAGCTGACTCGGCTTGACTTATATGTAAATTCCTTCGGGCGCACATTGTCTGCTATGTGGCCCCAGCTCTTTATCTGGGAAGAAAGGCCTCGAATGGTTGCTGATATCATGAAGTCCATGAATACCTTTAAAAGAAAAGAATTGCATTCCTTCTGCAAATTGCTGACATCTCTGATCTCGGTAAGTGTTTTTGGGTGCACCCATTGCGACAAGGCATCGAAGTTTGGTTCGTCGCTGACCCTTATTTCGGAGTATAAGGCACTAGGGGCAGGGGCTATGAGAGGGCTCAGAATAGATTCGAGCTTTGCGCAGCTCGCTTCTAGCTCTTCATGAGCAGAAAAAAGGCCATTAGATGAATTGCCTAAAATTACGTCCTCAAAATTACCGAAAAAAGCGTCAACTTCCTGTTCTGAGTATTGGTTTAGCAAAAGGAAGGCGCAATATGTATAAGAGCTTAAAATAGCAACAGGGTTTATGTCGGTATTCCATATTCGTCGACCGAGGCGCAATGCTTCTGCAGCAGTGGTTCCGGCTCCTCCATATGGATCAAAAATTATTTCGCCAGGATTGCTTAATGATTGAATGAGGGCAGCAGGTAGTTGGTTTGTGAAAGTCCCCGGATACCAGTGACTTAATTTTGCTGTGCCGCTTTGAGATGAAGAAAAATCCCAGTCAATGTAATTCAGCTGCCTGGATAGAGCGTCTATATTCACAATAGTTCCATTTGGCGGTTTGCCTCAGGTTTGATGACAGGATCTTCAAGTCTTTTTAGGGTGACTCCAAATCTATTTTCTAAGAGTCTGCTTATTATAAAATAAGAGTGTTCGTAGTTTGAGTCAAGATCACTGTCAATGAATACCCCCACTAGTGTTTTGTTGGTGCTTTCTCCAATTGTAATCCTCTCTCCAGATTCTCTTAGTGTGACTTCTATTTCACGACTGGTTTTTGCTCTATCCTTTATGTAGTGTACTATTATCTCCTTGGAGAGCCCGATAAGGGAGCCTGTTTCTTTTTTTATGTCTTTTTCTAAATCCCGTTTAGCGGTAGGGGAGTTTAGTTCGTCATACAATTCTGTCCCTTGGATTTCTGCGAGTAACAAGGGTGTGTAAAGGTCGCCGCGCCGTACTCTTTGTGCTAGCGTTTTTGCATGTTGTCCTTCGCCAATAGAGACGTTCTCTATGTGGTCTAGGAATTCTAGATCTGTCATCTTCCAAACATCAGACCCTAGAGTGTTTAGGTCCATTAGCGTCTCAATTGACTTAGTTAGCATTGCTTTTGCCGAGAACTCTGCCCAGTCTAGGAGTAGCAGGTGGTAAAGACGACTTCTAATATCCTGCCAGCGGGCAATTAACGGAAGTGAGCTCCTGCTAACCTCCAAATTGCTCCCGTTGGGGCGAAGATCTCTTGCCATCGCAAGAGCAATTTTTGCGTCATCTTGTGTTGCAACCCCAACATGATAGGCAAGGCGAACAACGTTATCTATGTTGTCCAAGTCTATGCTTCCAGATATGAGGGGACCTAGCATGCCTTTTCCTTCAATCAGGCTGTATATATTCTCCCAGTACTCATCGAGTTGTCTGGCGCCTTGAAATCGCTTTCCGGCAAATGAAGCAGCTGCATCGGATCTCTGGTGATAGTTCTGGGAGTGTCCATGAGCTAAGTCTTCATGGCGGAAATCACCATCTGTTTTATTCTCTTCGAGTACATATTGTAGAGAGTGCCCAAAAGGCCCTGTTTGAAAGTCATGCAATATGGCTGCAGATAAAAAAGAATGCTTTTGTTTTTCGCTCAGGTTTTCCCCGTTTTCGTTTAACCACTCCTTTGCCAATCGCATCACACCTAGTACGTGTTCGAACCTGGATATTTCAGAGGCTCCGGTTATTAGTAGTGAGTTTATGTTGCACATGCGAACATACCGCAAACGCTGGACCTCGGGAAGAAACAAAAGGCGGTATTCAAAATCCGTCAAGGGTATCGCACCATATAAAGGATCAAAATATCGCTTTTTATTGAAACTCATTTGAAATATCCTCAGCTACCAGGTATCCAGAGATAGATGCCTGTAAAAGACCGCGAGCATGGCCAGAGGCATCTCCTATGCAATAGATGGCAGGCTCTGAAGTCTGAAATGATGTTTGCTTGGAAAAAGTGTCCCAATGCCAGTCAATGAGAGGCAGGTGGATGTCATGTGTGAGCTCCCAGTTAACTAGTCCTTGATTTTGTAGGTGTAAAGCGAAATCCTCTAAAGATCTCCTTCTGTCTTCTCCAAAAATATTATCAAGAACTAACTTTGCACTTCCAAAGATGTCATTTTTTGCTCTTATTCCTTTGCTGAGTAATTCTTGGTCAATGTGTTTGGTGTTTTTTATTATGTCATTTATAGTTTTTTCTTTGTCTTCCAGCCTCAGCAGAAGTCCAACATTAGACCTCTCGATTTCATCGCCAGCAACAATTCCTCCAGGTATTTTGAGATGTTCAAAGCTGTACCTGTAAATTTCACCGGGTGAATTTAGGCAAAATGTTCTACAGTCTCCCCTTATAATTTTTGCATCTGGCCCCAGTGATCGTAACGCCTTGAGTCCATCTGAGGAGAAAAACTCTACCCTAACGCCAACATCGATGCCTTTCCCTTTTGTTGTTTCTACTCCCGCATCTTTTAGGATTTTGGTGCCTAATCTACCGCCTGCATAAATAACAATTCTGGAGGTGAAGGTGTGCTCTTCTTCGTTAATAATAACCGTAGATTCAGTTGTTGATTGACCAGGATAAATTCTTTTGCAGTACCCTCGGTAAATAGGAACACCTGACTTTTTTACTGAAATCTCTAGCCCTCGGACTAGATCAGTTATCTTTTCGGGTGTTAAAAGTATAGATTGATAAGATCGTAAGTACGCTTGGTTGTTGGACTGGTCTAGGGAAGTGGCAGTGAGGCTGTCGCTTAGCGATAGGTATTTGAGTACCTCAGCAATGGTGCGCGCTAGTTTCTCCGTTCCTCCAGCCAAGGGCGCTAAGCCCATTCCGGCCGGAGGTAAGGAAAATTTTGCTCCAGAAAATTTCGCGAATCCTCCGAGGTCTCCCTCTGATTGAGGTAGGGCGTAATCAACTAAAGCAGCTTTAACTCCAAGATCTGAAAGCCTTAGTGCTGCGGTCAGGCCGGCCAACCCTGCGCCTATAATTAGTACGTCATAGTCCATTGAAAACAGTAACCTAGAGCATTTGTTAGGGCGTCAAGAGCAAATGCTATCAAAAAATTAACGGGGATGCTTCCCCAAGACCGAGAATTCGGGCAGAGGCTACTCCATAACGTAGATCGAGATGTTTTTTACGCTTATAGTAGATGTAGCCTTTGGCTCCGGTGAATAGTATCTTCCGCAGTAAGTGGTTGTTATTGAGGGGTGTTTTGTGAGGTCTAATCGGCGATATAACGTTGCGGTCCTAGGTAGTTATTCCGCCACGGTGGAGGAAGCGGGCATTGCTTATGAGCTTGGTAAAGAGCTCGCAAAAATGGATATAAATGTGATGTCCGGGGGGCAAAAGGGCGTTATGTTGAGCCTTTGTCGCGGTGTTGCTGAGAACAGGAAGAAAACGGATATTAAAGGATGTTTGTTGGTCGGAATCTTACCGTATCCTGATTTTCATAAAGCAAATGAATACGTTGACATAGTGATCCCCGCCGGGTCTGGGGCGGTTCAAAACATGGTTGTGCCTTTGTCTGGCGATGTTGTTGTTGCTATCGGAGGAGCTGCTGGCACTCTTGCGGAAATATCCTTCGCTTGGCAGTCTGGAAGGAAAATCGGTGTTATCGGTAAAGCCGGTTGGGCTAAGCGTCTTGCGAATGAACGCTTGGATGATCGCCGGGAAGATACCATACCTAGTTTCGACTCGGTTGGTGATCTAGTGGGGTGGATAAAATCCAAACTAGACGAAAAGTGTGCTGCTGAAGATTGAAGCCTAAAACTATATCATTCCAGTTTGTTATCTGTGAAATTTACTAAGTCCCAAAAACCGAGTTTAAATCAAAAGAATATCATAAATAAAACTCTACCCACTGGGGAGAATGAGTTATTGTCAAATCTGGTGTATGACCATCAAGCGGCGTCTCTGTCAG
>JASMTJ010000405.1:0-1020 GCA_041694335.1 Bacteroidales bacterium
TAAGCGGCGTTCTGATTTCATGACTCATATCGGCCAGGAAACGCTCTTTTACTTTCATAAGGGATTCTATCTTTTCTCTTGACTGAACCAGCTGCTCTTTAAGTCTCCGGCTTTTTCGCAGATCACGGTTTATCCACAACACGAAGACGGTAATTATGATGAGAGCCGATAAACCGAGAAACACCAGTTTGTTGATCAGATCGTGGCGCATGCCGATTAAACTTTTCTGGTAACGAGACGATTCAATTACGGCTTCTTCCTGAAGCTGAAGAATTATCTGACGGATGGTTCCGGTGAGTTTATCGCCAAGACTGATCAGGCTTTGCTCTCTTGCAAGCAAAAGGTTGAAAAAGCGCTTGTCCTGCTCTTCAATGACCTTTAGCTGTTCTCTTATTTTTTCGAGTGCAGGGTCTTTTCTTTTTCTTGTAATGAGTGATGAATCAATAATTTGTGATATTCTGGGTGATTTTGGGGTTACTTCAGGCGCTTCTTCTTTAGTTCCTGAACCAGTGAGGAACCGTGCTATGCGGCCGAAAAACGTAAGCTGGTTATCGGTTTCCGGAGAATCTGTGTTGCTTATCGAATCAATATTGAGCCTTGAATAGGTAATCTGGCTGATCTGATAATTCAGGCTGTCCGGCAAAATGGACAATACCTCCCCATAACGCTGACGATACCGGTTAATTTCACTTAAATCAAAAAGTTGACGGGTCTGTTGCTTTTTTTGATCATACAGCACTCTCAGGGTATCAATCTTTTTTATGAAGAGACTGTCGGAGAAGACATCTTCAAGACGGTTAAAAATGGTGTTGATAGAATCGTTGTAAGCCTCATGCTTTCTGTAGTCGCTTTGCAGACCCGTAAGTGTGTAAATTCGTGCAGCTCTGTCGGCCTCCTGAATTTTGAATACAAGTTCATTCAAAAGAACGAGGCGTACCCCTAACGGGTCGTCCGAAGGCTGATTTATTAAATGTTTGACGACACTGAAATAATTAAAGCCGAAAGCAAGGACGGCTACTA
>JASMTJ010000406.1:0-12409 GCA_041694335.1 Bacteroidales bacterium
CTGGGACGGCATCAAAGGTCGCATTACCCATTGGGCGAGGATCTCTGACGTTCACGAGGTCCCACCCCGAAACTGGTAGGACGTCGCGAAACCCTGCAAGGGCAACTGACACTTCTCGAAAACCAGTCCGACACACCCAACATTGGCGGATCACGTTCCTCAGCCTGCCGTACAGGCTTCGGTCGAGCCCGCGAGGGTTCTCGCCCGCCCTCGCGGCCAATAAAAAACCCGGCGTTTGCCGGGCTTTGTTATTGGCGGAGAGGGAGGGATTCGAACCCTAGGATAACAACGGACAAGGACGTCCTATTCAGTAAAATCAGACACATACAAAAGAGCCACCGGCCATACACGTCCCGAAGAGGACCCTGTTTTGCCCCAAATTTACCCCAAAGTTTGTCCCTAAATTTCCAGCTCCCAAGCATCCTGGCTCTGGGCCTCAATGCCACCTGTAGTGCTCTCAAATAGAGGACCTAGTCCGAATCGACTTCGAGCGTAATACCGCAGGCTCGGAAGCTCATTCTCATCGAATAGGAAACGCCGACCAAAGGTACCTGCTTGCGGTTTCACTTGTGATTACGATCTGCCAACATTTTTACATATGCCATTGCATTGGCCTAGTTTCCTTGGCGGTGCTCTCCGCAAAAGATTTATGAGTCGCTGCCACCCTAAGACCTGCGCACCTGCCGTCACCAGAGCAGCTTTAACTCATAATGATAGGAGTCACCGACATGAAGCCCCCTTACCGACAGAGCTATGATTACCTTCCCATTTTGCCGCCTGCCTCACGCAAATACCGCTTATGCAACAAGGCCAAACCAGTCTTTTGATCGAGCTTTTCAGGATGCATTATTTAGCTATTGTCGTGGTGCGCCACCCATTCATACTTCTATATTTAATCTTAAGATAAAAAATTTACCCATTAAGCTTTTCTTTGAGTATTTTTGACAACGCTTTTTTTGAACGATTCACAAACTCATCTTCGCTTTCTAATTCTGCTGGCTTTCCTATCTGGTCACTCAACTCCGACAAAACTTCGTCACTTTGCGCAACATTTATGGCTTCTTCTGCGAACTTCTGACGATCAGAGTTAGCTATAGTCATTGATGAGGTCGCTAATACTTTTTCGATACCAGTAGATAGCTTTTTCGTATGGTCAGCGGTTATACCTTTTGTTTTTTTAGATCTAACAAAATCTTTAAAATCACTCATTGGTTGCCTCCTTATCTTCTTGTTCTTTGCTTTTTCGATAATACTCTCTAAATACAACTTCAAAGCCATCGACAATTATAGCAATGATTTTTTCCTTAACAGGCTCAGGAGTCTTTTGCCAAGCTTCAAAAATCCACCTAAAAAATTTAAGAACCCTAGTTATCACTTAAATCTTCCCCTTCGGTTTATATGTAAATTATCTTGCCCCACAGCTTTAGCGAAAAGTGAGTAGCAAGAACCTTCCATTTATCTTATTCGAATTCCGGAGCTTATCGTAATCCATGGCCTGGCAAACCCCAATTTTAAGCCCGAACGTTACGTTTACCAGAAATTATTATTAATAAACCATAAAACCACAGTCAAATTTCGAAATTTGGCGAATCCAGGTTAGGATCCCATCATTTCACAACTGTGGGATCTTTTATTACATTAAATGACTTGCATTTTGGGCATAATATTGCAACCCTTATTTTTTTCGAGAATCGCTTTCCACAGGCCCGACAAACGAAGAAGTAGGGTGCCCCGGGTATTAAGGCAGGCATAGCCCCTCCTTATTAAAACCAATACATAGCATTATTTTCAGTGAAACCTATTGACCTAACATCGCTCCCCACAAGAACCCTTTCATTAAATGCTAACAGCATCAATAGCGCTTGCAAGACTGTTAACACGCTCATTATCCTGTATATGCTTATCGGCATTCTCGGTTATTTTCTCTATCTGGAAATCAATCTGAGCTATAGATTGCTCTTTTGTAGCAGAAATAACCTTCCGGGCTTCATCCAAAATTGAAGAACTGATATCACTCGCGATACCTTCTACAACTTGGTGAACACCAAGCGTCTGCCTGCGTTGTTCTGCGTTCTCTTTGTCCTGCTCGGCAGATGCCGAATAGATTTCATAAGCAGACGTAACCACAGTGATAACCCAGCTAGCTTTGGTCGCCCAACCGCCTAAGGTTTTTTCCCAGCGTCCTTTAATACCTGGGAATTTAAATTTCCTAAGCATTAACAGGCCATCTTTTATGGTATTCGCATCTATGGATTTGGCACTCTTCATTACGGCTTTTTCGATAGCGTCGCCAACGTTAGAGCGGCCTCCGGAATTTTCGCTGTCGATCGAAATATCAAGCGCAGCATTGAGATCATCAGTAACTTCATCGCAACGCTTCTGCAAAAAATCAGTGGTTGTTTGGACTACTCTGTCTGCTAACTGAAAGATCTCACTTTCAATCTCTATTTTTGAAGACGACGAACTCATTGCTGAGGCAATCTCTGGCTTTAACTGAACTAACTCTGCTCGAACATGATTGGCCACTTGTGAGTCGAGAAGGTCATACTGACGAACTATTTCATCACGTTGGCATTGAAGATTCTTAAGACCAGCCAAATCATCAACCTTGCTCTCTTTCGAAATCGACTCCAGCAATGGGTTAACTACGCATTGATGAATAAATTTTCTAAGCCTATCCAAATAATGATGGTCTGTATCGAAATTACGGAGCCAGGACAGAAAAACACTCTCGAATTGTGTAATACCGGAATGTTCTGCAAGAGGTTCAGACCCCTTGAGTCGGGCTTTCATAGCGGTCTTCACATTAACCGGAATAATTGGAATTTCACCAACACGCCGCAAATCAATCTGGTGGCTCTGCGCATAGGTAGCCATAATATCTGTTAATCGAGCCAATGCTTCAGGCAACTCGTCCGGACTCAGTTCGTGGTTAAAGACAATGAAAATCTGCTTGTCCCTCGCCAACATTTGAAACATTCGGGTGTACACATCTTTTACGTCTTGGTCACCTTGGCGAACGACAAATAAGAGAAGCTCTGAGCGATCAATTTGGGATTCAGCGACCTCCTCGTGCTCGATGGGCGCATTGACACCAGGTGTATCCAAAAGGTAACAATCATTCCATTTATAAAGGTCAGCCGTTGAGGTCTTCGGAATATCTCCGATCGCTGCAACATCCTCCATAAGCAGTGCATTAATTAAGCTGCTTTTACCTGCGTTATAACTGCCATACAGCATAACCTGCAGAAGCGATTCTTTTTTCTTCTCATCATATTCTTTTTTTAGGGCGCTCGCCTGTTCAGGCCCCAAGTAACGTTCAGCAATTTCCAACAGTGCTTCCAGATTTTTTTCAATCTTACCAATGGCGTGTAATGTCATTTATAGTTTTTCCTTGGCGTTATTTAGGTTCGTTTCGAAGAGCTGAATTTCGGACCTGATCTTGTCGGAATTCTTCTTCATCTCGGTAAGCGCCTGACTCCAAGGCTCAAATGCCCGTTCAACAATAGCCGGGAGCTTTCCATCAAGCTTCATTAAGGTGTCTTCTACCGCCTGGGTAGCATCAACTCCCACCTTCTGTTTTACAGCTTCGGTTTCGACCAGATATTGCCCACCTGCACCGCCGAGGAAACTACCCACAATACCTCCGACGACTGTCCCTACCGGACCAAGAACGCTCCCTGCTGCGGCGCCCGCAATTGCGCCTCCCGCCGAAGCGGCAGCTTGCATTGCCCGGCCCGATACTTGCGAATACTCGATTTCGATGTCCTTGAAATCCCCAATATCGTGCTCTTCAATCTGAACGAGAATCGTGTCTACGTTTTCGACAAAAGTCTCTACCGAATCACGAAGCTCTGAGGCCAAACGATCCGAAACCAAGCTATTGATGCGACTTGCCAATAAGGCTCTGTCACCGCTTTCTTTTAATTCCTCAGCCCAGTCCGTAACTTTTTCAGCCAGCTCCTGCTGTAGCTTGGTCAGTGCTGTTTTTTTGCATCTCGCTACGTTTTCTTGCTCACGGGCAGTCAATCGATCCAGGTCATTCACTGCGGGTAATAGCCTTTTCTCTATTGACTCAAGCACAGAACGATCCAGATAGTTGATAACTTGTTGTCGAGCCTTTTTGGGCTTGTAGTCCCCGGCTTCCGCGACCAAGTGCGCCATGCGCTCATCCAATTCAGCAAGCCCGCTCTCCTGCAAACAACCACTGGAATGGGAAGACTGCTTGTACGCATGTACTGAAATCGAAAAAGGCGGTTTCACTTCTGTTTGGTTGCCTAGTTTATCGATAGCTCGCCGGTATACATCCTCCTCCTGTTCTTTGCGATTTTCTGAGCTCTTATTAATCAGGACACTGTAAAGGTTCCCTTCGTCGTCACAGTCTTCATCTCTAACATCACTCCGCGTAATCACTGGTAAAAGCGGCTTTCCGCTCTCAAGTTCGATCTTCAGATCATCAAGTTCTTGTACCTGACCGGGAGACGTCGAGGGTGTTAACCACAGAACTGCATCGGCGCTATCGGTAAAAAGCCGAGTTAACTGACCATTTTCGTCCGTCACTGAGTGCAGCCCAGGGGAATCCAGCAAAACTAATTTCTCTCCTAGCTCTACCCCCTGGATTCTAGCTGTCGTTTCGGTCACCCCCTCTTTAAAAGGCTCATCTGATTCTTTGACTTGCCCATCTTCTAGGTAGAAAAACTGCACGTGGGTCGACTTGAATAGAGAAGCAACATAGTTACACAGTGAGCTTTTCCCCGCATTCACTTTACCAAATACAAGCAAAATAGCCTTATCACCAAAGTGGTCTGATAATTCACGAGTGGTATGACTTGCATCCCAATCTTGAACAGACTTCTCGATCACCGCTGCTACTTGGCTTTCAACAGCTCTGCCAGCTTTCATTAGCGGATTATCTTGCGGCAAACTATCTTGTACAGGCGAAACCCTTGTCACTCTGTGGGTAAATTTATCCCTGATATTCATCAACTCTGGTTCACCAGCCGAAACGCGTTCGAAAGATTGAACAAATTCCTGGACGGCGTCCACTAATTGACTATTTGAACTCACCGTTTAGCTCCTCCAAAAATGAAAGGTTTTTCTCAAGGCTGACCAACTCGGTTTCCAAGTCTTCAATAAGCCGACTTTTTTCTTTATAACCTTCCGTTGACTCCACAATAGAAGGGTCCATTTCGATGAATGCCGACTGGTCCGTGTGTTTTTTATTCTCACCACCAAACATTGCCATCGCTGGGTGATTAATCCATAAACCAAGTTTGAAAGGGTCGAGACCGCCTACCTTTGAGTAGCGTAAAAATGGCTCAATATCTGAGACCAATACCTCCGGATTAGATCGGCTGTATTTTTTTCCAAGATTATTGATGATTCGGTTAGAATATGTTGCCAGCTCTTCTTTTTTTGACTCAGTCTCTTTTCGCTTTCGCGCTCTTTCGAGCTCTCGTTCTTTATTTCGCAAATCACTGCTGGAACTTCCAGAAGAACTATCACTTGATACTGCCGCTGTCACTGCTGCAGCTGCTGCTACAACTACACCACCCACTATCCACGGAATTGGCATACTAAATCTCCTTTAGACCAAATCAAGCTTCTCGGCACGTGCGAGTATTTTTTCACGAGCACTATTAATATCAGTGATGAATGCTTTGACATGCTTATTCTGATCACTTCTTACGCTATCCAAATCCTTTTTGCGATCCTTTATTAGATCAGACAACTCAACACGGGCTTTCTGGATTAATCGTTTAGCTTCTTTGTTCCTTAGCTTCGTTATTTCCGATTTTACAGAGCCTAAATAATCAATGAATTCGATTATCCCACTCGCTTTAATGAACCCCTTTTTCTTTTCGCTTACCCCTCGTAAATACCGAAAAGCGGAAACTTGAACTATCTTTATATCAGGAAGCTGATCATCAATCGCCTTTACGACTTGGTCCAAATCTTCAGCAGTGACCTGGTCGATCTGAGTAAGCACTAGAATAAGTTTGCTGCGATAATTTTTATCTTGTCGCATCAACTCCTTATAGAGTTGCATCTCACTTCGATCCAACTCCCCTGCTTTAACGTTGTGCACCAAACACAAAACGTCTGCGCTCTCCAATGCGGCAGTCCTGGCTCGGCGATCGTCCTCGCCGTTTACATCGGCATCTAATCCAGGAGTGTCAATCCAGATAACATCATCATGCTCAAACTCACTGACCGAGATCGTCTCGCGTTTATCGGCAACCTTGAACACATCGCGACCAATTAGCGCATTAAGCAGAGTACTTTTGCCATGATTATACTTTCCAAAAACGGCTATTTTAGGCTGCTCTCCACTATCCAAAAGCACTGATAGCCGGCGAAGATTGGCTTGAGAACTCGGCAGCAACGCTTCCAACTCACTTAATCGGTCTTTGCCGCTAGGGCTTTGATCTAACGTCATAACTTCACTCTCCATTCGACAGAAAGGTTAGCGGCTTCTTGCAATTGGTTGCACACTTCGGCGTTCGCGTAGTAGTAATCTTCGACCGACAGTTGGTCACTGGCAAACACGATATACCCCTCATCGATTCGACAAACCAGAGGCCTATTTTCATAAATGGTGCATCCAAAATTAGGCTTATAATAAATACAAACCCCGTTACCACGGTGGTACTCTTTCAACAATTCCACCTTGTCGATGTTTTGGCAGCAAAGCCCACACCGTGTACAGGGAAAACTCATAAGTGGATTAGTGCCTCACCCTGGACAAATAGGGACAAGATGCTTTTGGCCCATTCTTTATAAACAATTGCGAGATTAGGATTCAGGCCAAACCTTTCCACGATCTGGTTGATAGTGTTTTCTTCTGCCTTGTGCAAATGACCGTCAGAGAAAACCAGAGCCATCAGCTCAAGTAGCGCAATTTTTTTGTGGCTATCTTCCTTAAAAACAGCAAGCACCTCACCTAGATTGAAATTCTCTGCATTGCATTCCACATCATCTATCTGCATTTCCATGCAATACTTGTCGATGATGATCCTCTCTTCCTTGCTGAAGTCTTCGTCAATATGCGCTACGTGATGAGCGAGCTCCAGAAAGGCTTCCTTTTCGGCTAAGGTCAAACGATTCAAAAACATGTTGGTTCCTTTTGATCAGAGTTTGCTGCAACTTATATCACAGCGCTGTTCGCTTAAAATCGTCCCATCTAACCCCTTCCTTTTCTCGATGCAGCGGGATAACAGGGGTTGGTAGTCCCCGGTGCGTAATACTTAAGCGCTCTAGTAGGTGTCATCCATGTACGTTTTACAGAAAAAAACGGTCTTGAGAGGTTCAGCATTTTCCCAGCAGCATGCGACACCCTGCGTCGTTTGTTTCGGGAGCGGTAAGCGTATTTGGGCGCTCCCTCTAGCTGGTCATTGCCGGCTTTCTCGGGCAGACCTATGATGCTTTTGGTCGGAGTCTTGAGGAGTAAATCGTGCGATAAGGCTGCGGTGTAATGGCGTGCGCCCACGCGTCGCTGACCCGAGGTGGTTTGTCCACTTGATTGCCTGACGTCGGCGTATTGGTGGGTAAAGTCTAGAATGGCCCAAACAAGACTATCCAATGCAACTCCGAGAGTCCTGAAATCGATCAGCTTTAACCAACACTGGACGCTTGGAGTTCGGGCCTCCCGCGAAGGCTCCCTCACGACGTCCAGTTGGCAAGCCAACCTATTGCACTTCCCTCTTCCAACTCTTGCGCCCGCTGCGCAACATGAAGTCATATGCCCTTCCCGACCCAGTTAAAAGCGTAGAATGCCGGGAATAGTAACGTTGCATTCCGACATCCGTTGTCGCATCTCTATTTGTGTCTTGTTTTAATACAGGATGTTGAAAGATTAGGGAGCAAATGGGAAGAGCCTGGATGGTAAATTTTTGTAGCACGGCATCTGTTTTTGCGCACATCCGAGTCTTGCTGGGTGAATGACTTCTTGAGTCGGTTCCGGTGATCGCCTGATCGGTGACCGTCCGTCACAAATGGTATGGGCACCCATCCTCTATGCCGGTGCTGAACCGCATCGGCGTTTATTTAAGACAATGAAAGTGCGACCATCCACAATAATCACCTGACCGGCAACCAGCGCCTCGGACAGTTCGGGTATGGCAAACACGGTCTGGCCTTCATATTTGGTGGCCAGAGATGGCGCAAGGTCTGGATTGCCTCCACGCCCGGGTTCTTCACCCCTCGGCCCCTGATGAACCAATAACAACTCCGGGTGGTGACGGGTGACTTTCTCAACCGTAGCCAGAAAATCCTCCTCGGTGCGCCGTTGGTTCCGGTGAGGATGACCGACAATACCCCTGACACCACCTACGCTTCGTGTTCCTACAGCTCTGAGATCGCCGTCCAGAATATGGACGTTGGCTGCCAGAGCACACGGCCGCGTCAATTGGTCATGGTTCCCCATGACACCCTGAATTAGCGGACCCATTTTCGAGAATGGCTTCATGCACGGCATCGACTCGTCCGGTACAACCCCGTTTATGACAATCCGGGTAGTCGTAAAGATTTGCGCGCAAAAACAGCCCCTGCCGGTTGGAAAAGCTGCTCTGTCTGAGATCAGGGGGTTCAGCGCTTCAGCGACCGGCACACCCAGAATCCGGTGAAAATGGTCTGCCTCTCAGATACTCACAGCCCGCAGTGGCAGACTGCCAAAACCCCGTAAGGCGATCGCCTTATCCATGCTGGTCACAGTTTAGGGCAAGGCACATTGCAATATTGCAGACCTAAGCGATTGGCGAGCCACTCTGCGCAGTCGCTATTGTAGGCACCCAAGACAGAGCCATTCAGGAAACCTCAGGAGCAGTACTTTCGAACGCGCTTATCTAGAGGGGAGAGGTATTGAGATTAACTGCCTACAATTTTCGGGATCTGCCTGGACGCCCAGCTTATGGCTACGAGTTGATGCTCGGCCGGGCAAGCAATTGAATCGGAAATAGTAATCTATTTCCCAAGATTCCAATGCCCCATGATCAGATTCGTGGCCGAGTTAGACACGATGGGCTTCAGGTGTCAGAACATAGGGCGTAGCCATATCCTGAATCAAATTAATGAACTTATCCAAAAAAACTTTAATACTTCCAATAAATTCAACACCTATGACCGACCTTTAAGACCAAATTCGCCGCCCTCAAGAAAATCGATCACTTTTAGCAAAGTAGACCTACTATGATGAATCTCACCATGATCAAATGGCAAAACGATAAAATCGTCCGCATCTGACGATTTAACATTTTCAACTTCTACTCGACCATCATTAGGTTTTTTTAAGATAGAAATATTTGACATCGCTGAGTTTTTTAGACCAGCAATAATACCAACCTTGAACAACCTTTCTTCTTTAAACTTAACATAGCCGCTAGAATAGGAAAACGCTTTAATAGGTTTAAATATTCTTGAATATACAGGAATCGTTTTAGCCAATTCAGCTAGCCCAGAACCACCATGGGGTGTAGCTATAAAAACAACATTTCCCTTTTGCTGTTCAAGGCATGAGCTCAAATACTTCCTTACAATCAAGCCGCCCATACTGTGTGCAACATAGCAAAAATATTCATTTCTTGAATATTGCCGTAACTGGAACTTCAACGATTTAACGCAATCATCTAGTGAACCAAATGTTGTAGGCAAGTCCACAATAATGGTTTCGAAACCCGCCTTAACAAGACCCGCTTCAAGAAACCGCATGTCTTGCTTTCCTTTGAAAAAGCCATGAACAAGCACCACCACTTTCTTCGTCATAGCTTATTTATTATCTTATTAATAAGGGACGCGAAGTCAATATCTGATATTGACTCACCTAGATCGATCTTCTTGTCAAGTTGAGGAACGAGATTATTCTTCAAATATTCCCAATCCATTTCGATCTCTTCAATATCATTGGAATTCGCAATTTCCATTCGATTCTCACGAAGAGTTATTCGATATTTATAAGGCCAAACGGGAGGTCCCGATGAATGTTCTTGAACAATAAAGTATTCATTTTGCCTTATATTTTTCCACCAAAGGACTCCACCCAGCGTGGTAATAGGCTTCCTAAAGGCCATTCTAAAATCTCCCAATGAAAGTAATATCCGTAGCAGCTCACGCTGGGCGCCCTAGCCCAGAAACATTTGAACCTAATTAATTTTGAACAGTACCACAATTGATTATTAGATCAAGGTTGACTTAAAACCGACGTTTTAACTGCACCGCTGGCCATCGTCAGGGAATTGGGCATTCGTCACGCAGCGAACCAGAGGCCAATCATAGCCTCCTAAGTTAGCATGGTGAAAGTGTGAAAAAAGTTTCCGGCACTGGAGTGAGTAAAGTGTCGAATCCACCGAATGGCAGGAGTAATTGCATCCGTAACTGAGCCAGCGATAAGTGCGATAAATCAAAAAAATGACCCTAAAGCGTTGGGTAGCTAGAAACGGCAGGTAGCTTCTCTTGGGATAGCCTTACACTTTTACCCATGCACCTTCTTTCCTGGAGAGCTGCAGCGCATCATGGAGGCCGGTTGGGTAACTCTTCTAACCCGTTCCGTTACCCTTTCAGCGCTCGTTGACCGGCATCACACGATTCAGGAGCATGTTGATTTCGTAGAACGCCCGCACCACCACTTTTTGAAATCGTCGCTGAAACACGGGTTGGTCGTTGGACACCGGATTTGGTAGCTGTTTTGAAAAATGGCCGCACTCTGCTGGTCGAAATTAACGTCACCCATCCAGTCGAACAATCTAAATCGCTGGGTTTGGACCATTTGATGGAGATTGACCTCTCGGGCCTGACAGTCGAGCTAGACAGAGACGTTGAGTGGCTGACAACACTGGTGCTGAAAAGCACACCGCGGCGATGGTATCGGTGCTCGCTGTACGATGGACTGAAACGAATTCGCCAGGGCCAAAAGCTACTCAGTCAAAGAGCGGTGCAAAACCGGCCGAGTTCCAGCGGCACCAAGCCGAACAAGCAGTGAAGGAAGACGTGAGTGCCCAATACGCCTCGCACATCAACAAAGCGCTTGCGATGCATGAGCGGCGCTGACAAACCGCGATACAACTCACCGTTGTTGACAACCCAGGAAGAAAAGCTTGGTCCTACGCCACAAAGCGCCAGCCAACGACTCGCTGAGGGGAATTCTGTGAATCCGACAAACTGCCCTACGGCGTCGTTTTACCCGGTCCTCACACTCAAATCCGCCCTGACAATTTACGGACTTTTAGCACCGTTGCTGACAATACCCCATCCAGCATTGGGGACGCCTAAGCCCAGTCACTTTTTGGACAGGCCAGTGTTTCGGGAATCGCCGACTTATTTGCCCCTTCCCCATCCAGTGTGGAGAACAGCGATACCTGCAAGGATCTGTGGTGGTTTCTTTCCTGAGCGAGTTTTAAAACCTTGCCGCCGTCGTCCTCTGCGCTGCGCCCCATCCCGGCAGAATCATTACGCGATCAGACGAGATCGTCTCACTGAGAGCTTACCTGACTGTACTCGCACTCTGGGAGGCGGAATGGCCCCACAGCCCTCCCCTGCCAGTAACACTACGAACCATAATTGAGCACGTTCTGACCATCTTTGTCCGATTGAGGGAAGCAATTCTGAACAGCTGCCCTAATCAAAGCTGATCATTGCATCTCTTTTCGACCAGTTTTTAACCAGATTCATCCTATAAGTGAGGGTCGCGACTCGCGAAATGGCTTGAAATATCCCCATTATCAAAAAATTTAAGCCGCTTAAAAACATATCTATTCAATTTTTTTGAACGATATCCGCCAAGTTAACTGATCATATTCTAACCATTCCGGGCATTTTCCGTGTCGAAGACAGACACACAACTCGATGTCGGTGTTCGATTGTGGGGCGGTTTGTCGATGTTCGACTGGAAAATTCTATCTTTTCTCTTAGAACCAACAGCTTAGAAATTTTTTACTTCAAAAAAATCCATTGTCTGCTTTCGATCTCTGTGTCGAACATCGACAGAGGAGACGCTCTTCGATCTCTGTCTGTTCTCGACATTACGGCATTTTTGTCAACACGTTCGATATTTTTCGATGATTTTGTGGGTTGCAAGCCCGATACAGGTCTGGCTACTCTGAAAAGGCATCGCAGGAGATGGTCTGGCAACCCACGTGTCGCCAGCCTCATGAGCCGGCTCCCCGGGAGCAGCTTCTCTGGATGGGGTTTTAAGCGTCGGGCTGCTGGGGGGGCGGGTATATATACCCGCCCCCCCCCAGCAGCCCAACTCAAACGATCAGGCCCCGACCAGGAATGGTTGCTAGGAATGGTGGAAGGTCATCGCTTGCGTGAATTTGTACTCACTGACACAGGATACGATCAAAATGATTGAAGCAATTACGAACACGAACCTGCACCACGCCATCGCTAATCCTGATGGCTACTCGCAGGAGTTTTT
>JASMTJ010000407.1:0-3761 GCA_041694335.1 Bacteroidales bacterium
AAAGCTCTGGAATTAGCCAAGATATTAGAAAACAAAGACTTGAGCGTTTTTATTGACTCCGAAGTTTGGGGCTCAGTTTATGACCTACTGCGTGAGATAGATAACGAATATTGCTGGCAGGGTCAAACAGAAACTTACGCCTATGAAAAGCGTAACCAATCAACAGCCCATGTTTACATGATCCTGAATACAGCATTGCACAACATGATTGACCGGGCAGAGACTTTTCTTTTCATTGGGTCTGAGAACTCGCTGGTTGCCAGTGCCCGTGATATGACGAGCTTGAGCGATGATCAAAAAACCTACTCACCGTGGATACACTCCGAGTTGATGATCAGCTCAATGATCAGAATAAAGCTACCCGCCCGTTACCCAGGCCGTACTTTCACCACTAAAGCAGAAGCCTCACTCGAACATTTTGACGAGGCGCGCACGTTGACAGTAGAACATCCGGCACCCGTGAAACACCTCAAGTTGATAGATCAGGAAGTTCTGGATGAATGGCTGAAAACTAGTCGCACTGGAGACAGGGCTTTGGACTGCCTCTACAGTTTGACAGAATCGGAGCTGGTTACAGATGTCTGATTCTAGTAGATATGACCTTAACAGCACCGCTGTACAAACCCATTTGCAGCTATACCAGAACATTCTGGCCCGCATGGCAAACAACAGCAGCTCAGTGAAGACCTGGTGTGTGACGGTGGTGTCGGCCATTTTGGTGCTACTTATCGAGCGCGAAGAAGAATGCGCTTTGGCGTTAGCTATGATTCCCGTATCGTTATTCTTTGTGCTGGACGTTTATTACTTAAGCTTGGAAAAGAGGTTCCGGTGGTCATACGACCATTTTGTTAGAAGCCTGCACTGTGAAGGCGAAAACAGCGAAATTAAACTTTTTGAGGTTGTACCTGACCAACAAAAACTGAAGCCCATTAAAGAAAGTATCTGTTCATTTTCAATATGGCCCTTCTATTTTCTAATTTTTGTTGGTATCTGCTTTTCAATTGCTTTTATTGACACGTTGAGCTTGATCGAGTCGGACGGTATTGCGGCGTTGGCCTTACCGCTGGTTTTAGTGTGAGTCCTCGAAAGTTTGGCGATTGTTATTTAAGTCTTACTCCAGAAGAGGTTTTAAATGTACGTATACATTTTAAGGTTATGCTATGGCGTTTAATCTGCTGCGAAAAGTGAATAGCAAAAAAAACGCTTGGGTACGTCAGAAAAAGGCCAAAAATCTCGATGAGTTTGTTGGCAAGCTGGAAGTTTCTAAGCCAATCGTAGTGCTTGGGAATCAAAAAACGGGCTCAACGGCCATAGCTGCGCTCCTGGCGGAGGCCACTGGTCAGTCGGTAACGCTCGACCTTCAGCGAGCAATTCAGGATGTTGGCTGGCAACTCTGTGTTAAGTATGGAGTTACAAATTTCGATGAAATTGTGTACAGGTATAAAGAAGATTTCTCCCGTACAATCATCAAAGAGCCAAGCCTCACTTATTTTTATAAAGAAATGGTTGATTTGATACCAAGCGCAAAGTTTGTATTCATTCAGCGAAACCCATATCAGAACATCAGAAGCATATTGAATCGTTTGAAAATTCCGGGAAACCTCGCTCACATCAGATACGACGACTGGCCAGAGTTACAAAGGACGCCTGTATGGCGGTTGGCGCTCGACAGTTCATGGCTCGGTCGACCCCAGGGCACCTACATTGAGGGCATGGCTCACCGTTGGGATATCGCTGCTCGAACTTGTCTTGATGCAAAAAATGATTTCATATCAATTAAATATGAAGAATTCATAAAGGATAAGAGGATGGCCATCGAGAATTTGGCGCAGCAGCTTGAACTGGATGTTAAAAAAGATATCAGCGCATTGGTTGATGTTCAGCACCAATCAAAGGGAGATTCTGGCGTATCGCCAATCGGCTTTTTTGGTGAAAAAAACCTCGAAATAATCAAGAATATCTGCGGAGATAGCGCGAGTCAGTTGGGATATGAATTGTAAATGAGCGCGCTCGTTTCCGGAACTAAATGGGTTGCCCTAGAGACCTTTGTTTCTCGCATATTGCAACTCCTTTCGGCACTATACGTAGCAAGAGTGCTCGGCCCAGAAACGATGGGTACGGTTGCCTTGGTTTTAGTCGCGCTCGAAATTTTCAATCTGTTTTCGCAAATGGGCATAACCCAAGCCCTTATTCATCATAAGAATCCAACTAAAGAGCAGTTGGCTACCTTGTATACAGTCAACTGGGTGCTGGCCAGTCTTGCATATTCCGTCATTTTTCTTTGCGCGCCGTTCATTGCGGTTTTTTTTGAGAATCAGCTCCTGTCCGAATTGTTGCGGGTAGCGGGACTCTCCGTGTTGATTGCGGCTTTGGGCCAGCAAACGCTTGCACTGCTCCAAAAAGAACTTATTTTTAAAGCTATGGCCCTTATCTTAATTACTGCAGCTATGGCGAATGTAGTAACTGCCATTTCGATGGTATCAATGGGTTGGGGTATATGGTCCATTATCGTCGGCCAGCTGGCCGGGATTTGTACTCGCAGCGTCTTGGCATTTATCTATGCGAGGCGCAAAGCGTTATTTAGTGGGTTTGGTGCCTCATTTCATTCTATAAAACCGATGCTTTCTTTCGGCTTATACCAAACCGGTGCCATGTCTATGAACATGATCAATTCACGCGCTGACCAATTGATCATTGGCAAGACAATTGGTACCTCAGCTCTTGGTATTTACAGCATTGGTAGCCAGGTTACTCTGCAGGCTATGCAGCAGATCAATAGCATTGCTACTAAAGTTGCCTTTCCTGCCGTTTCAAAACAGCAGGACGATCTGCAGCAGGTTAAGCGAATATATTTGTCGATGATTGCTAACGTATTGTTGGTGACCGCCCCTTTGTTTATCGGTTTGGCAGCTTTATCTCCGGTATTTGTAGAAGTGGTTTTGGGTGAAAAATGGGTAGGCCTTGCTCCGGTTCTGAGTATTTTGTCTGGTTATGTGTTGGTGCGCTCCTTGGGTAATATGAATGGTCCCTTAGTGATGGGACTAGGGAAAGCCAACTGGGCATTCTACTGGAACCTGGGATTATTGTTCATAATACCTGGTGTTGTATACCTGAGCTCCTTGCAAGGTAGCATTGAAACAGTAGCGGCGGCACTGTTGGTAACACAGTTAATTTTGGTCACCATCGCTTATTTTTATTGGGTTCGGCGGTTGGTTGGCCCTTGTGCACAGGAGTATCTCTTAACAATCAGTCGCCCGGTGTTATCGGCCTCAGGTATGGGAGGGATGCTATGGTTGCTATATCGTAGCGGTGACTGGAATGACGATCTGGTCACATTGGGTATTATGATTCTGGTAGGGGTGGCAAGCTATACTCTGTTCTCTATAGTGATTAACCGCCGAAACTTGGTTGGATTTGTTAATGGGGTTTTTAATAAGTCTTATGAAGTTAAGCCCGCTCCTGGATTGAATTGATCCTATGCGGGTACGCTGTGACTTTGAGTCATAAACTGAATTAGGTAGAGACTTAAAAGGGCAACCGAGTGGGCCTCCTATTTATACAAAATGTCCACCTACAGGTAAGTTTCAATTGTGCAGGACGCTTCAGGTTATAGTTTTAGCGGTAGTTGCTGCTGCTTTTAATTGCGTGAAAATAAAGGTATAAAGGAATTAATATGGACGATAAATTCGGACGTAGTTTGTCTGATCGTATTGGTTTTTTGGCGGAGAGTCTGACCGAAGACGATAAAAGGAAATATCCAA
>JASMTJ010000408.1:0-4938 GCA_041694335.1 Bacteroidales bacterium
TTAACGGTGGAAAAGTAGGTCGTCGCCTTTCCCTTTAAAGCCCCCTTCACACCGTGTCGGGGGCTTTTTTTGTACCCCCATTTCGCGGATTGTGGCCGGTTACGCGGATAACCGCTCCCCTTTTACTTGCCTTTACCACTTCCTTCTCCCCTTTCCCTAGCGCTCGCAGTCGCTTTGCCGCTTCCGCTCTATATACAATTTTTACTATTTTTGCTGCGCACACTAGATACATTCCACAAAGAATAAACTGTTGGCTGAAAAAGAATCATACATAAAAATCGTAAGTAAAGACGGATTTGAGTTGCTGTTTAATGATTACTACGGCCAGTTGTGCTCCTATGCCAATAGCTTTTTAAATAGTGTCGAAGATTCTGAAGAAGTGGTTCAGGAGGTCTTTTTCAAACTATGGACCAAAAGAGAGACCATTGCTGTCAATACTTCCTTTAAACAATATCTTTACAGGTCTGTAAGAAATACCTGCTATAACAGTATCAGACACCGGAAGGTAAAAGATTCCTATAAAAACAGTAATCAGGACAGCTCAAATGAATCCGCACGATCTTCAGAGGATGAAGTATTATATTCAGAAATGGAGGAAAGGCTTTACAAGGCTATTGATAACCTGCCCCCACAAAGAAAAAAAGCATTTGTCATGAGCCGGTATGACGGGTTAAAATATCATGAAATTGCCAGTGAAATGGATGTTTCGGTTAAAACCGTAGAAAAACATCTTGTAAAAGCGCTCCAGCACTTACGGACAGAACTAAAGGATTATTTACCAATGATTATGGCATTATCCATTATACATTATTTAATCGTGACCATAAAAAACACATTATTTTAATCATGAATGGATGAAAACACATTCTTAAGTGTCAGAGTAACAAGAGAGCATGAACGGGAACAGAGAACATATCAACGATGAACTATTAGTCAGGTACTTGCTGGGCGAAGCTTCCGGCCAGGAAATCCTTGATGTGGAGCACTGGTTAAAAAAATCGGAGCACAATAAAAAGTATTTTGACCACCTGGAAAGTATATGGCTGGAGTCAGGAAAACTTCCTTTCCGTCCGGTTGATGTTGATCGTTCACAATCCTGGACCAGGTTGTCAACTCGAATTGATGCCCACGAGCAACAGGTTTCACAACCAAAAACCATCAGCTTCCGTTCAAGGGCATTCAGAATTTCTGCAAGTGTGGCAGCGGCGATTGTCTTTCTTGTTGGAATCTATCAGCTTTTTATCATATCACCTCAGCCTGAAACAATCAAATATGCTGCAACTCATTCTGTGGTAAAAGACACTCTTCCTGACGGTTCGCTGATCACCCTGAATAAAAATACCCTGCTCACCTATGTTTTGTTAAAAGACGAAAGCCAACGCATGGCTCGTCTCAACGGAGAAGCATTTTTTGATGTGAGGCATAATCCTAAAAAGCCATTTATTGTGGAAGCCGGAGGTGCTTACTTAAAAGTATTGGGAACTTCCTTTAATGTTAAAACAAGCGAAAAGAATCTGGTCGAAATTGTTGTTACTGAGGGAAAGGTTAAGTTGTTTATGGTAGATTCTCTGTCGAATGATACTGCATCTGTTTTGCTGAAAAAAGGGATGAAAGGTCAAATTGCACACGGTCAAAAGCAGCCACAAATAATAGACACGAAAGCTCCTGACGAACTATTTTGGTTTAACCGCCGCCTCGTATTTGATGAAA
The DNA here is from genome assembly GCA_041694335.1 of Bacteroidales bacterium. Lineage (GTDB taxonomy): Bacteria > Bacteroidota > Bacteroidia > Bacteroidales > JAIPAH01 > JAIPAH01. The sequence goes on from JASMTJ010000408.1 coordinate 1,711, forward strand.
CCCGCCTAGAAGAGGTATTCCTTATACTGCAAAAGCATTATAATATCACCATCGAAACAGATGATGTCAAAACAGGTGAACTGAAGCTTACAACGATATTTACGAATGAGCCTATTGATAGTCTTCTTAAAGTCATCGAAACCACTTTTGATCTCGAATTGCTGAAAAAAGATAACACCTACATCTTTAAACGCAAGAATGATGAAAACAATTAACCGGAATTTTCTCATACTGACCTTTGCCTTGATTGCTTTGCTTTTTGTAAAAGAATCAAAGTCCCAATTGAGCTATCTCGACAAAAAGATTTCGATTACTTTTAGTAAAATTCCGGTGAAAATTGCCCTTACCCAGATTGGAGAAGAGGGAGGTTTCAGGTTTTCGTACAACTCCGAAATAATTGACGGCGAAAGAAAAGTATCAGGTGATTTTAACCAGCAGAAAGTAAAATCCATATTAAACCATTTGATGGAGCAAGATTTAAACTACCAGTCGGTAGGCAATCATATCATTTTATTGCGGCACGAAACTACGCCCAAACCACAGCAAAGCACTATCAGAGGTAAGATTACAACCTTCAAATCAGGAAGGCCTGTCAGGAATGCCACGATTTATGAGGTCGCCACAAAAGAGGTGACCACCACTGATTCGTCAGGCCTGTTCACTCTCACTTTAGTCCAAACCCTTGATTTTCTGAACCTCAGCATTTCCAAAACCGGATACCAAGATACAATTATCAATCTACCATCGGAAAATCCAGGACCAATTGAAGTAAGCCTGAAGCCCGTGCACATTTCTTTACAGGATAATTCGCACCGATACGATAAAATCCGGATCAATAACATCCATCAGTATAAAATGGTGGATTGGCTGGTCCCACGCGAAAACCGTTCAATATCGAATAACCTCACACTCGGAAACACACGACTATTCCAAGTTTCTTTTGCGCCATTTGTTGGAAGCAACGGGCTGTTTAGCGGTTCTTACGAAAACCGCTTTTCGTTAAACATCCTTGCGGGATATTCGCGTGGGAACAAAGTAGCAGAGCTTGGAGGTGTAGCCAACATCGTAAAAGGCCATGTCAATGGGGTGCAGGTGGCAGGAATGGTCAATTTTGATGGTGGAGACATGAAGGGAGTTCAGCTCAGTGGATTCATGAATAAAAACACAGGATCGGTCAGTGGGGTGCAGATAGCCGGATTCAACAATCTTGTGCTCGACACCTTGCGTGGGGTTCAATTTGCCGGATTTCAAAACACCTTACATGGAGCAATGCATGGCATTCAGCTTTCAGGGTTCAACAACTACACCACCCAAAACGTTGACGGAGTGCAATTTTCAGGATTCTCAAATATTGCTCTGAAAGATGTCAGATTGGCACAGCTGTCAGGGTTCTTTAACCTAAGCGATGATGTCGACGGGTTTCAGTTTTCAGGGTTCACAAATGTTGCAAAAGGGGATGTTGGCTCGCTGCAGACCAGTGGCTTTTTTAACTATGCTAAATCGGTTAGCGCCCTTCAGTTGGCTGGCTTTCTTAATATTTCGCGTAATAAAAACAAAGGGGCACAAATATCCGGGTTTATGAATATTGCAGAGTCTATACGTGGTTTGCAGCTGTCTGGATTCCTGAACATCGCCGGGGAGCTGAACGGTTTGCAGCTGGGTGTTGTGAACTTCAGTGATACTGTAAGCCACGGACTTCCTCTGGGAGTGTTTTCACACGTCAGCTCCGGCTATCGCACTATCGAGTTATCTGCTGATGAAGTTTTTTACACCAACCTTACATACAAAAGCGGTTTGGCAAAGCTTTACAATATTTTCAGCCTTGGATATGACTGGGACAAGCATGTTTACGGAGGATTTGGGTTTGGCACACAATTCCGTTTGGGAAATGGGTTTCATTCTTCCGTTGAACTTGAATCGCGTGGTATTTTTGAACGCAACCATTTCGATTACCTCGGTCACCTCAACAAGCTTTCTTACAACTTAGAAATTGACCTCAACAAGAATATTAACCTTACGGCAGGCCCGGTGCTAAAAGTCTATTTAAAGCAAGACGAATTAGATCCGGACGCCCCTACCCTGGCGCCTTACACCTTTTACGATGAAATACATGCATCAAGCAGAGTGCAGGCCTGGTTCGGAGGAAACTTCGGAATCCAGTTTTGAGGTCTTACATCCTATGAAAGCTTATCTGCATTTGTTAAAGCAAAAATGCAGTGATAAACTGTCATTATCCTGATTAATCAGCTAAAAACACTTCTTTCAAACATCTGGCAAACAGCCTTCCGGGAAAAATCAAAAATTATTCTATTTCCGATGGGGTGATTTGAGTTATATGGTGTCGTCTTCATGAAAACACGAAGTATTAATTCAATCAATAATTTAAAAATCATGAAGACTATAAAGTTTTTAATTGCAACATTTATTATTCTAATTGCAGGAATATCAAGTTTAGCGCAAGACAGCACCAACTCCAGACACTCGGCCTTTCAGATGACCTTTGTTCATCCCCTGAGCACCAACGGGCTTCAAAACAAAGAATTCGTCAATGATGTTTCTTTGAACCTGATGGCAGGCTATTCAGGAGGCGTTTCAGGCGTGGAGTTTTCGGGGTTGGCCGGGCATTTACAATACGACATGGACGGGATTCAGTTAGCGGGATTCAGCAACTCCGCTCTGGGCACTGGAAACGGCATCCAGTTTTCCGGATTCTCAAACTACATAGGGCAGTCGTTCAACGGGGTTCAATTAACCGGATTTAGCAACGTTGTGTCGCGCGAAACCACTGGTTTTCAATTTGCAGGATTCTCGAATGTTAGTGCAGGACTAATGAAAGGCTTCCAAATGGCGGGCTTAAATAATTACTCTCAAGGAAACCTGGCAGGACAAGTTACTGGATTTTCGAATATCAACATCGGCGACCTAAAAGGACTGCAAATTGCCGGGTTCGCCAATGTGAGTACCGGAAAGGTCAATGGCATTCAGATTTCAGGGTTCTTCAACTACACCAAAAAACTGAACGGATTGCAATTGGGTGTTTTTAATTATGTCGATTCATTGGAGCAAGGGGCTGTGATTGGAGTTTTCAACTATATAAAAGACGGCTACCGCACCTTCGAAATCAGCACCAGTGAAAGCCTGTACGGAGTTGCCACGTATAAAAGTGGTACCGAGCAATTCTATACTATGCTTAGTGCAGGCATATCGCCAAAAGATAACATGCTACTT
>JASMTJ010000409.1:0-2876 GCA_041694335.1 Bacteroidales bacterium
ATAGGCGCGCCAGGGATAGAGGTCATTTGTCGTTGAATAACGTTGTTAAGCAGAATAGGAAAATAATTTCATGTATGCCATTCTGATATATGGATTTCCCTTAACTCTTCTAGCCTTTGAGTGGGGGTTGAGGACTATGATCGGAGTTGACTCGTTCGGATTTACAGGGCCAACTCTTGCTGCAGCGGGACTGACTTTCTTAATGCCTCTTGTTAAACCGAAACAAAAGCACATTTCTGGTCATGAAGGTTATGTGGTTACGACAAAAGCAGATGCTACTCTTATCCCATTACTATGGCTGCTTGTCTTAGCTTTTCTGTTTTGCTGGTCTTGGTCATGTTACGTGTCTGTTAAGCTGCCAGAGCATACGACCCTTGGTTTGCCTAGCCATTTAGCAATCGGGAGTGGCATTTATATTGTCAGCTTAATTTTAACGGCGGTTAAGGAGAAAGTGTAATGGAAGATTTTCTGACTTTGCTTGCCGCAGGTTCATTGATATCCGCAACTGCATTTATTACGAAGAATCTGGTTTCAGAGAAGCTGTTGAAGTTTTTAAATAAAGAAATTTCTATTTCTGATGAGCGTGGTAAGAAAACGAAATTTATTGTTAAATTCAATACTCCTGATGAGGATGTCTATAAGCTACTTGAGAAAGAGCTAGAATTTGAAAAAAAAGTAAAGAACTCACTAAATAAATATATCCGAAATCATAAAGAAATAGATCTAAATCTTTCTGAAGAAAATACGTTTGATTTTTTGGTGTCCTTTGATGACAAGAAAATTGGGTTTGAAGCGAAGTCAAGCATAAAGAGCTTCAAGACAGAATGGATAAAAGATTATTTTGCTAAAAATAGTGATATCTCAGAGCTAATTATGGTTCTAGAGTCAGATATTCCTAATAACATTTTTAATGAAATTAAACGCAGTGAGTTAGGAGAAAAAGTCAAATTTGTTTCTTCTCCTATGGGGGCGAATCTTAACCAGTCGATAGAAACGATTTTGAACTCTGAGATTCCTAAGCTTCAGCTTAATAAAAATCTATAGTGGACAATCCGCTGAATTGAGCTTTAAGCAGTGTGTATGATCGAAGGAAAAAGACATGTTCGATTATTTTCTAAATAAATTGGTTGAGTTAATGGGGCCAATTGCCACTCTTTCGCGAGAAAGGCGACAACTAAGAACAGAAGCTCTGCGAGCTATTTCTACTGCCCTTCAAGAAACCAAGATTTACTATCGTGATCAAGAGGTTACTAAGGGGTTCAAAAGTAAGCGAACATGATTTATAATGTAAGCATTGTTCGTGAACTGTATTGGGTATCATCTCTTATGCGCCATGACGACGGTCGTAAACTGGACCATAAAACTCTTGAAGCCATTCGTATTCGTGCCGTTCAACGGGTTATGGATGGCGAAAGCCCGGAAGTTGTGATCAAGGCCTTGGGCATGAGTCGAGCCCGGATTTATGAGTGGCTTGCAGCCCACCGAGAGGGCGGGTTTGAAGCGCTCAAGGCAAAGCAGATTTCCGGTCGTCCCAAGAAGCTGAGCGGCGAACAGATTCGGGAGCTGTATACCTGGATCACCACCTTCACGCCGGACCAGCTGAAGTTTAATTTCGCCCTGTGGACCCGAGGTCGTGTGCGTGAATTGATCCGGCAAAAGTTCAACGTTCGACTGAGCGATGTGTCCGTCGGTCGCCTGCTTCGCAACTTGGGGCTGACACCTCAAAAACCGCTTCATCGGGCGTACCAGCAGAAGCCGGAGGCTGTGAAGCAGTGGAAGGAGGAGACCTACCCAGAGATTCGTAGAGAAGCCAAGAAGGTTGGCGCCACGATCTACTTTGGTGATGAGGCCAGTATTCGCTCCGACTACCACAGCGGCACCACCTGGGCGCCCATTGGAGAGACGCCGGTCATCCGCAATACTGGAAGTCGTTTCAGCATCAATATGATCTCTGCCATTTCACCTCGTGGCGAACTGCGCTTTAAAACGATCCAGGGAACCATGAATACCGATGCCTTCATCGAGTTCCTCAAAGCACTGGTTCAAGATTGCGACAAGCCTGTGTTCCTGATCCTCGATAACCACCCAGTGCATCATGCCCGCCGGGCTCGGGAATACGTTGAAAGCCTCAACGGGAAGCTGAAACTGTTCTTTCTGCCGCCTTATTCGCCAGAACTGAACCCCGACGAATCAGTTTGGGGCTACATCAAATATCACCACGTTGGAAAGACGGTCATTAATAATAAAGAACAACTCCGGGAAATTGTTTTCCGGCAACTGAGACGTCTGCAGAAATTGCCAGACCTATTGAAGTCGTTTTTTGGCCATCCAGATTTGGCTTATATCTCTGAATAATGTTCGCTTACTTTGTTTCGGATTAGTAAGGGTAGAGATTTGGACCGAGAGGCGGACCTAGTGCGTCTATGGTCGAATGCGGCCATTCCACTGAACGAGATTGAACCTGAACTAGCCTTGGCTTGCGAGCAAAAGTCGGAGTTCTGGGTAAATCCAGATAACTGGTCATCTGAGGAAATCCAGCGCTTTGGAATAAAGTTGGAAGATGTATCAGCAGCATATCGTCAGTTAGCCGTGCCTAAGATGAAAGTTGCACACCGCGGATTCAAGAATGCTTAACAAGGGCAGGCAAGCGACGCTCCTGACGTCGCGCCCCTGCTGCCAGCGTTGAGGCTGTAGAAAAACTCCGAATCAGAGGGTCAGTTTGGTAGGATCAGGCAAACAGACAAGGAGCTGTCAGATGCCTCGCTTCAAGCATTACAACTACGACCAGGACGCCATCGGCGATTTTCAACCCAGTTGTCCAAATGACCGCGTTTAAGCGGCCAGTTTATTCCGCTCGACTTCCTGTAATTTCCCAG
>JASMTJ010000410.1:0-1130 GCA_041694335.1 Bacteroidales bacterium
CAGCCGCCTTTAATTCCAGAGCACCTTTATCACGGATATTGAGGGCGGCATTTAAATCCCGATCTATATCCGTCGTTCCGCAAGAGGGGCAATCCCATGTGCGAACCGATAACGGCATTTCTTCCATTTTATGACCGCAACAATGGCAAGTCTTTGAGCTGGCGTACCACTGGTCGAGCTTGACTAGGTATTTACCTTGCTCTTTCAGTTTGTACTCCAGTTTATTGACAAAGGTGTGCCATGCGGCATCCGCTATGTGTTTTGCCAGTTTGCGGTTTTTCATCATATTTGTTGATTTCAATGTCTCAACTATCACCGCTTGGTTTTCGTCAACGAGAGTTCGAGAGAGTTTGTGTTGAAAATCAGCGCGAGCGTTAGTGACCCTTTCATGGCATTTCGCCACAAGCAAACGAGCTTTCGCTCGATTAGCACTGCCTTTTGCTTTTCTGGATAACTGACGCTGCTTACGCCTGAGATTCCTTTCAGCACGCTTTACAAATCTTGGGTTGGCTCTTTTTCTACCATTTGACTCAATTGCAAAGTGAGATAACCCCAGATCAATGCCTGTTACCTTACTCACCGTTTGAAGTGGGTTAGGTGCTTTCACTCCATCATCCACAAGGATAGAGGCGTAGAATTTGCCAGTTTTACTCAGGCTCACTGTAATGCTTTTAACTGTTCCCGAAATTTCACGATGGATATTCGCTTTTACAGGCTTCATTTTCGGGAGTTTGATTGCGTCATCTAGCACTTTTACACCCACACAGTGATAGCTCGACTGCTTGCCATGTCTGCGTTTGAATTGTGGGTATCTCGCCTTTAGCTTCGGGTTAAAGAAGTTATCGAAGGCTCGATGCAGATTGATCACGGATTGTTGCAAAGCAATGGCGTCATATTGCTTCAGCCAATGGTATTTTCGTGATTTTTTAGCAACAGCAAGCAGTGGTTTTATATCCTTTTTTGGATTCAGTGTGACACCATGCTTGCGATACATGTGAGACTTTAAATACAACGCTTTGTTATACGCAAAACGCACGGCACCAAACTGAGCCATCAAAAACTCAGCTTGTTCGGGCGTTGGATAGATGCGTACTTTCGTTGCTTTTAACATAGTAAGTAGATCGCTGTAT
>JASMTJ010000411.1:0-7228 GCA_041694335.1 Bacteroidales bacterium
GGGACATTGGTGGGGATAATCAGAAAAGTTTTTATAGCAGCCCGGTTGTTGCACCACAAATACGCAGTTTTAACGCGGCACTTTGAATCCTTCGGAAGACCAACACGGAATCAACGGGATGGTAACTTGGTGGAAATGAAGAGTAGCCGGGATTGTGTTGATGATTGGTTTCGCTCCTGACGGAGCTCTTATCACTATGGGGTTGCTTTTGCTACCATACTGGCGCTCCTAACGGAGCTTGTTTTTTTTTGGAAGTTGGGTCTTAGAAGGAGCGTCGATGATGGTAAGTCCTGTCAGGTTTCCAAAACCTGACAGGACTTGAATGCATTAAGCCGTTTTTTACTCGTTTGGCACAAACTTTTTATAGTGCTCGAAACGTTCGTAGATTTCCCTGACGTACTGATAGGGCTCTGAGCCACGGCAGTAGCCATACCTGACCACATCGTCGGTGTAATATTTTTTTTGCGAAAGTTTTAGCAAGTAGTTCTCCACCTCGCCATACCACTTGTTTGGATCTCCACCATGTTTTTCGGCCAGGCGCCGGGCATCTGCAACGTGGTTGGGTCCGGCATTGTATGAGGCCATTACAAACTTGTGGCGTTCCTCAGCAGGTATCTCCTGCCATGACTGTTCAAGTTTATCGAGGTATTTTGAACCGGCTTTCACACTGGTTTCGGGATGTGTGAGGTTCGTGTAACCGAGCTCTTTGGCAGTGGCCGGCATCATTTGCACCAATCCTTTTGCCCCTACCCACGACTGTGCCTTCGGGTTAAACTTCGATTCCTGGTAAATCAACGAAGCAAACAGCCGCCAGTCCCAGTTAATGCTATCGGCATAGGTTTTTATCAGGTCGTCGTACTGCGAAATTTTCCCTTTGTTGGCTGCGTAAAGGTCGCTTTTAATACGGCGTTTGTATGCTTTTTTGTTCTTGAAGTATTTATTGTAAATGACGTAATAGTCGGTTTTCTTGCGCATGCTGGTAATCCAGCTGTTGATTTCCTCAAGCAGCTCGGGAGAGTTTTTACGCACCACCCAGGCTATGCGTTGCGAGAAACTCAGGGGCACCGAGATGTCGAGTATCGGATTGTAGGTTTTGTTGATGGCCGCGATGTTATGGTCGGCCATGGTGTATTTGATTTCGCCGCTGGCCACCATTTGTATCAGGTCTTCGGTGGTGTACTCGCCCGAGACGGTTTCAACGTTGATTTCGCCACCAATTTCATCCATCAGGTTTTGGATGCGCTGGAAGTAAGAAGAGTTTTCACGCAAGTGAACGGTTTTCCCGATAAGGTCAAGCGGGTCCTGCACCAGCTGCTTGCGGATGTTGTGCAGCTTCATCCGGCGCCAGTTTTCGGGCTTGCGCTGCACCAGCGCCTGGTGTGTGGTGGTGTGCATTTTCGTAAACCTGAAATCTTCCTTACGCTCCCGCGTGATAGTCATGCCGTGGGCAATCAGGTCGCCCTCGCCACGCTGCAGCATGTCGAACATCTTGTCGAGATCTTCGGCCACCACCACCTCAAGGTGGAGGTCCAAATGGTTGGCCAATCGCGTAAGCAATTCATATTCATAACCCATGGTTTGTCCGCGATAAAGGAAATAACTGGTCGAGCTGTAGGTCATAATGGCCCGAAGGGTATCACGTTCACGAATATCCTTCAAATCCACATTTACCAGCGACTCAGGCTCCTCAGTGATGGCGGAAACATCGCGCTCGGGCGATTTCTTATCCTCACTTTTGGTGCCGGATTCATTATTGCATGCGAGAAATAAAAAAGGAATGAGAAAAAGTAAAAATTGATGTTTCATAATAGTTAGTTCTTACGCAATAGTAAGAAAAATAACGGGAAGATTGCTTAAAGAGTTCAAAATGAAGATGTATTGATTGCGGAGGACTGTGAAAAACGTAAGCTTTTCCGCGAATTTTATGACAGACTATCCGTTGGCATACCTACATTTGTACAATGCAAAGAATGCCATTACCCGATTTACTCAAAGGCCTGGCGGTGGTATTGATGATACAGGTGCATATCACCGAATTGTTCGTTACACCGCTGGTTTATGACAGCCTTTACGGAAAGATTTCGCTGTTTCTTGGAGGCGTGCCTGCCGCGCCGCTTTTTATGGCTGCGATGGGATATTTTGTAGCCAAGGGGCGTAAGTCCTCATGGCAACTGTTGCGTCGGGGTGTACAACTATTGGTTTATGGGTTGCTGCTCAACCTCGGACTCAACATGCATGTCCTGATAAAAATCCTTAACGGGACTTATACGCTAAACCCGTTGGAGTATATTTTCGGTGTGGATATTCTCTTCCTTGCCGGATTCAGTCTGATAGCATTGGCCTTGTTGATGAAGATGAAGAAATATCGCGGATTGGCTTTGGCAGGATTGGCTGTGCTAATTGCTGCGCTCACGCCCTGGGTTTCCCAATTAGCAAGTGGTTCAGGCTTATCACCTTATTTGGCTGCCTTTATCGGAAGCTATGCCCCGTGGTCTTATTTTCCGTTGTTTCCATGGCTGGCCTATCCGCTAATGGGTGCTGCATTTTATGACCTGACACAGTTTTCGTGGGTGCAGAAACATCAAAAATATTTTTTCATTGCTGCCCTGTTGGTTTTTGTTCTCCTTTTCGGGAAGGGCTTTTCGGTGAGCACCACGCTGGCAGCTTATTACTATCACAGCCTCGTATTTTATCTTTGGGCTGTTGCTTTTCTGTTGGTAATATTTTATGCGATGAGGTGGGTAGCACCTTTGCTTCAGTCGACTATCGCCGGAAGGTATCTGAGGTTCCTCGGAAAAAATGTTACCGCGGTGTATGTTATCCAATGGCTGATTATCGGAAATGTAGCTACCGCCATCTATCGCAGCCTGACGTTATGGGCAGGGGTGGTTTCCTTTGTTAGCGTGCTGGTCATCAACTCATTGCTGGTTTACTTTCTCAATCGTTACAAACACCATCAGGCTGAGAAAGAAAGATACCGGGTTTTTTGAGTGAAAAGTTGCGCTTTAATAAATTGGTGCCTAAAAATTATCAAAAGAAAAATGCAGGTTTTTATTGATTCTTTATGATGTTAAGAACTTCCTCAGGTGATTTGTTATCAATGCCTTTTGGTTTGAAGTCTTTATCAAAAGTTACAATTGTTAGTTTATATTTTTGCGCTACGGTCAATTGATATGTATCATCAAAGTCAAGGTTGAACTTTTCAATATTTGCTATAATGTCCATGAAACCTACTGGTAGCAGGGATAATTGATTTATTTGAGCGTTAATAAACAGGTCGGAGATGAAAGATGCCAGAATATCCGGTTTTTTAAACCGGGAGAGAATAACACCGATGGAATGCAATGAGAAATCACTGATATTCAATTTTTCAGATGGTACAACATTAAAAAACTCTCTAACTGTTTCTGACTTTTCCTGATCCAATAACCTTTCGAGCCAAATGTTAGTATCAATCAAGTAACTATTTTTCTCGCCAGTCCATTGCATTTTTTTGAAGTTCTATAGCTGAATACTTTTGGTTTGATAGTGCGCCTGCCCAGTCTTGTTTTAATTTACCGGAACTTTTATGGGGCTTTTTTTGAATAAGATAATCCAGATACCTGTTCAGTTCATCAATGAGTGAAGGGTCTAATTCATTAATCTTCTTTTTTATCTCTTTTTTTGATTCCATATAACAAAGGTAAAACTTTATTGCATTATATGTAAAGAATAAATAAACGGCATAAACGCCAGTTGAATCCGGAGCATATGCCGTTATTTTATTTTAATACCGATCTTATCGTGCAATCAAAAATGTACGTGTCTTGATTTTTTGTCCTTCAGCCACTACGATAGAGTAAAGTCCGGCAGGCCAGCTGGAAGTTTGGAGCGTGGTTTCGCCTTTGTTGAATTGCCCATCCAGCATCAGCGCTCCATTGCTGCTGTAGATTTTTATTGTTGCTTTGCTTTCCAAAGCTATCGTTACATGGTTGTTTGCCGGAACAGGGAAAACAGATTTGATAATACTGTTTTGTTCCGCATCAAAATCATCAGCAAAAGAAGGAGAAGTATAGGGTTTTTTAAGGGTTGCAGAAAGCGCTTCATTGTGTTTAGGTGTCTTTTCATGAAATTTTCCTGCCTTTAAGAATAAGCTATTGCCAAAGCCTTTGGAAGACGATCCGCACAGATATCGTTGTTAATGATGGCCACTGCGAGGGTATCGGTGGGATAATGATTATTTGAACTTCATCCTTCCCCCTTGCATAATACGGTCATAACTTATGGTGTTACCATCGATTTTGATTTCATTAAAAAATACTTTGCCATCAGAGTTTTTGTCTCTTGTTTCTTTATGTATTTCAAGATATTTATCTTCTCCCAGTTTGATTTTTGCATAGTTTACCTGTGGCTCACCAAGCACAAATTGGCCATTGGCAGGGTTTACCGGATAGAAACCAAGAGTTGTGAAAATATACCATGCACTCATTTGTCCACAATCCTCATTACCAGTAATTCCTGATGGGGTATCATCGTAAAACCTGTTATAAATCGTAGTTATCAGGTTTAACCCTTTATCAGGCTCATTCGAGTAAGCATAAAGATACGCAATATGGTGACTGGGTTCATTTCCGTGCGCATATTGTCCAATCAAGCCTTCTTGCCCTAAATGCCTGTTATCTTCTTTACCTTCAATCTCAAAAAAAGTATTTAGTTGATTCGTAAAGGCTTCTTTTCCGCCTAATAATTCAGTATACCCTTGCACATCATATTGGCAGGGCGTAAAAGTGTATTGCCAGGCGTTTGCTTCAGTGTAGTTACCCGGATTATTCATCGGGGAGGTAGGTGTCAGTGGATCAAAGGGTACTCTGAAGTTTCCTTTGGAGTCTTTACCGCGCATCAGTCCTGTTTCAGGATCATATAAATTTTTGTAATAGGAGGCACGTTTTTTATATTCTTCGGCGATTTGTTTTTTATTCATTCTTTCTGCCATAAGGGCAATGCAATAATCATCAAATCCGCTTTCGAGGGTGCGTGATACAGATTCGTTATCCAAAAAATCATAGGGGTAATACCCATATTTGTTGTACATATCCCAATCTGAGTTTAAATGATTTTGAGTGGTGCTTTCAATCATGGCCTTCATCGCCTTTTCTTTGTCAAACCCATCGAACCCTTTAATGAATGCATCCACTATTACGGGTATGGAATGATTTCCGATCATGCAATGATTTTCTTGTCCCCATGCTGTCCAGATGGGCAGGTAACCTTGAGCTTTATGATGGGCTAGCATGGTGTTGATAAATCCATTGACCTTTTCAGGAGCCAAAATGGTATACAGTGGGTGTGCGGCCCTGTAGGTGTCCCACAAAGACAGCGTAGAGTAGTATTGACCATTCTCAGCCACGGCTATTTTATCATCAGCGCCCCTGTATTTCCCATCGACATCTGCGATGTTAGAGGGTTGTAGAAAAAGATGGTACAAAGCAGTATAAAAGATTGTTTTGTGTTTTTCGTCCGCTTCTATTTCAACTTTGCTGAGATAGCTATTCCATGTTTTTTGGGCATCTTTGATTGTTTTATTAAAATCCCAGTGGGGTAATTCCTTTAGAAGGTTTTTTGACGCTCCTTCTTCACTGACCGTTGATAGAGCAACTTTTGCCTTAAGTATTTTGTTGTCGAGATTAAACGACAGGATGTATTTTGGAGCATTTTCCCTGGGCTCCGGCGGAAGCTGTTCTTTATGCGTGTAGGGCTTATCAAAAACCAACTGAAAGAAATACTTACGTTCTACCCAGTTCTTGGTATGGCAATAGCCTGAAATTGTCTGCTGATCCTCATGAATCTTTACATCGCTATCTAATACCAGAGAGTCCGTCAGAAAACGCAGTCCGTGTTGCAGATTCACAAATACCTTTGCCTTTTCTGATGGATACGTATATTGGTGAAAGGCCACCCTTTCGGTGCACGTGAGTTCTGCCAACACCCCGTTATCAAGCTTTACCTGGTAATAACCGGCGTTGGCATTTTCTTCCAGTTTTTTTGATTTGAACTCGTTTGTTTTCTTTTCAAAGGGAAAGAGCAGGATATCGCCAAACTCGCTTATTCCTGTTCCACTGGCACGTGTATTAGAGAAGCCCATAATAGTAGAATCTTTAAACTGATAACCACTAGTATAGTCCCATCCCATATCATTGTTATCCGGACCCGGTTGCACCATTCCAAATGGCATGGAAGGGCCCGGGAAAGTATGACCGGTACCATCTGTCCCTATAAATGGGTCTACGTATTGCACATAACCTTCGCTTGCTTCATTCTGACTGTTTACTGAGGTACAGCCATGTAGCAGAAGCGCAAGACTTAAAATAAATGTGATTTTTTTATTCATGTGTTTTTTATTTATGGGCTAATATACTAAAGCAAATCCATTTAAAAATATGAAGATTAGTGTTATAGTTTGATCTTTACTTTTTATCGCAATAGCGCTCCTCAGATTTTGGAAGATCATATTGTTTAAGTTCAATTGCCAGGGTTTAAAGCTCATACGAAAATCCAAAACCACCCCATGGTTGAAGCTGTTTTCCGAATGGTTTAAATGCCGTTCCTTCATTATTGCTTAGGCTTTTGGTGCCATAAAAAGGAGTGAAAGAGGCTTTTAAAGACCATTTTTTGCCGGTAGGGTAGAATCTGTACCCCACAATAAGCGTTGGATTAATGAATAAGTCGGTGATTCCTCCATATTCTGTTAGATCACCCGTTGTTAAAAGGTTTGTTGTACCTATCCCAATTTCAGAATAGTGCTGCGTATTGGTGAAATTGTAAAGATAACTCACGGATAGCGGAAAGCTTAGAACCGTCGATGCATTATTGGTTTGCTTTTCGCTGAGATGAACAAATGAAAATCCGGCGCTCATAATTATATTATTTCCTGCGTTGTGTTCATAGCTGATGTTATAAAGTAACCCTTTACCACCAATCTCTAAGGTTATTGCTTGTTTGGGAACCAGAGCCTGTCCAGCGCTTGCATGGTATGCCAAGGACAGTATCATAACGATTATTAATTTTTTCATTGCTCAATCTTTTCTCTGATTAATTTATATACTTCATCACTACTGTCCGGTTAGATCTTAAAACAGACTCAATTGGTTAGCGTCGTGGTGGTTCAAGGAATTGTAATTTGTTTTTGTAAGCAGTTCATTTATAGGGGTTTTCTCAAAAAGGCTAAGGCTAAAAATCTGTAGTAAAGTGT
>JASMTJ010000412.1:0-8047 GCA_041694335.1 Bacteroidales bacterium
TATGGCATATCCATAATCTGTTTTATACATGGTTCCCTCAGCAAACTCGGGAGTGTGGCGAATTTTAAAGGTAATAGGCTCACCCTTTTCCAGGTTGGCGAAAGGGTTTTCAGTGATAAAAAGAAAGTCCTCCATCGGAATCAGGTCACCATATTGCGACTGCGGATCGTAGCCTTTAGAAACGTAAATGATATTGTTTTTGGTGTCTTTTTTAATCACAAACCAGGGTCCCTGGCTCAGTCCAAGCCCTTTTCGCTGCCCGATGGTATGAAACCAATATCCTTTGTGCTCTCCCAGCAGTCGTTCGGTTTCCAGCTCCCTGATTTCTCCGGGCATTTCACCTACATGCTGGCGAATGAAATCACGGTAATTTATCTTTCCGAGGAAGCAAATACCCTGGCTATCGGGTCGGTGTGCGCTCGGGAGCTTCATTTCTTCAGCCAGCTCACGCACCCGCGATTTGTTTTCTATTTTTCCTAACGGGAACCACAGTTTTTTAAGTTGCGGATAGGTAATGCGCCCGAGGAAGTATGTTTGATCTTTTACCTTGTCGGCGGCTGTAGCCAGGTATTTCTTCCCGTTTTGCTCCAGTGTATCTGCATAATGCCCTGTGGTAATCAAATCGAACTGATGGCCCATTTTTTCTTCAAAGGCACCAAATTTAATCAGGCGGTTGCACATCACATCCGGATTAGGTGTGAGACCCTTTTTTACCGTATCGATTGTATATTTCACAACTGTATTCCAATAGGTGTCGTGAAGATCGATGATCTCCATTTCAAGGCCGTATTTTTTGGCGATGTAGGTCGTGATTTCTATATCCTCTTCCGACGGACAATCGGTAAAGCCGGGCTTGTCTTCCATCCCTATCTTGATGTAAAAGATGGTTGGTTTGTAGCCCTGCTCAATGAGCAAAGGAATGGTAACCGAACTGTCAACGCCTCCCGAAACTAATGATGCAATCCTCACTTTGGTGCCTTTCTTTTAATTTCCGGCAAAAATAGTCATAATGTGAAAAATGAGAGCATTGGCTTAAAACAGTTTAAGCTCTTTGATGAAACGAAAGTCTTTTTTATTTAGGGTAAAAAGAGATAAATTTCTTTCTATCGCTGTTGCCGCAATGAAACCGTCAGGAATTCTGAGATTATGGCTCAAAGAGTACTTTTTCATTAGTTGAAAAAAAGTAGAGCAAATATCATCATCAATATTAATATTATTCAGACTGTCAATGTCTTTGATGATTTTATTCATCTCGTTTTTGTTTAAAGCGCCGTAAATGAGCTCCCCAGCAGTGATTGTGCTGATAGCTATATTCTGCTGGCCAATTCTTTGTAAAACCTTAATTACCTCACTGTTGTTTTTGTAAAGCTCGATGATAATATCTGTATCACACAAGATTATTTCGTCTTCTTCCATGCTTCTTTTCTTATTTGCTTTGAAGAAATACACCTATCTTTCCATATACCAGCAGAATCAAAAAGGTTATGGCTTTTAGATTTTATGGTTTTTTCCTCATCAACGATATCCACAAAGTCAAACTGTTTCAATAATTGGATTAATAAAGGCTTTTTACTCTTATCTTTTATGTTTACTGTAATTTGTGTCATAATACATTATTTACTACAAATTTACATTAAAATCAATGCGCTTCCAACCAGTTTTTGCCTGTGTTGTAGTCAACAACTACAGGCACTTCCAGTTTCATGGCGTTTTTCATTTTCTCTTCCACCAGCTTAGAAACCTTTTCGACTTCATCTTTTGGTGTGTCGAAAACCAATTCATCATGTACCTGGAGTATCATTTTGGATTTCATCTTTTGTTTATGTAGCGCTTTATGGATATCGATCATGGCAATTTTGATCATATCGGCCGAAGAGCCTTGTATCGGGGCATTGATGGCGTTCCGTTCGGCAACGCTTCTTACAACGGAGTTTCCTGAATGGATATCACGCAGGTAGCGCCGGCGTTTCATGATGGTTTCCACATAACCATGGTCCTTAGCAAACTTAATGCTCTCGTCCATGTATTTCTTCACGGCCGGATATTGCTCGAAATAGGTTTTAATGATTTCACTGGCTTCCTTACGGGGGATATTCAGGCGCTCTGAGAGCCCGAAGGCCGAGATACCATAGATGATGCCAAAGTTGGCCGTTTTAGCCTTACGGCGCATGTCCTGGGTCACCTCGCCGAGCTCCACACCATAGATGCGTGCTGCTGTGGCAGCATGAATATCAAGGTCGTTATTAAAAGCTTCGATGAGGTTTTCATCACCACTGAGCGAAGCCATAATTCGAAGCTCAATCTGTGAATAGTCAGCCGCCAGCAGCACATGGTTTTCATCGCGGGGCACAAAAGCTTTCCGGATTTCGCGACCGCGTTCTGTGCGGATGGGGATGTTCTGCAGGTTTGGATTGGTGGAACTGAGACGTCCGGTGGCTGTTACGGTTTGGTTGTAGGAGGTGTGTATCCTTCCGGTGTTCGGATTAATCAGTCCGGGAAGCGCATCCACGTAAGTGTTTTTCAGCTTTGTAAGCTGGCGGTATTCCAGAATGTCCGTGATAATCGGGTGCTTGTCCGACATCTTGCGCAGCACATCCTCGCTGGTCGAATATTGCTTGGTTTTAGTCAGTTTGGGCTTATCCGTCACTTTGATTTTTTCATAAAGGACCACTCCAAGCTGTTTCGGTGAGCCGATATTAAATTCCTCGCCGGCCTGGTCGTAAATTTTTTGCTGGATTTCTTCAATGTCTTTCGCCAGTTTGCCTGAAATATCATCAATCGCACCGGTATTCAGCCTCACGCCGGTGGCTTCCATGTCGGCGAGTACTTCTATCAGCGGGATTTCAATATCCTGATAAAGCTTGACGACCTTGTTTTCTTTCAGTAAAGGCTCAAAAACCTGCTTTAACTGCAGGGTGATGTCTGCGTCTTCTGCGGCATAATCCAACAGCTTTTCCGGATCGACCTGCTTCAGGGTTTTCTGGTTTTTTCCTTTTTTCCCGGCAAGGCTTTCATAAGAAACCGGTTTGTATTTAAGGTAGGTTTCGGCCAGGTAATCCATGTTGTGGCGTTGCTCAGGTTCAATAAGGTAATGAGCCAGCATGGTGTCGAAATACGGACCGGACACTTCCAGGCCGTACCACTTCATGATGCTGTTGTCGAACTTCAGGTTTTGTCCGATTTTCAGGATCTTATGATCTGTAAAAACCTCCCGGAATTCTTCCAGCACTTCTTTGCAGTCCTCCTTTTTCTCAGGAAGTGGTACATAAAAAGCTTCTCCTTTTTTTACTGAAAAGGCAATGCCGATCAGCTCTGCACTTGTCACTTCAAGTCCTGTGGTTTCAGTGTCGAAGCAAAATTCATCCGATTTCTTTAGTTTTTTAATCAGATCAGTACGCTTTTCTTTTGTGTCAACCAGATTGTACTGATGGCTGGTATCTTCGATGGTTTTTAAGGCGGTTTCTTCTTTTGCCTCTTCTATATCATCCTGTGAAAGTCCGGAGAAAAGATCCGGCTGATCATTTCCGCTTTTTTTGATATCACCAAACAGGCGTTTAGTAAAATTGCGGAATTCAAGGTCATCAAAAATCTCTTTAAGGCGTGTAATGTTCGGTTCTGAAATCTTAAGCTGTTCGGCTTCAAACTCTACCGGCGCATCGAGGATAATGGTAGCCAGCTGCTTCGACATTTTCGCCTGATCGGCATGTTCTTCAATTTTTTTCCGGATGCGTTCCTTTTCAATCTTTTCCGGATGAGCTATCATGTCTTCCAAAGAATCAAACTGCTGCAGGAGCTGACTGGCGGTTTTTTCACCAATTCCGGGTACACCCGGGATATTATCAGAAGAGTCGCCCCACAGTCCCAGCAAATCAATCACCTGCTCCGGAAAACGGATATTAAACTTCTTTTTGACTTCTTCTATCCCCAGAATATCCACTCCGCTGCCTTTGTATGAGGGCTTGTACATGAAAATGTTTTCAGAAACCAATTGTCCGAAATCCTTATCGGGAGTCATCATGTAGGTGGTAAAACCTTCTTTTTCGGCTTTTTTGGCAAGCGTCCCGATAATATCATCGGCTTCGTAGCCTTCCTTTTCGATAATCGGGATATTAAAACCTTTAATAATTTCTTTGATGTAAGGAATAGACAAGGCGATATCCTCCGGAATATCCTCCCGGTTGGCTTTGTAGTCTGTATAATCGTCGTGGCGAAGTGTAGGGGCGTAAGAGTCGAAGGCCACTCCGATGTAAGTGGGATCCTCGTTTTTAATAACATCGTAAAGGGTGTTGGTAAACCCCAGCATAGCAGACGTGTTCAGTCCTTTAGAGTTAATTCGGGGGTTACGGTTTAATGCAAAGTAGGCACGATAAATCAGGGCCATCGCATCTAAAAGAAAAAGTTTTTTATCTGTTTTACTCATCATCAATTGTTTTATGGTATAAAAGTAGCAATCTGAAACAAAGTGACGAAATTTAATACGGGCGAAATGGAATTGCACGCCGAAATGTTTAATTTTATGACACCATTTCAAAACTACCGTTATGATAAAATCCAGACAAAAGAAGATTTTCGTAATCGACACTTCAGTAATTCTCTACAATCACTCCTCTATTTTAAGCTTTGAAGATAATGATGTGGCTATTCCCATCACGGTGCTTGAGGAGCTGGATAATTTCAAGAAAGGGCACGACACTAAAA
Source organism: Bacteroidales bacterium (assembly GCA_041694335.1). GTDB lineage: Bacteria > Bacteroidota > Bacteroidia > Bacteroidales > JAIPAH01 > JAIPAH01. The sequence goes on from JASMTJ010000412.1 coordinate 4,699, forward strand.
ATTATGAAGCCCGTGAGTTTATCCGGATTATCGACCGCCTTTCGCAGGATCATTCGCTTCAGGACTGGGTTTCGCTGGGTGAGGGTAAAGGAAAGCTGAAGGTGATTATGCATGAAAACGGTACGGACAGCAGTGCCGTAAAGATTTTTGGAGCGGACAAGGCCGATCACCGCATTATCAACGCCGCCCTGACCATCAGTAAGAAATATCCGCGAAAGCGGACAGTGCTGGTTACAAAAGATATTAACCTGCGCATCAAAGCGAAATCGCTCAACCTGGCTTCTGAAGATTTTGAAACCGGTAAGGTTAAGGATGTGGAAGGACTTTATACCGGAAGGGAAATGCATGATAATGTGGATAAGGCGGTAATTGACCAGATTTACCAGGAAGGCACTGCTGAGCCTGCCAAGGCCGGTATTGAGAACCCCATAGCCAACCATTATTATATTCTTCGCACACCCACCAATCAGTCGGTAATGACATTTTATAACCCCGAAACACAACTTTTGGAACATGTTGAGAAGCATTCAACCATGCGCATCACGCCCCGCAATGCCGAACAGGTTTTTGCGATGCATGCTATTCTGAATAAAAATGTGAAACTGGTCACGCTGCAAGGTGTAGCCGGTACGGGTAAAACCCTATTGGCTTTAGCAGGAGCGCTTGAGCAGCGCTCAGAGTTTAAGCAGATTTACCTGGCGCGCCCCATTGTGCCGCTGAGTAACAAAGACATTGGATTTTTGCCGGGTGATGCCAAAGAAAAAATTGGTCCTTACATGGAGCCGCTGTATGATAACCTGAAATTCATCAAAAACCAGTACAATGAAAATGATCAGATGTACAAAAAGATCGATTCTTTGCTGGAAAGCGAAAAGTTGCTGATTTCACCGCTGGCCTACATCCGCGGGCGAAGCTTGTCGAATATTATTTTTATTGTGGATGAAGCCCAGAACCTTACTCCGCACGAAGTAAAAACGATTATAACAAGGGCCGGTGAAAACACCAAAATCATTTTTACCGGTGATATTTATCAAATCGACACGCCGTATCTCGATTCTCAAAGTAATGGCTTATCGTACCTGATAGACAAGATTAAGAATCACCAAATATTTGCTCACGTCAGGCTCGAAAAAGGCGAGCGTTCTGAGCTGGCGAATTTGGCGAATGATATGTTGTAGATAAATCCTCAATAGTGATAAATACTATCTTTGCTCTTCAAGTCGCCAAAAGAGAATGTATATGAAGGGGTTGAAACTGAGAATTACGATCTGCCTGACTGGAATAGTAGCATTATTCCTGGTAGCAGCAGTCCCGGCAAACAGTCAGAATTCTGAGTTGGGGAATCTGTTTGAGATGATTCCGCAGACAGGAAAGTATGATTCTTCACGACTCAACAGAATTGATTCGCTCAAAGCACAATTGAATCATGTTTCCAGAAAGAAGTTTCAAAAGCGCCATCAATTGAGTTATCAATTGTTCAGAGAGTATGAGTCGTTTCGTTATGATTCGGCATATCGCTATATTGAAAAAACACAAAGATTGGCTAATCAGCTTCAGGATCCTGAAAAAGTGCATATTGCTCAAATTGGTTTCGGACAGATTTGCGTGTCGGCTGGGATGTATAAGGAAGCATTGGATACACTCCTGACCATTCAACCAAACACCCTGATGAGGGAAAACCGCTCCTTGTATTATGGTCTTTTAGGACGATGTTATGGTGAGATGGAAAAGATTAGTAATATTCCCGAATTTTCAGAAAAATACCAGTCGCTGGCTGCTGCTTTTCGCGATTCTGCCCTTTTAAATACAGAAGAAGGAACTTTTTTCAACAGTTTTCTTCAAGGGTTCATAAAGTTTCAAAGCGGAGAAGTGAAGGATGCTTACCATGAGCTTAATGAACTTTTGGAGGAGCAGGAATTGGGTCATAGAGATTATGCGGTGGTAAATTATGTGCTGGGTAACATTGCAAAGACCCTGAACATGCCCGATAGCGCTATAAATTATTGAGCAAGAGCAGCTTTAGCCGATATTAAGTCGGCTACAAAGGAAACACTGGCCATCATCAAACTGGCAAAAATGCTTTTCGATAGGGGTGAAACAGGAAAGGCAGCCATACTTATTAGAAAAGCCAATGAAGATGCGTTGTATTTTGGGGCACAACAACGAAAAATTGAAATCGTTGAGATTCTTCCATACATTGAGCAGCAAGTCATCCAACGTATTGAAAAGCAAAAACAACGATTGATCACTTTAGGTATTGTGGTTTCGGCATTGCTGCTTTTCGTGATTATTTTAGCGGTGATAATTTATCGCCAAATGATAAAAATTAAAAAAGCCAAAGCGGCTGTGACAGAAGCCAACAGGAGCCTTGAGGAGGCAAATAGAAAAAAGGAAGAACAAAATCAGCAGCTTCAGCAGATTAACCAACTCTTGCTTGAGGCGAATAAAATTAAAGAAGAGTACATAGGAAACTTTTTTATAAAAGATTCTGCAATTTTCGAAAAGCTTGAAAACTACCTGAAAAAAATTGATGAAAAACTACGCCAGGGAAAGATTAAAGAAATCAATCATCTGGTAAAGACTTTTGATCCTGAAAAAGAAAAAAGCGAATTACTGGCCAATTTTGATAAAATCTTCATTCAGCTTTTTCCTGACTTTATTTCACAATTCAACTCTCTTTTCAGAGAAGAGGATCGTGTAAATTTAAAAGGCAGTGAAGTACTGAATATCGAGCTGCGCATTTTTGCATTAATCCGGCTTGGTATAAAGCATAACGAAAAAATAGCACAGATTCTCGGTTATTCGGTAAATACCATTTATACCTATAAAACAAAAGTGCGGAATAAATCCATAGTGGATAATGACGATTTTGATAAAAAACTTATCGAAGTAACAGAAATGAAGTTATAGTATTCATATTAACGAAGCATTTTTCTATATCCCAGGCTTTGTATCAAAACACATTAATCACAGTATATCAGCATTTAATAAATTTCTAGCATACTGTATTTTCTTTATAAGCTTTTAGATTGCTTTAAAGCCGGCAGGTTTGATAGTAATTTTGAGTCATGCAAGAATTAGTTCTAATTGCGATTCAATGACCAATCAATCAAACTATGACAAAATGCTGAATAATACACGATTTTCGAAACTACTAAACGCTTTAAAAAGTATGAGCTTCCTGCTTTTTTTTATCGCAGGAATGCAATCGATTACGATAGGACAGGAGACGGCTAACCGCTTGATGGTAAAAGGTTCTGTTCTGTCAGAAAACGGGGAAACCCTTCCCGGAGTTTCTATTATGGAAAAGGGTACCACAAATGGTACTATTTCTAATGCTGAAGGTAAA
>JASMTJ010000413.1:0-4717 GCA_041694335.1 Bacteroidales bacterium
ATTTGGCAACCGTGGGATTCCGATGTCAGAACGCGGGTTGCAGCCAACTGCTTAACCGGATCCACGAGCTTTCCCTGAAGGCCCACATATTCGGCCACATACACGAAGGCTACGGGGAATATCGGCTTGCCGACACTCGGCTAATCAATGCCAGCGCTTGTACTGAGCGGTATGAACCCCTCAATCCACCCATTGTTCTGGATCTTTGAGTCCACAGGGGGGCGAACTATGACTGCCGAGGAATTGATTGAAAGGCTGAAAACCCTGCCACCGGAGACACCGGTTTTGGTTGAGGGCTACGAGACGGGGTTTGATGACATCGTAGAGATTCGCCAACGACAAACAGTGCGTTATCGGCAGGCTCAGGAGTGGGATGGCGAGTATCAGTCTGCAGATAAATTCTCTGGTGAGCAAAAAGTCGTGTCAGCAGCGGTGATTTATGGGCGTCGAGGGGCTTTTCGACCATGAGCAAACACCAAAATCCAAAGCGTCACCAGCTCCAGGACCTGATTGATCAGTGTGATCCGGATGCACCTATTCCTGAGACTGTTCACGACTGGGATTCTAGTCCGGAGGTCGGGTTGGAGCAGCAGGTCATGGACAACATCGTGGATATCGAGCAGGCGGTCATCCAGTTCGGACGATTGGTAGCTAAAAAATTCGCAGTCAAACAGTTAATCTTGTTCGGAAGCCGTGCCAGAGGTGATTATCACGAAGAGAGCGATGCCGATGTTGCGGTGATTCTGGAAGATCCAGTCGGTGATTTTGTGGAAACAAAATTGGCGATGGCCGGTATCGCTTTCGATAATCTCGTAGAAACAGGTGTTCTAATTCAGGCGTTGCCGGTTTGGGAGAGCGAATGGAGTCAGCCAGATCGCTATGATAATTCTGAGCTCCTCAAAAATATCGCAACCCAAGGTAGGGTTATAGCTTACCAATCACCCCTGTCAGATTAACATAGGTTGGGCCTTTACCCCTGACCTTTGAGGTGCTGCCGAACGCTTTCAGCAATGACCTCCCCTAATCGAACTGGCACAGCGTTGCCTATGAGCCGGCCAACAATCTTGAAGTGAACGGGCTGTCCTGCAGGAACAAATTTATAATCGGGCGGAAATGATTGAAAAATAGCCGCTTCTCTAAGTGAAATCGCACGGTCCTGCTCAGGATGACCGAATCGACCGTTACCATAGCCATAACACAGCGTTGTCATGGTCGGAGATGGTTTGTCCCACTCCATGCGGCCATATACGCTTGGGTAGGTCCTTCCGGAGGATTTCCGATGGCAAGATGCTACCAGCTCTTCATCCCAATCTCGCCACGTTCCTCCCGGTTTAGATTGCCGAATGCGCTTTAGGTTTATCTCAGTTAGTCCCGAAGATGCGTGCAACGGATCCGATTCGCACTTCTGACCTGCACGAATGGCAGGTAGGTGGCCAATGGCTTGGCGAACAGTTATCTCTCTGCCTTCTGTATGGGTTGGAGGGATCAACTTAATGGGGCCCAGCCGGGAGGCAATTAAAACTAGGCGTCGCCGGTGTTGAGGCAGGCCGTAGTTGTTACAGTTCACTACCTGAGTGCTGACGTGGTATCCATCAAGGCAACGGAGGAAATCTTCAAAAACATCATGTTTGGGTAGTTCTGGTACATTCTCCATTGTCACTAAGTCTGGCTGTACCGCGCTGACCAATCGGCCAAATGATTTCAGAAGGTCCCAGCGCTCGTGATTTTTGTCCCCTTTACCTCGGCTGTACGAGGAAAATGGTTGGCATGGGGCGCATCCGGCGAGCAATTTTACCGATCCATTGTCGAATAGCTTTTCAATGTCCTCTGCCCGAAGCGACTCAACGCTTTCATCAATGAACTGTGCTCCGTTGTTGGCCTCGTAAGGGTATCTACAGTGCGGATCAATATCGACGCCAGCGTTGACTTTAACCCCACCACGAATGAGCCCGTGAGATAGACCTCCCGCACCGCAAAACAAATCCACACAGCTGACATTCATCCATTCACGCTCCGCATAACATTAAGTGTCAAGCACATCTTAATGCAAAATGCTGACAAGATCGAGGCTCAAATGTACTATCGGCAGATCACATGGAAAATGCCGGTCTGCTCGGCTGTTACACGGTACACCTTCTTGCCCAGTTGAGGTTGCAATGAGCGATAAGCCAAAAAGTGAAGCTTCCCCTGAAAAGGAAAATCCCAAGTATAAGATGGCCATTAGCCTGAATGTGCTGAAGCACTTGGGTATTAATCTCTATAGTAATGTTTCCGCAGTATTAACAGAAGCGGTTGCAAATGCATGGGACGCAGATGCGGAAAATGTGACCATAAATATCGAGAAAGATAAAATAGAAATTATTGACGATGGTTGCGGAATGACCGTTGATGATGTTAATAACCGATTTCTATTAATTGGTCATAATAGGAGGGAAGAGGGGTTTGCTATTACTGACCGCTTTAATCGTCCAGTTATGGGGCGGAAAGGGCTTGGGAAGCTTTCGTTGTTCTCAATCGCAAAAAATATAAAAATATATTCTGAGAAGGATGGCCAAAAACATGGCTTTATTATGGATGTGGATGAAATAGAGTCTGTAATAAAGGGTGATGGTGAAAAAACATACTTCCCCGGTGAAATTCCTGAGCATGAAGTTGATGTAAATAAAGGTACAAAAATAGTACTTACCGATCTCGTGAAGTCAAGAATGGCTTCTGCCAAAGTCTTAAAAAAGAAATTGGCTAGACGGTTCACAGTAATTGGTGATAGCTACAAATTTACAGTAAAAGTAAATGATGAAAAGGTAAAAGTTGGTGATCGAGACTATACGAAAAGAATAGAATATCTTTGGACTGTTGGTGATCGAGATGAGCAACAGTCAATCATTGATAGTTGCACAAAAATGAAGCGGCATGATCACTGGGACGGTATCGTAGATTATCAGCAGCAATATATCGCTGAGGGGTGGCTGGGCACGGTAGGTAGCTCCGGCGAGCTAAAGGATCCTGATGTAGGCAATATAAATGGTGTTGTACTGTTGGCCCGTGGGCGAGTAGTTCATGAAGATATTTTGTCTGAGTTTAATGATGGCCGCCTATACACAAAATATATAGTTGGCGAAATAAATGCCGACTTCCTTGACTTGGATTCCTGTCAAGATATAGCCACTAGCAGTAGGCAAAGTCTTATTGAAGACGACCCCCGTTATCAGCAATTGAAGTCATATATTGAGCGGTGCTTAAACGAAATCGGAAAAGTTTGGAAAGATTTCAGAAATGAAGATGGAGGAAAAGAGGCGGAAGAAAGTAGCACTGCTGTAAAAGAGTGGCTGGATGGGCTCCAGCCTTCGCCTAGAAAGTCTGCTCGTAAGCTTATCGGGCATATTGCTGGCTTGCCAATTGATAATGCGGCTGATAGGAAGGAGCTGTATAAGCATGGCATTATTGCATTTGAGCGACTCAGAATGAAGGAGCAGCTTCATCACTTAAGAGCCTTGAATAAATTTGATTCAGAGCAGTTCAAGGTGATATTTGATGAAGTGGATGAATTAGAGGCAGGCTACTATCATGAAATAGTAACTGAACGATTGGCGGTTATTCGGCAGCTTGAGGACCTTAGGGACGATGATGCGTTAGAGGTCGAAATGCAGAAGCATATCTTTAATCATTTGTGGCTTCTTGATCCGGCATGGGAGCGTGCTACCGCGTCAGAAAGAATGGAGGAATCATTAAAAAAAGAATTTGGAAACGTTACAACATTGAAAGAAGATGAAGCAAGGGGGCGACTGGATATCCGGTATAAAAAGGTCTCTGGCACAAATGTTATAATTGAACTTAAAAGGCAGGAGCGGCCAGTAACTGCTCTCGAATTATATGATCAAGGCTCTAAGTATGAGGAAGGGTTAAGGAAATGTTTAGAGCAGTCTGGGGTCGGAAGGCCTTACGTTGAAGTGATATTTGTTCTTGGTGGGCGTCCGAAAGAAAGGCATGAGGGCGAAGCTGACAAGCTTTTGTCCGGAATAAATGGTCGATGGTTTACATACAGAAATCTTATAGATTCGGCGATTAAGTCATATTCAGATTATCTTGAAAAATCTAAGAAAGTCGTTCGCATTCAAAGCATAATTGATAAGCTATAAAGATTAATTTGGAGAGGTTTTTGGGCGCCTTCAGGCAAATATGCCTGAAGGCGTGGCAGCGAATTGTGTAGCTACGTTACGACAGCTCTTTTAGGCTTATTCCAGTCTAAATGTTTGAGTTGATACGTAAGAATGAAACTCTCCATGTTGTAGGCGAGCCTTGCCCGTTATTCTCTTCAGCTCCCCTCCCATGTCCCGGAGGATGCTTCGATTTGTTTCAGTTTGACGTTTGTCAACTTTCCGAAGGTGGTAGTTGAGTTCATAATCTTCTGAGAAGTTCACGTAATCGTGATCATTCATGAGAATCGCATCTCCTTGCGCAGTAGAAATGTAAATATTTTCGAATGCCCCGTTTAGTGTTATTCATTTTCAGAGTTCTGTTGAAAAAAATAACTGAGCGAATCGATAGAATCATAAATCAGCTATCATATCAAGCTAGGATGGCGCCCTTTTTGAGAGCGAGTTATGGTGATTTCTGGTGTATGGAAGCAGGCTGAAGGGATGGCGTATCCTGTTGGTTGATCACCGCCAAGATCACAACCAACAGAGGATGGATACGCCATGTCCAAGTCTAACCTGCA
>JASMTJ010000414.1:0-1787 GCA_041694335.1 Bacteroidales bacterium
AAGGGTGAGCGGACAGGAAATTTTCATGGAATCACAGCTGGAATCGATGAGAAATAGTGGGTTACAGGACTCTGTACAGATAATTGAAGCTCGCCTGAGTGGCCTGAGGTCAAAATCACAATCGTTAGGTGCAAGAATTGATGCACTGCTTGCAGATGAGGGGCGCTATAATTACCTGACCCACCAGATTGCGCTAAACCGCTCGCTGCACGACAACCTGAAAATCAGGCTGACCAAAATGGTGAACGAGTTTGAGCCGGAGGTCTCTTCGGTGACCATGGAAATGAAAATGCATGAACTGGAGAACCAAAACCAGCGACTCTTTGAGTTGAAAAACAAGTATGATGATGCACAAATCCGTTACAATCAGCCGGTGCCCGCGGCTTACACTTTCAGCAAGGCGCAGCCGTCCTACAAGGTGGCCTATCCCGATAAGCTTTTGTTTACGGCCGGGGCGATGGTTTTGATGCTGGTAATGAGTGTGAGCGTGCTGCTGGTGATTCATGGTTTGAACAAATATGATCAGTCATTAATTAAGAAATACTATTATCATCCTTGCGTCAGTGCTTTACGTTGTGCTACTGGCTTTTGCTTTGCTGCAGGATGATCGCACGTTGCAAATGCTTGCGCTGGCAGTTCCTTTTGCATTGTTTTTCGGATACCTGGCCGTTTTTCATCCGAAAGGATATCTCTACGGTTTGTTTTTTCTCCTTCCGGTGTCGGTCAATCTCGAGGATATTGGCTTGGGCATCGGATTGAGCATTCCCGGTGAGGTGCTGGTTTTGCCTTTTGCCATTTTTGTTTTGGCCAACCTTTTAAAAGGAGATTTTTTACCACGATCGATTTGGAAACATCCGGTCACGGTGCTGCTTCTGCTCAATCTAAGCTGGATGCTGATCACCACACTTTCAAGCTCTATGCCGTTGATTTCTCTCAAATATTTCTTTATCAGGATGGTATTTGTTCTGGTTTTCTATTTTGCAGTGTTGCGCTTCTTTCAGGATTCCCGGCAAGGGGTCACACTGCTGTGGATATTCGTTTTATCGCTTGGAGCTACTGTGGTGTGGGCCACACTCAAGCATTCGCAGTTTGGGTTTATCCAGGAAGTGAACGGCTGGGCGCCGAAACCCTTTTTTAAGGATCATACGGTTTATGGCGCTACCCTGGCACTGGTTTTTCCGCTTGTCGCGATGACGCTTTTCATTGGCAGGAAAAAATTCCAACTGCCATACCTCTTTTCATTCATCTTTTTTCCGCTGCTGATGGCCGGAATACTGCTGTCATTTTCAAGAGCGGTGTGGCTGAGCATCGGAGTGATGTTGCTGATGGCATTTATTCTCCTTTTCAGGATAAGGTTTAAGGTGGTGATGGCAGGAATTGGTCTGTTGGTACTGATGTTGCTGGGCTTACGAGGCCCCATCCTTGAGCGCCTCAACAGTGTGGAGGGGGAGCGTGGCAGCAACCTGCGCGAGCACCAGGAGTCGTCAGCCAACATCAACAGCAGCGTGTCGAACCTCGAGCGTATCAACCGGTGGGAGAGTGCCCTGGATATGTTTTCGGAGCGCCCTCTGCTAGGTTTTGGTCCCGGAACCTACCAGTTTCAGTATGCGCCTTACCAGGATGATGCGCTGACCACACGAATCAGCACCTGGTTTGGCGATGTGGGCGGGGCGCATTCCGAGTATCTCAAACCCTTGTCTGAGTCTGGGTTGCCCGGACTGCTTTCGTTCTTGGCTATGATTTTAGTGGTGCTGAATAGCGGATTTAATGTGTTTAGAAATTCTGAA
>JASMTJ010000415.1:0-10450 GCA_041694335.1 Bacteroidales bacterium
AAGAAGAGTTTGGGTTCTCCAAGCTTTTTGAAATCCCGCAGGTCATCCTGCCAGTTGGGTTGCGGAACCACAGCCACCCTGAAACCGTCCGATTGCAGCATTCGGGCCAAAACCGCTGCGCCAAATGCCGGGTGATCCACAAAAGCATCACCGCTTAGCAGGATGACATCCGCCTGATCCCAGCCCAAAGCCTGCATCTCTTTCCGGCTGGTCGGAAACATGTATGTTTGATTCTCTTTCATCAGTCAACAAAAGTACAATGAATAAAGCGATCTGAAACAGCACAAAAAATGCCGGAAGGTGAATGACCTTCCGGCATAAATACTTTTACATAAACACTTAAGCACCTAAGTACGTTAAATTAACCCCTTCTTATGCTTTTCACCGATAACCTTCAGCATGTCTTCGGTCATGGCATCCAGTTTGAACTTAGGATTCCAGTCCCACTCATACTTTGCGGCAGAGTCATCGAGGGAGTTTGGCCACGAATTGGCAATCTCCTGTTTTGCCTGTTCCACATTGTAGTTGATAGTAAAATCAGGAATCACCTTTGAAATGGAATCTGCAATGCTTTCCGGATCGATACTCATAGCTGTGACGTTGAAACAGTTGCGGTGCTTGAGTCTTGACGGATCGGCTTCCATCAGGTCGATAGCTGCGTTGATGGCATCAGGCATGTACATCATATCGAGGAAGGTGCCTTTTTGCAGCGGACAAGTATAGGTGCCTTTACGAATGGCTTCGTAATAGATTTCTACTGCATAATCAGTTGTGCCACCACCAGGCAGTGTTACGTTCGAAATAATTCCTGGATAACGCACACCACGAGTGTCCACACCATAACGCTTGAAATAATAATCGCTCAGCAGTTCGCCGGTTACTTTCGTAACACCATACATGGTTTGAGGACGCTGGATGGTATCTTGCGGAGTGTTGTCGGCGGGTGTACTTGGCCCGAAGGCTCCGATGGAGCTGGGGAAGAACACAGCGCAATCGTTTGCGCGGGCAATCTCTAAAATATTGTAATGACCGTTGATACCTACATTCCAGGCGGCCTGAGGCTTTGTTTCGGCTACAGCCGATAAAAGTGCCGCCAGGTTGTAAATGGTATCGATTTTATATTTTTTTACCAGCTCAGCCACGACATTTCCATTCGTAACATCTGCCGTATGAAATGGTCCTTCGGCAGCAATTTTCTTTTCAGCTTCCGGAGAGAGGTCGCTGGCAACCACATGCTCTGACCCATAGCGTTTTCGGAGTTCCACAACCAGTTCTGAACCGATCTGTCCGCCCGCGCCTAATACTAATATATTTTTCATGTTCTAAGGTTTTAAATCAGAATTTTTTGTTGATTCAAAAAGATGTGTAGTCTGACAGCCACACCGTTGTGAATCAATTCACATTATCGCTCGCAAAGATAGATTTTTTTGTTCAGGCACAAAAGGTGTCAAATAAATCAAAGCACTAAATATCATAGAAATTGACAAGAACACGTATATTTGTTACCTCATTCACGAAAAAAATCATTCACATGTACGGAAAATTAAAAGAACATTTACAAAAAGAACTTGCTGACATTAAAGATGCAGGACTGTATAAAGAAGAACGTATCATTGTTTCGCCACAGCGTGCCGAAATTGAATTGGAAAGTGGTCAGAAAGTGCTGAACTTCTGTGCCAACAACTATCTCGGACTCTCTGATCACCCTGAACTGATCAAAGCGGCTAAGGAAGGCCTCGACAGCCATGGATTCGGAATGTCATCGGTAAGGTTTATCTGCGGGACCCAGGATTTACACAGAAAGCTGGAGAAAAAAATCGCCGAATATTTTGGTACGGATGACACCATTTTATATGCCGCATGCTTCGATGCGAACGGCGGTGTTTTCGAGCCTTTGCTTACGCCTGAAGATGCTATTATCTCAGATACACTTAACCATGCTTCGATTATTGATGGTGTGCGCCTGACGAAAGCACAGCGCTACCGCTACAACACTGCCGATATGGATGACCTGGAAGCAAAGCTTAAGGAAGCAAAAGACGCCCGTTTCAAAATTATTGTTTCTGACGCTGTTTTCTCAATGGACGGACACGCTGCTCCGGTTGATAAAATGGTGGAGCTGGCCGAAAAGTATGATGCGCTGGTAATGGTTGACGAATGTCACTCGGCAGGCGTAGTGGGAGAAACCGGTCGTGGCGTTACCGAGCTTTATGATATTCGCGGAAAAGTGGATATCATCACCGGTACACTGGGTAAAGCTTTTGGTGGTGCTATCGGCGGATTTACCACTGGTCACCAGGAAATTATCGACATGCTTCGTCAGCGCTCACGTCCTTACCTGTTCTCGAACTCATTACCTCCATCGGTGGTGAATGCCGGAATACGGATGTTTGATATGATGTCGGAAACCAATGAACTACAGGATAAGCTGCATAAAAACACCGATTATTTTATCGGGAAGATGCGTGACATTGGCTTTGATATCAAGCCAACAGATTCAGCCATCTGCGCAGTAATGCTTTATGATGCCAAGCTTTCGCAGGAATTTGCTTCTAAGTTGCTCGAAGAGGGAATTTATGTCATCGGATTCTATTATCCGGTAGTTCCAAAAGAGCAAGCGCGTATCCGCGTGCAGCTATCAGCAGCTCATGAGCAGGAGCATCTTGAAAAAGCGCTTAAAGCATTCGAGAAAGTAGGAAAGGAATTAGGAGTATTGAAATAACCACATTTTTGAAGATAAAAAAACGCGGATTCTTACGGAATCCGCGATTTTATTTTTTTGTCAAAATCACATTTTCTCCAGCATCGCCTTGACAATGTTGTCTGCGCCTTCCCAAATCTGAAGGATATTCGCGTCAAGCATATAACAAGGCGTTGTGAATAGTTTATACTTTTCATCAACGACCACCTCGCCATGCGTAGTTTTCTTATGGCGGGCGCCCATCGCTTCCAGACCTTTAATAGTATCCGCATCCTGGCCGATGGTTAGCTCTACACCTTCTATCACTTTGGCCACCACAGCAGGAGAGATACAAATGGCACCTAAGGGTTTTTTAGCAGCCACAGTGTCTTTAATGGCTCTGGCCACATCTTTATCAACCGTGCAATCAGGCCCCTTCACAGCAAAATCGGAAAGGTTTTTGGCCGCACCAAAACCACCCGGCATAATCAGTGCATCAAAATCCTCTTCATTGTATTCGCTCAGAGGTTTGATTTCGCCGCGGGCAATTCTGGCTGACTCCACTAGCACATTGCGCGTTTCGTCCATTTCTTCACCGTTGAGGTGGTTGATCACGTGAAGCTGATTGATGTCCGGCGCAAAAATCTCATACTGGGCTCCACGCTGCATAATCGAAAGCATCGTTAAGGTTGTTTCATGAATTTCAGCGCCGTCAAAAACGCCACTTCCTGAAAGAATAATTGCAAATTTTTTCATCTTATTATCTTTTTTTGATTGTTACTCGTTTCATTTTTCCTGTAATACAAATTTAAGCCATTCCTCATCTAAACAAAAATCCTTACTTTTAAATTCTGTTAATAAGATATTATGTGCGGAAGGTTTTCCTTAACAAAAGAAGAGCAAGCGATTAACGACCGGTTTCAGACTTCGGGAGGGGCTATACCCTACATTCCGAGGTTTAACGGTGCGCCGGGCCAGGACCAGGTGGTCATTACCAACACGGAGCCCGTAAAACTCAACGCTTTTAGGTGGGGGTTGATCCCCTTTTGGGCAAAAGATCCGGCGATAGGAAATAAACTGATTAATGCCAAAAGCGAAACTGCCCATCAAAAACCAGCGTTCAGAGAGGCTTTCAAAAAGCGCCGCTGTCTGGTGATAAGTGATGGGTTTTTTGAGTGGAAGAAATGGGGCAAGGAGAAAGTGCCTCACTACATCATGCTTCCGGGTCATCAGCTTTTCGCGATGGCCGGATTGTGGGAAAGCTGGAAAAACGATCAGGGTGAACCCGTTCATACCTTTACCATCCTGACTACCGAACCGAATGAAACCATGCAATCCATCCATCACCGTATGCCCGTCATTCTTCCCGAAAAGGAAGAAAAGATTTGGCTCGAAAGTGATGACAAGGAGGAACTCCAGTCAATAATGAAGCCCTATCCTGAAAAACTGGATCTTTACCCGGTTTCCAGGCTCGTAAATTCTCCGCGAAACAATACTTCGGAAATCATTAAACCGGCTGAAGGTTTTTCGGGGTCACTTTTTTAAATAAATCACTTAATTGAAAAACTAACGAAAACAACTTAATATGAAAAGATTAGCAACTTTATTTGTTTCTTTACTCATGGCTTCGGGAGCGTTTGCTGCAGACCAGGTGACAGACTTTGAATCGCTGATGGACATCCTGAAAAAGGGGGAAGAGGTGCGTGTGGTGATTCACTATGAGAAATGCCAGCTTATCAGCGATAACGAAATCCAGGACTATTCTCCTAATGCCATTGGCGGAATGGAAATATCCACTTTCGAATATTTTGCTCCTATGAGTATTGGTAACGAAAAGGCCTTTGTGGTCACATCTACCAGTCACCTTATTGCTAACCCGATAGGAGACGGTTATGTGTATAACTACGTCAAAATAAAAATATCCGAGGACAACAAAGTCAAAATCACCGCTCGTTATCTCGATAGTCAAACCCACAAAGAAGTGATGACCGAGAACTTTTTTACCGTCATTAAAGATGGGAAAAATGAAGGCGGCATCATGATTTTTGAAGATTAAAAATTAAATTCTTCAGGAAATTTAACATCAGTGGCAGGGTATTGCTGACAGGGGATAATGGTGGTTTTTCCCTTGCCGGGATGTGCTGTCTGCAGCCTTATAATTTGATTTTCTGCTGGTTTTATTTTATTTTCACATGATTATGTGTTTAAAAAAGCGTGCCTTTTTACTGGTTCTTTCTGTGGTGACCATTTTTCTTGCTGGCAATTCCTGTAAGTTTAAGCCTTCCGATGAAATGGTACAAAAGCAAACTGTGCCTGTTAACGAAGACACGATTACGCAAATTGATATTATTAATGAGCGTGGAAAACTTGTGGTAGTATCGGATTACAATTCCACGAACTATTTCATTTTTCGCGGAACACCCATGGGATACCAATTTGAGCGGGCACAGCAATTTGCCGATCACCTGGACGTCCCACTCGATATAATTCCCGAGAATAACATTGACACGGCCATAGCGATGTTGAACCGCGGCGAATGTGATATCATTGCCATGGATTTGGCCATCAACCTCGAGCGCAGAACACGTGTGGATTTTACAGAGCCCCATTATCAAACACGTCAGATGCTGGTTCAAAGGAAGCCAAAAAACTGGCGAAAAATGCGCACCTACGATCAGGTAAGAAAAAACCTTATACAATCGCCGGTCGATCTTGCAAGAGAAACAGTGCATGTTCAGAAGAACACCGCTTATGTCAGCAGGCTCGAAAACCTGATGGAGGAAATCGGCGACACCATATTTATTGTCCGCGATTCGCTCGAGGTGGAACAACTTATCAGGAAAGTGTCGGATGGGGATATCAAATACACTGTGGCCGACGAACATGTGGCCCGGGTAAACAAACGCTATTTCCCGGATATCGATGTTAAAACGCCCGTTAGTTTTCCGCAGCGAGTGGCCTGGGCCGTAAAGAAGGGGAATGACAGCATCCTTCATGTTATCAATTCATGGCAGAATCAGTTTAACGATACCTTTTTTGCCAATGTCATTTACAACAAATATTTCAGGAACGAAAGCGCGCAGGATTTATATTACAGTGACTACCATTCGCTAACGGGGGCAAAAATTTCGGCTTACGATCATATACTGAAAGAGGAGGCTGCGCGGCTGGGCTGGGACTGGCGGCTGATTGCCTCTATGATTTACCAGGAATCGAACTTCTATCCGCAAGCCCGCTCTTGGGCCGGTGCTTACGGACTGATGCAGATGATGCCGGCCACCATGCAGAAAATGGGAATCGACAGCTCCGCCTCGCCCAGACAGCAAATCAAGGCCGGAGTCCGTTATATCGAATGGCTTGATAAGCTGTTGAAGAAACATGTGGAAGAAAAAGAGGAGCGAAAAAAATTCGTGCTGGCTGCATACAACGTAGGAATTGCCCATGTACTGGATGCCATAAGGCTGGCCGAAAAGTACAAACGCGATCCCGCCATCTGGGACAATAACGTCGCCTATTTCGTACTCAACAAGTCCAACCCGGACTATTACCAGGACTCAGTAGTATACTATGGCTACGCCCGCGGCGAAGAGCCATTTAATTACGTCAACGAAATTTACGATCGCTACAACCACTACCGGCGGATTATTGAGTAAATGAAATCTAACAATAGGTGTATTTGTGTTTGGAGGCTGTCCAAAAAGCCATCTGCGCTTATTCTCAGAATACCTTTTATTCAAGGATTTTAGGGCAGCCTCTTACCGCTTGATTTTTTTAGATCAACCCAAAAGTACATTTTATCTAAATTTGCATAAAATCATACTGCAATGGGAAAAATCTCACTCAATAATATGAAGTTCTTCGCCTATCACGGCTGCTTTGCCGAAGAAGCAACGATAGGTACGCATTTTACCGTCGATCTTTCTATGGAGGTCAATACCACCAAACCCCAAAAATCCGATGATCTTTTCGATACTGTCGATTATCAGTCGGTTTACCTGATGGTGAAAGAAGAAATGGAAAGCCGCAGTAACTTGCTTGAGCATGTTTCAGAGCGTATTCTCAGGAGACTAAAAAAAGAATTTCCATTGGTGGAAGAAGCAAGTATTACACTTCATAAGATGAACCCGCCACTTGGTAAAAGCATTGTCGGAAGCGTCAGTGTCACCCTTAACACCAGTGAAATCGATGCCTGAAAAGAAAACCTGTCCAAAATGCGGAAAATCATTTCAGTGTGAAGCAGATACCGGAAAATGTTGGTGCCAGGCTTATCAGTTGGACAAAGGAACACTAAAGCACCTTCAAAAAACCTATCCTGATTGCCTTTGCGAAGACTGCTTGAAGGGATTTGCGCAAAATAACCAAAGAAAGTTGTAAGGAATCCCAAAGATTTATTAATTTTGCAGTCCGCAAAAATGGTCTCGTGGCCGAGTGGCTAGGCAGAGGTCTGCAAAACCTTGTACGGCGGTTCGAATCCGCCCGAGACCTCAAAAGCTCTTCCTTGAACAGGGAGGGCTTTTTTGTTTTCATGAATACCCTTATTTTGCAAACATCCTTCTGTCAAATTGTAGAAATAGTTAGCATTTTTTGCTAACTGCCTTTTGCCAACTTTCTTAATTCAAACTCGTTACTGCCTAAAACGATAATCCTTGTGTCCCCTGTGCAAACCCTCGTGCTCCTGGTGGTTAAAATAACGAGGTTTAATAATAAACCACAAAGTTCACAAAGCCAACACAAGGCCCGCTATGAAAATGACTGCGAGAAAGCATTTTTGCCAACTGCATACTGCCAACTGCCAACTTTCAGATAATTCAAACTCGTTACTAAATTGAACGATCCTCTTTATGTCCCCCGTGCACACCCTCGTGCACCTGGTGGTTAAAATAAAAAGGTTTAAGAATAAGCCACAAAGTTCACAAAGCCAACACAAGGCCCACAACGATTATGTTTGTGAGAATATAATATGCCAACTGCCAACTTTTGAACCAGAGACAACGCTTTGCATATCTTTTGTGTCTTGATTACGTGGAGTGTACAAAACCGGAATCCGGGTAAATGAGGAACCTTCCATTATCATATGCGAAAACGAAAAAAGATACCCGGTACCTTACTTTGAATCAAACAATGATGTAAATTGCAGGGTTTTAAGAGTATTCTCCCCTCAATGGAACAATTCTGAATCAATGACGTAGAATTGTATTGGGTTGCTTACTAACTAAAATTAAATGGGGCTACAGTGAAATATTTTCTGTCTACACTATTTTTAACTACCATGGTACTCTGGTTGAATGCACAGGTGCAGCAACCATCAAGACGTATTGATACCACCGACCAAAAACCAAAAACCAATGTTGGGCGTTGTGAAACCTTTAACATTTCACCCACTGACGGCACAAATGTTACTGCGCAGGATTTGATTGAGGAGATAACAGGGTTAGGGATTACTTCGACTAATTTGATAAACTTTCAAAGTACACTTGGAAATAACGCCTCTTCAGGTATTTTCTCAAATGGTAATATAGCTAATATAGGTTTAAGTAGTGGGATAATTCTTAGCTCTGGTTATGCTTCAAATGCATTAGGCCCGAACCAACACAATGGTACTGGAGCAGACGGGGTGAGTGCTGTTAATGGTGAAGCCGGAGATGAGGATTTAACTGATATAATTGGTGATCCCACTTTTGATGCAACAGTACTTGAATTTGAATTTATCCCATTTGAGGGTATTGATTCTTTGTACATTGATTTTGTATTTGGCTCGGATGAATATACTTTTTATGTTGACGGAAATTATAATGATGTGTTTGCTTTTTTTCTAAACGGAGAAAACATAGCACTTGTTCCGGGAACCTTTAATACACCTATTTCAATACATACCATCAATGATAATATTAATAGCAACTTATTTGTAAACAACGAAACTCGTCCATTTTTCTGTAATGAAATGGATGGATATACAATCCCAATTACTGCTTCTGGTCAAGTCAACCCAGGTGAAGTGAATACGATAAAATTAGCTATAGCAGATGGTTTTGATAGTGGCTTGGACTCCTGGGTATTCATTGAATCAGAAGGCTTTGCTACTGTAGAAGCAACTTCAAACAGTCCGGTGTGTGAGGGAGAGACCATTAATTTTTCGGTGAACGAATTGGCCAATACTTCTTATTACTGGTCCGGGCCAAATGGTTTCGAAGCTACAGGACTGGAAGTGTCCATACCTGATGCCACACCCGTCAATTCCGGAGAGTATATGCTTACCATCGAAATCGATAATATTCCCGCCGACACCACCTACTTTGACGTAATTGTGCACCCTGCGCCGGAGTTCAGCGCCGGTGATGATCAATCCATTTTCCATGGGATGTACACCACGCTTGATGCGGATTTTCCGGACACCACCACTTACCCGGTGATGTGGGAGCCGGCGGCCCTTGTGGATGATCCTACTGCGCATGATCCGCAAACAGATAACCTTACCGCTACACAAGTATTTACACTTACCGCCACAGGTGAAAGTACAGGCTGTGTTTTCGATGACCAAGTCACCATCACCGTCAACGGCACGGCCTTATCCACCGACATCCTCCCTGCCGACCAGGCCATCTGCAGCGATGAGAACATTACGCTGACGACCAACACCTCCGGCGGCGCCGAGGACTACACCTACTCCTGGACCTCCGACCCTGCGGGCTTCACCAGCAGCCAGGCCGCCCCCGTGGTCTCCCCCAACCAGACCACCACTTACTTCCTCACCGTCGACGACGGCTACAACCAGGTCACCGACCAGGTAACCATCACCGTGACTACCGCTCCCGACTTCGACGCCGGCCCTGACGAGACCACCTTCTGCGGGGACTCCTACCGCCTGAGCGATGCCTATGCCGACCATGTGGCCTCCATCTGGTGGACCACCGACGGCGACGGCATCTTCTCGATGAACACCCTCGAGCAGCCGCGCTACTATCCCCAGGGCGATGACTGGGCTAACGGCCAGGCCACCCTCACCATGACCGTAGAAGGCAATGGCGCCTGCACGGCCGACTACAGCGACCAGATTACCCTGTTCTTCGCCCAAGAACCCGAGGCCGACGCCGGGGCAGCTTACGACCTGTGCGATGTGAGCGACACCCTGCTGCATGATGCAAGCTTTACCAACTACAGTGCCCTGGAGTGGACCACCTCCGGCACCGGCACTTTCGACGACCCCACCCTGGAGCAGCCCACCTACAGCGCCTCGGCCGATGATATCACAAATGGCCAGGTCACCCTGACCGCCACGGTCTCCAACCCGCCCTGCGAGGATGTGACCGTCACCAAGACCTTAAACCTGTTCACCCTTCCCACCGTGGAGGCCGGCACCTCCGACACCGTCTGCGAGCTCTCGCCCATTGTCCCCGATGCACAGGCCACGAACGCCAGCAGCCTGCAGTGGTCCACCTCCGGCACGGGCGCTTTTTCCGATGCCACCGCCGAACAACCCGAGTACACCCCCTCGGAGGCCGACATCCAAAGTGGCCAGGTCACCCTGACCCTGGAAGCGCTCACCGACGCCCCCTGCGATGGCGACTTTACCGACAGCCTCACCCTGACCATCCAGCAAGAGATAGAACTCACGGCCGGTGCCGACACCTCGCTCTGCGGCCCGGTCGACCATGTGATTACCCACAGCGCAGCTATTAATTACGACACGCTGCTGTGGACCACCTCCGGGAACGGGACCTTCTCGGAGAACATCCTCCACCCGGTGTTCACCCCCACGCCCGAAGATGTGGA
>JASMTJ010000416.1:0-2331 GCA_041694335.1 Bacteroidales bacterium
ATGGATTATTGTTTGGTTCAGCAAAGGTCTTTAATTCATTTTCAGTTGGTAAATGCCATTTAAATTTACTTCTTTTGTTAATTGATCTAAGTAGCTTTGACGCCTCTAGTTTAGTCATTTCATTTGCTGATAAATGGCTAGCCATGACGCCGAAAAGACTAGCGTGAATAAGATCCATGGGGCTTGCGCCATTTACAGGTGCTTTTTTTTCTGATCCAAACCGATTGCTCCAAACTAATTTGTTATCAGTTTGTAAGGTGGCAATTTTCTCACCTGTATCTTTTGATACTATTGAAAGAAAGGACGCGCTATCTAAAAATCTAAGAAGTTTTGAAGCCGATATTTCGGTTTTGCCTAACGTTTGTGTGAAAATTATACCTTCTTCTATGGGGTTCTCACAGGCAGCGGGAGCAATGGCCCAAAACTCCGATTCTTTGAATTTATCAAAAAATCTGTCAGATAGATAGCTGGAAATCTTTTCTAGGCTAGATTCTGAGTTGGATTTAATATGCTGATCCATTTCAGTTCCTTACGGACAGGTGGTTACGAGTGGTTTGCACAATATTTTCCCATTACCGCTGTCAACGCCTGGTAATAGTATCTTTTCAATGATTTCACCTGTCTCAGTTTGAGTGCTTCGTAGGTGCTTTTCGAAATCATAATTTTCTTTCGGGTATGGCTTTATTAGCTGATATTGGTGGATCTTTCGATTGTTGTTGATCCAAGAAAGCACAGTTTCAAGAAAACAGATTTCATCATTAGAAGCTTGCCTGCATTGACTCTCACAGAGTTCAGTCAGGTACTTCCAGAGGCTTTCGAGGTTCATTGGTTGCGAAAAAACAGAAACTATCTGAACAATTGCCTCTTTAGGGTTGTCAGATATTTCATGCAGACCAAACCGGGAAGCCAACTTGGGATTATCTCTCAGAAAAGAGACTGCCGGCAGTTCTGAGGTTAAATCACTAAGCTCTTTTTCAAGTTTATAGATCGAGTTTTTTAAAGCCGAAATCTCATTATATTTTTGTTCGATTGTAGACTTCAAGCGGTCATTTTCATGTATTAATCGATCTATTTTTTCATTGTGATTGGTGTCTTCAGCCTGATCTTCGGCACCAAGAGCAATATTTTTAATCAACTCTTGCAACGGTCCGTGCTGCTCAAGCATTAGTTTAAGAGCCGAGACGGAGAGCTTATATGAATCTCCTTTCTCTTCGTCTAGCCAGGCTTCCTGCAGTTGATCCAATTGTTTTTCAGGATTTTTGCTCAGGCCCATGAAAGATCCTCCCTGATCTCAGATATAGTATTGCGCATCTCTGGTCTGACTGTGAGCCTGTTGCTCTGTGGGATGCTATCGATAAACTGCACTATATCGATCTGCTTCTGCTTGGGCAGTCTTCGAAAGCGTCTTTGCAAAGTTCTTAAAGTTTCAACTGTTGGCTCTGGGTAAGGGTTTGGGATATCAAATGCTTCAATTCGGTTGCAGAGTAAAGCTAAATCTGTTGCTCCTAAAATATTGAAAACCCGAGGAAAAATCGCTGGCAAGTAATGAAGTAGAGCTTCAGTGTCAACGTTCTTCACTGCGGTATTTTGTATTTTTAAGTGCTCATTTTCACGTTGTAAGCGCCTGTTTTCACGTTCTAACTCGATTTCTTGTTCTTTCAGAGTCTCTACTTGTTCCGGAGAGTTGTGGGTTTCGGGAACAGTCTGCATCTGATT
Source organism: Bacteroidales bacterium (assembly GCA_041694335.1). Classification (GTDB taxonomy): domain Bacteria; phylum Bacteroidota; class Bacteroidia; order Bacteroidales; family JAIPAH01; genus JAIPAH01. Next base: position 1,717 of record JASMTJ010000416.1, read on the forward strand.
GCATAACCAAGGCACCACATGTTCCGTCAGTATGTCCTGAGGGCTCAGCAACTGCTCTGACTGTTTAGCCTTAATAGACTGATGATGTGAAAGCCAGTGCCAGTTTAGTAGCTGAAACGAAGATGACGTAAAGATGGTGTAGAGTTCCGATAAGAAGGTCAGGCCATGATGGTCGCTGCCATCGGTAACCCAATGAACTACAGCCGGGTCCTCACCTTCACCACGTAGGCGCGCCGCCAGGTCTCGGCAGGCAGAGTTAATTTCTTTGAGGGATGTAGCACCGACCTCATGTTGGCCCTGGATGAACAATGGTCTTGCCGGTTGGCCTAACTGAAAGGCTGCAAGCCGCCCTGAAAGGCGGCATATAACAATGTCTGGTGAGTTCAGATTTGACATTTTTATTGCTCTTTCTTCAGTTCTGCATAGATACGATCAATTTCTTGGCTAGCCTCGTCCAGTGCTTCGTAGAGCTTTTCTGTTTTCTCGATGCTTTGTTCGCTATCTAGACGAGTACTGAGATCTTTTTCCATTGCCCTAGATTGGCTGCCGGAGAGATTATTGTTTAAGTAGTCATAGAGGCTGTAAGCAAGCGTTCCTTGCGCGACAATAGATTTC
>JASMTJ010000417.1:0-34787 GCA_041694335.1 Bacteroidales bacterium
TCGCGACCGTGGTGATCACTGTGGCATTCAATGCAGTCTTTCCCTTTCACCTCAGTGGAGGCATGAAACCCTTGATTGTCCGATATACGCTGGCTCAGCTGATCATGGCAGTCGAGACACTTTTGGTTAGAGACGCTTTTCCCCAAGTCATGACATTTTGTGCAGTTAGACAACCCTTCAAGATGCGCATGGGGCTCGGCCAGTTCGCCGGGCGAGAGCTGGGCGAAAGCCTTACCCGATAGAGCCAATAAAACAGTGAATATAAAAATGCTTGTGTATTTCATCGGCTTATTTTTTATGTGAAAGGATGGCTTCGCCGAATTTTTTAGTGATTGTGATTCCTGCGTTTTTCAGGAATTGGGTGGGTAATTCACCGCCGGCAAAGACGTAAACCAGGTCGTTTGGAATTTCCCGGACCTTGTCATCCGTATCTTTCAGGTGCACCACCTCTTTTTCGATTTTCACCAGGTTAGTATTAAACCGGGCATCGATTTTCCCATCTTCAATCAGTTGATTGATTTTTTTGCTGTTTTTTGGTTTGATGCGGCTGAATTTATCTTTCCTGTATGAGAGGATGACTTCATTCTGCTCAGCTAAAAGCATAGCCGATTCCACGGCAGAGTCTCCTCCGCCCACAACCATTATTTTTTTTCCGGAAATGTCTTCAGGTTCCAGCAGCCGGTAGGCCACTTTTTCAGTGTCTTCACCCGGAATACCGAGCTTTCGGGGGGTGCCTCTTCGTCCGATGGCAATGAGGACGCGGGCGGCAGAGAGCTGTGTACCGTTTTTAATGTCGAGCTCAAAGTGGCTGTTCACAGGCCTGATGGTTTCCACTTTTTGTTTCTCACTGATGGTGATTTCATTTTTGTCAAGGGCTTTATTCCACACTTCCAGGAGTTCACCTTTTGAGGTTTCCGTGAGCTTTACTTTTCCATAGCCCGGAAGATCCATGGGGGCAGTCATCACTATTTTCGAACGGGGAAAAGTAAAAACAGTCCCGCCAAGGGTGTCTTGTTCCAGTGTTTCAAACTTCAGCTTATGTTTTTTCGCTGTAAGTGCAGCAGATATCCCGGCAGGGCCGGCGCCAATAATGACAAGGTCATAATCGGCCTCATGCTTTTCGGGAAGGGTTCGGATAAGGTTTTCAGCCGCTTGCCTTCCTTGTTCCACCGCATTCTTTATTAGTCCCATGCCACCCAACTCCCCGGCGATAAAAATCCCTTTGACATTCGTTTCGAAAGTGTGGTTGACGTGTGGTAAATCCACCCCGCGCTTTTCAGTGCCTATCATAAGCGTGATGGCTTCAGTGGGACAGGCATGAAAGCAGGCCCCGTGTCCGATACAGCGTGAGGCATTGATGGGTGTGGCTTTTCCGTTGCGAATTCCAAGAATATCTTTTTCAGGACAGGCAGCGATACAGGCCCCGGTTTTGATGCAACTGTTGGGGTTCACTACCGGATGAAGCGATACCGGTTCGAAAAGCCCCTCTTCTTTGGCGATACGGATTTTTTCTTCCACCGCTTTGGATTCGCGGCGTTGCTTGCGCAGATAGATGAATATGATAACCCCAATAAAGAGAAAAACCACACCGTAAATTAGTATTTCTTCTATAAGCTGTTCCATATCTTAAAATATCCAGGTGTAGCCAAAAGCAATAGCCACCCCAATGTGAATGATCATAATTACCAGCATAATGAGCGCGAAAGGGAGATGCACCACATGCCAGTACTCAAATAGCTTTTGCATTTTCGTAAGACGGGCAATCCGTTTGTTGAGCGTTATTTCGTTTTTCGCAAATTTCAGCACCTTCTTTCTGTCGGATTTTTTAGCGTTTGCTTCTTTTAAAAGCTTCCTTACTTTTTGGAGCTCATTTTTCTCAACTGCATTTTCGATATCCTCGCTTATCGAAGTATCGAACTGATAGTTTTCTTCGAGTACTTTACTGAAGTTGCTTTTCAGGTCCTTCACCTCGTTTAACGATAACTGACGTCCTTCGATGGTTCTTGGAATCTGCAGGTAGATAAACCTTCCGGCAATCCCGCTAAGGAAAACAGCCACCATGCTCCAAAAACTGATAGCCACGAGACCGCCAAATTTAAAAGAGGTATGAAAAAGCACCAGGATAGGCCCTAAAGTGCAGAGGAAAATATGGAATTCCAGCCAATGCTTCAGTAGTCCCCAGCGAGACATAAACCGGTATCTTTTCCGTGCCATGTATGAGGCAACACCAATAATCATAAATAGTGAGCCAAAGATTCCAATGCCATGTCCGATGGAGCCGCTTGGCTTTAAAACCTTATAATCATCATGATAAAAACGCTCAGTAAGATCGGTTTGATAATAAGACCATCCGGTGTAGATCATATAAGCTGTGGAAGCAACTACTATGGATGTAAGAATTGTAAGATAAATTCGATGAGCTCCAGAATTCATAAAAAATCATACTTGATAACACTAACAAATATAGAGTTTTCCATATACGAATCCCAGAACTGTATTAATTTATAAGGATTCTAATTAATTCGCAAAAGGGAATGAAAATGAGTTATGTAATATTTTTACCCTACAAGCAAATAATCTTTACCGTGTGAATATGTCAAGGAATTTAATAACTTCTTTATTTCTGTTCGGGCGACCGGATTTTTAACGTAGACAAGAATAAAACAGTTTCCTGCTTTTGGGATTTCTGAATAATGTAATATGGGTTCAGTAATTTGTTTTGTTGTCAGCACGTCAATGTATTTCCTTATTGAAATTCCCTCTGTTTTCATCATTTCGGCCATTCGCCGGGTTTGTCTTGCTGCACCCCATACCCATACTTCCGGATGAAAGGGATTGTGTTTGTCCAGGTGCCTGGCGAGGTATTTCACCCTGACCCGGTGGAAAGCCTCCTTCGAATATTTTTCATCAGTGCGGGTCAGCCTGTTGTCTGAATCGTGCCAGCGCAGTACGGGTTTGTTTACTTTACCAACATTGATGCCTGCGTCCATCCATCGGAGCCACAATTCGTAATCTTCCGGAAAGTCACCGTTGCGATAGGCCCCCAGACGATCGGAGATTGATTTGCGCCACATGGTGGTTGGGTTGATGACGGGCATTTCCACAAAACGGTTCAGAAAAATATCCTCCGCAGTAAGCAGGCTGTTCGACCAGGCTACGTAATCCTCAAACCCTTTGGTGTTGGGATGATGAGGAACATATTCTGCCAATCCTGCCACCGCACCGCAATCGGGATTATTCTCCAGGAAGTCAAGCTGCAGCTGAAGCCTTTCGGGCAGCATTACATCATCGGCATCCATGCGGGCAATGCAGGGCGAGGTGGCTTCCTGAAGTCCTTTGTTAAAGGCATGAACCACACCTTGCATTGGCTCCTTATAAACCCGGATTCTGTTGTCACCCGAAGCACTTTCGTGGGATATCGTGAGAGATCCATCTGTAGAATTGTTATCCACGATAAGTAGCTCAAAGGCATGAAAAGTTTGGTTTAAAACAGAATTGATAGCGCGTTTTAAAGTAGTTCCAGCATTGTAAACCGGCAGAATTACAGTAACTTTAGGAGATTGGCTACTCATCTGTTTTGTTTGTTTTGTGATTTAGTATTTTAAGATTTCATTTTCACTTTGTAATTATTTAGGTCATGATCAGTGTAAATCTGTACAATCAGTAAGATCAGTGTTCTATAATCTAAAACAATAGAATACCGAGGGTTCGGCACAGGCACTGATGACACAGATCGCACTGATTTTCAAAGATTTTAAAAGCCAGCTAAATAATTACTTCACTTTAATTTATTATCGGACAGTAATTAAATCCAACCCCGCAGCCAGTAGTAAGTAATGGCCACATACTCGCGCATCACGATGATTTGGTACTTCATGTAGTTCCACATGTTGTAGCGCAGGTTGAGGTTAGTAACCTGTTCCTTTTCAGCTCCCGGATCGATCAGGTTTTCTTCTGCAACCGCTTTTTCGAAGGAAGCTATTCCACCGACTGACTTAAACCCAACATTTTCGAACACCTTAACGCTGCGGTAGATATGTTGCGGCGAGGTGACTACCATCAGCGAAAGCGTGTCGTGCCGGGGAAGTTCGTTGGAGATAGCGAGAGCCTGCTCCCTCGTGTTCATACCCTTAAGCTGAAAAATAAATCGCGATGAATCGATGCCCCTGAGCTGAATTTCCTTGAACATTTTGTAAGTGTGGCTGACCAAAAAATATTCTGGTTTTGTAGGCATAGCCACAATAACCTTCGCTTCGGGATAAGCTTTCGCTGCTTCGGCTGTATAAGCGCAACGCATTAAACCTTCCGGGCTTGGCATGCCACCGGCTCCCATCACAACGATGTAATCGGGAGGCAGCTCCATTGAAGCGTTTTTTGTTCCCAGGCTGTGATAAGCGTAGTATGGGATATCCGTAAAGCTGAGGGTGATGAAAAGGAAAGCACCGATGCCAAAGGCTATCATCACAAAACGAAGGTAAAGGAGTAGTTTTTTCATAGCTGGATTATTCGAATAAACTCAGATTTTGTAGCTAACTTACAGCAAAAATGTTAATCAACAAAAAACAGCATACCGGTTATCGATATGCTGTTTTCAGGATGATCTTAAAATATGATTATTTCTTTTCCAGGATTTCGTAAGTATCAGAGGCAATAACGAGCTCCTCATTGGTAGGAACTACAATTGCTTTTACTTTCGAATCGTCGGTGGAAATGACCTCTTCTTTGCCGCGAAGGCCGTCGTTTTTCTTATGGTCAATTTTTACACCAAGGTACTCCATCCCGCCAAGGACTCCCCGGCGAGTGGTGTCTGCATTTTCGCCAACACCTCCTGTAAATACGATAGCATCTACGCCGTTCATTGCTGCCGCATATGAACCAATGTATTTCTTGATACGATAATCATACATTTTCAATGCAACTTCGGCGCGTTCGTTCCCTTTTTCAGCAGCTTCTTCTATCTCACGCATGTCTGAAGAAACACCAGAAACGCCCAGCATTCCGCTGTGCTTATTGATGAGTTTGTTGGTCACATCAATGCTAATTTCTTCCTTATCGGCGATGCTGAGAAGTGCCCCGATGTCGAGGTCGCCCGAGCGTGTTCCCATAATCAGGCCTTCCAGTGGAGTGAGGCCCATAGAAGTGTCTACTGACTTTCCGTTTTTGATGGCGGTAATGGAAGCGCCGTTTCCGAGGTGGCAAGTGATGAGCTTGGAATTATTGATGTCTAATCCCAGTAATTCACACGCACGTTTCGAAACGAAGCGGTGGCTGGTTCCATGGAAGCCGTAACGACGGATGCCATACTTTTCGTAAAGCGAATAAGGGATTCCGTAAAGGTAGACGTGCGGCTCCATCGTTTGATGGAAAGCCGTGTCGAAAACACCTACCATAGGCACTCCCGGCAGCAATTCCTGGCAAGCATAAATACCTTCGAGGTTTGGCGGGTTGTGGAGCGGTGCCAGGTCGATGGTTTCTTCGAGTGCTTTAATAACATCATCGGTGATTTTTACACTGCCGTTGAATTTTTCACCGGCATGTACCACGCGGTGACCCACCGCCTGAATCTCTCCCAGATTCTTAACACTGCCATATTTTTTGTCGGAAAGGATTCCCAGCACATATTCGATACCTTGTTTATGGTCGAGGATTTCGCCTTCAAGCTTCAGCGTTGTGCCGTCTTCCATTTTATGTTTTACGCCGGCGCCTTTCAGACCGATTTTTTCTACTAACCCTTTCGAAAGCACCTTTTGTGAAGGCATTTCAAAAAGCTGATATTTTATTGATGAACTTCCGCAGTTTAATACGATTACTTTCATTTTGTTTTCTTTTTTAATTCCTTAACTCCATTAACTGATTTGGGCACAGGTGACTGCTTGTTCCACTGCCTGATTGTTCACATATTTGTAAAAACCAACATTGGTTTTACGTCCCAGGTGGTTTGTGCGCACCAGGCGCTTGATAACCGGAGAAGCTTTATACTTCTGTTCTCCAAATTCGAGGTAGAGGTTATCCATCCATTTCAGCAGCTTATCCAGCCCAATTTTATCGGCCAGTTCAAAAGGACCGTATTGATTACCGAAGGCTGAGCGCATGGTTTGGTCAATATCATAAACTGAGGCCACGCCTTCCATCAGGATGTTGCAGGCTTCGTTTATCATCGGCACGGTCATCCGGGTACTGATATTTCCCGGAGATTCGTGCACCTCAATTAGCTTCTTGTTGATCATCCGCACAAAGCGTGAAGCCAGATCAAAAGTCTGATCGTCGGTGGCAGCATGACGAACGACCTCAACAATATTGATATCTTCTACCGGAGAGATAAAGTGCATCCCGAGGGTGCGCTTTGGGTTTCTGAGGACTGAAGAAAGTTCTGAAATCATCAGTGTGGAGGTGTTTGATACAATAACGGCATCTTCATCCACTACTTCTTCCACGCTTTTAAACACCTCCTGGCGTTGTTCGGTGCTGTTGCCTTTTTTGTTGGTGTTGATAGCTTCAATAACCAGGTCACATTCTTTAAGCGATGCGTAGTCTGAAGAGCCATTTATCCTGTTAAGGATGGCTTTTTTCTCGCTTTGGGTCAGCCCCCAGTGCGCGATTTTTTTATCCAGGGCTTCTTCTATCGCCTTCAGGCTTTCCTCCACCACTACAGGATCGATATCCACGAAGTTTACATCAAACCCATTTTGACTAACAACCCTAACAATCTCTTGTCCCATAGAGCCGCAACCTACTACTCCAATCAGCGAAAGGGTGCCTTTTTTTACGCTTTTTTTCCGTAAAGCAAAATCTTCTAATTTAATGTCTTCTGCCATATTATTTGTTCTTTACTAGTTTTTTAAATCTGTTTTTTCATTCCTTCGGCCTGGTTTACTGTGATAGCCACCAGGTTGACAATATCTTCGGACGAGCAACCTCTCGACAGGTCGTTGATAGGTGCTGCCATTCCCTGCAATACCGGGCCTACCGCTTCTGCTCCGGCCAGTCGCTGCACCAGTTTGTAAGCGATGTTTCCTGTTTCGAGCGAGGGGAAAACGAGTACGTTTGCTTTTCCGGCTACGGAGCTGCCGGGTGCTTTGCGGGTACCGATATCCGCCACCAATGCTGCGTCGGCTTGTAACTCCCCGTCGATGTTGATGCCTGGCGCCATTTCTTTGGCTATTTTGGTAGCCTCAACCACTTTGTCTACCATCTCGTGCTTGGCGCTGCCTTTGGTGGAGAAGCTCAGAAGCGCCACATTGGGTTCGATTCCGGCGATAGAGCGGGCGGTATTTGCAGTGGAAACAGCAATTTGAGCCAGCTGGTGGGCGTCAGGGTCAGGGTGAACGGCGCAATCAGCAAAAACAAGGATGTTGTCTTTCGCATACTCACAATCTTTAAACACCATGATAAATGCTCCGGAAACCACACTGATTCCGGGAAGTGTTTTAACAACCTGAAAAGCAGGACGCAGCACGTTGCCTGTTGCGTTGGCGGCACCGGCTACCTCGCCGTCGGCCTGGCCGTCTTTAATTAGTAATGTGGAGAGGTACAATGGATCTTCTACCAGCTTCAGGGCTTCTTCTTTTGTGAGCCCTTTCTTTTTTCTAAGTTCAACCAGCATATCCGCGTAATACTCTTTTTTCTCGTATGATTTTGGATTGATGATGGTTGCCCTGCTGATAAAATCCAGCTGATTTTCCAGCGCTTTTTTTGTTATCTCTTCTTGATTACCCATCAGGATAAGGTTGGCGATGTTTTCCTTCAAAATGGTATTCGCTGCCTTAAGGGTCCGCTCTTCTGTGCCTTCGGGTAATACAATCGTTTTGTCAAGGCTTTGCGCAGACTTCCTGATGCTATCCAATAAATTCATTTACAATTTGTTTCTGTGGTTTGACTAAAAATCCTTTCAAATCAGTAAAAATACACTGATTATCAACAATTCGCGAAAATACGACCTTTTATAATTTGTTCCTAAATGTTGCACGTTAAATTTCTGTAATACCCCCGTATTCAAAATCAGTTTAGATAAGATAGCAAACAACTACATGTTTTACTTCAGAATTGTGGTTTTAGTGTAACTTTGTTCCTGTTAAAGGGTGAGTAGAGAAAAATAAAACTCAGCAAGTAAAACGCAGAATTATACATTGAAGGAGAGTAAGATATATAGCGGTTTCTTCCCCGATTTTTCGGGTGAGATGATTCCATTAGAACACAATGTTGTTGATCATGATTGGTTTTTTGTGACTGTTAGCCTGGTGCTTGTGGTTATTGCCTTTGCCAGGAATTTTGCTCCCCGCCGTTTCAGGATGATTTTCGGAGCCACCGCTTCCTTGAGAAGGTTGGAGTGGATGCGTGATGAGGGCAAAGTTTTTTTTAATGCCACCAGTATGGCCATGTTCTTCGCCTCCATAGCTGTTTTAGCGTTATATGCTTATTTTCTTCATTTACTTCTGCCTGAAAGCGTTCTGTTTGAGGAAGAGAGCCCCTATTTTATGGTAGCAAGGCTTGTGGGCGCTTTTGCGGTTTTGTGGCTCCTTAAAGATTTGTTAATTTTTGTGATGGGGAATATTTTCCGGGCACCGGTTTCCAGTTTCCTGAATATCATGAACAAGTATGTGATAAACATTGCCTCGGCAGGAATATTGCTGGTATTTGTGGTGCTGTTTTTTTATCTGAAAAAGGATGTTTACCTCTATATCCCTCTTTACCTCATAGCACTGCTGTATATTTACCGCTTAATCAGAACATTTATCATTGGCAGGCGGGTGGAAGGTTTTTTCTCATTCTACATTATTTTGTATCTTTGCGCACTCGAAATAGTACCCGTTTTATTTCTATACAAAGTGATAGAAAGGTATATAGAGCAGAGTATTTAACGGGAAAATGAAGCGATAACAACATCAATATGAAAATAAAAAACGTCCTGGTTTCACAACCCAAGCCGGTGGATATGGAAAAGTCGCCATACAGTCAGTTGGCGCAGGATCATAAGCTTAATCTGGATTTTCAGAAGTTTATCAAGGTAGAGGGGGTTAGTTCTAAGGAGTTTCGTCAGTCTAAAGTTCGCATTCAGGATCACACTGCTGTGATACTTACCAGCCGAAATGCTGTGGATCATTTTTTCAGAATGTGCGAAAGCATGCGCTTTGAGGTGCCTGATACGATGAAGTATTTCTGCACTTCCGAATCTACCGCCTATTATCTGCAAAAGTATGTGCAGTATCGGAAGCGGAAGATCTTTTACGGAAATCAGAGTATCCCTGAGCTGGTGGAGATCATAAAAAAACATTCAGACGAGAAGTTTATAATCCCCACTTCCGATGGAAGTAAAAAGCCCATTATGGCTATGCTGGACAAGGAGAAGATTAAATACACCACCGCGGTGATGTATAAAACCCTTTCCAGTGACTTAACCAAGCTGAAAATTGATAAGTACGACCTGATCATCTTTTTCAGTCCGAGTGGTATAAAATCGCTTTTCGAGAATTTCCCGGATTTTGAGCAAAACGACACTTTGATTGGAGGTTTTGGACCTGCAACCAAAAAAGCGATTAAAGCCAAAAAGCTCAGGCTGGATATTGAGGCGCCAACAAAAACGGCTCCTTCGATGACAATGGCCATCGACCAATACCTGAACAAGGCGAATAAGAAGTAAAACAACACTTCTTATAAGTATGCTCAGTTCTGAAAAGGAACGGTTTTCGAATGGATACGAGTGCATACTTAAAAGGCCTATTGATTGGATACTGATATTTAATTCTGATGTCTTCAAACCATCTCAGTGCAACAGATTTTAGCCGCAACACGCTATGCAAATATGAGCGACTGAAAAGCCGTAAGGAGATTGAAAGTTTGTTTGCTCAAGGAGGGAAGTTGTTTGAATACCCTTATCTTATGCGATGGCAACTCGCATCGCTTCCAACAAAATTTCCTGCGCAGATGCTGGTGAGTGTGCCAAAGAAAAGGTTCAGGAAAGCGGTCTGGCGCATTAAAATTAAACGTTTAATCCGCGAGGCTTACCGTAAGAACAAAGGAGATATTTATGGTAAACTGGCTGCGGATCAAAAACAAATGGCCATCGCAATTGTCTACGTTGGGAAAGAGATACCATCATACGGTGATGCAGAGAAAAAAATAATTATACTTTTACAACGTTTACTAAAGGTTTATGAAAGCGGTAAAAAAAATACTGGGTAAGGTTTTTATTGCGATAATCCGGTTCTACCAATACGGGATATCGCCATACACCCCCGGTTCATGCCGTTATACGCCCACCTGCTCAAACTATGGCGCAGAGGCTATCAAAAAGTATGGTCCGTTTAAAGGAGGGAGGCTCACGGTAAAAAGGTTTGCCTCATGTCATCCCTGGGGAGGAAGCGGTTACGACCCGGTTCCATGATATACAGGGCGAGCGATGTAAGAAGATAACCGTATCTTCTTTCTTTTAGTCAGCGGCGTTATTGAAAACAAGGTACACTGAAAAGACACAGATATTCTAATCAGATGAAAAAGACAATTAATTATCTAACAGTAATTTTTCTGGCATTTATATTTTCTGTAAATGCCTACGGACAAAGCAAGGAATTTGAAATCTCAAAGAACCTCGACATCTACTCCACACTGTTTAAGCAGCTTAGACTGAACTACGTGGATCCTATTAATCCGGGTGAGTTAAACGAGGAAGCTATCAAAGCGATGCTTGAGTCGCTTGATCCGTATACCGTGTATATTTCCGAATCGCAGATAGAGGACTACAAGTTTATGACCACCGGCCAGTATGGGGGTATTGGTGCTTTGATTCAGCAGCGTGATGATTTTGTGATAATCAGTGAGCCTTACGAAGGCTTTCCTGCTGATAAGGCCGGACTGATGGCCGGAGATAAGATTATTGCCATAGATGGAAATCCGGCTAAAGGAAAGACCGCCTCACAGATTAGCGAGATGATGAAAGGACAACCCGGCAGCTCTTTCGAGATTACTGTTTTACGCCCAAATATTGACAAGGAACTTACGAAGACGATTGTAAGAGAGGAAATAAAAATTGATAACGTTCCTTACTATGGAATGGTTGCTAACGATTTTGCCTACATCAAACTGACAAACTTTACGGAAAATGCCGGTGGTTCGGTAGCCAAGGCCTACAAAGAATTACAATCGAATAACCCTGCTGGATTGATCCTTGACCTTCGAGATAATGGAGGTGGCTTGCTGCACGAGGCGGTAAATATCATGAATATATTTGTGGATAAGGGACAAACCATCGTGAAAACGAAAGGCAAACTCCCGGACAAAAACAATACCTATAAAACCTCCAGAAAACCTGTTGATCTGGATATCCCGGTGGTGGTGCTTATCAATGAACGGAGTGCAAGTGCTTCAGAAATTGTTTCTGGTGCAATGCAGGATCTCGATCGTGGTGTGCTGATTGGTCAGCGAACCTTTGGAAAGGGGCTTGTGCAGAATATTCTTCCGCTGAGCTACAACACGCAGGCGAAAATTACAGTGGCGAAATACTACATCCCCAGTGGGAGGTGTATTCAGGAGATAGATTATTCGGAAGGAAAGGATGATAACGGCGATTATGAGAAAGTTCCTGATTCACTGATTCAGACCTATCAAACCGTGAACGGTCGCAAGGTCTACGACGGAAAAGGGATTCGTCCGGATATCGAGATTAAACCTGAAGAGGCCAGCCGTATTGCGATGACCTTGTATGCGAAAAGCCACATTTTTGATTTTGCAACAAAGTACAGACAGGAGCATGACTCTATCCTTTCGGCGGCTCAGTTCGATATCACCGATGAAATCTATGATGAGTTCCTGAGTTTTCTCGACGGAAAGGAATTCGAATACACCACTGAAACTGAAAAGGCGCTCGAAAACCTCAAAAAGAAAGCGGAATCAGAAAAGTATTGGCAGTTTATTGAATCGCACTTCGAAGATCTTGAAAGAGACCTGTTGGATCATAAAAGCAACGACCTGATCACCTTCCAGGATGATATCAGGGAACTTTTACGTACAGAGATTGTAAGTCGCTATTATTACCAAAAAGGAACGATTGAAGCTTCATTGAAGAATGACAAGCAGCTCGAAAAAGCAGTGGAAGTGCTTAAAAATCAGCAAATATACGGCAGTATTCTGGACGGTACGTTTGAAGAATAGAAGGGATTCTGGTTATCGTTCTTTAGTTGTCTTTTTCCCTAAGCATCGCAACGGGCAGTTCATAAGGTTGTGGATAGCTGTATTCCCGCAATTTTTAACTAAATTAGTGCCGTAAAACAGCTTATATGAAGAAGAAGATTGAAATATCCTACCAGGAATTAGAATCGAGGAATGAATTGGGTATAGAGGAACAGAAACTGCTGACCCTGGCTGAGGATGCGCGTGAAAAGGCTTATTCCCCTTATTCTGGTTTCAGGGTGGGGGCAGCTGTTAAGTTATCCAATGGCGAAGTGTTTACAGGAAACAACCAGGAGAATTCTTCCTTTCCTGCAGGGATTTGTGCTGAGCGAACGGCTCTTTTCGCTGCCAAGGCTAAATATCCTGATGAAGATGTGGAATCTGTTGTGATTACGGCCTCAGGGTCTGATTACGTTCAGGAAAACCCGGTAACCCCCTGCGGTATTTGCCGGCAAGTGTTTTCTGAATATGAGCACAAGCAGGACAACCCTTTTCGGATAGTTCTGGCATCAGTCAAAGGGAAAATATTTACTTACGATAGCGCAAGTCATCTGCTGCCATTTTCGTTTTATGCTACGCACCTTACAGAATAAAATTTAGTGTGAGCAGCGGCAGAAGTTGGTTTAAGCAAAGAAAACCTAAAAACACATGAATACACGAAGGATTGTTTTTCTATTGGTCATTGTTTTTGTGGTGTCGGCCTTTAAAAATGACATGCCGGCCTACCGCATTTTTAATGAAAAGGGTAATACGCAAAAATACCGCAAGCTTATCCGTGAGGTAAAAGATGCTGATGTGGTGTTTTTCGGCGAATTGCATAATAACCCGATAGCTCACTGGCTTCAGATAGAGCTCACCAAATCGCTTTACACAGAACGACAGGGGAGCTTAATTCTCGGAGCTGAAATGTTTGAATCGGATAACCAGCTCATTGTGGATGAGTATCTGGCCGGTGTCATCCGTCAGAAAGATTTTGAGAAAGAGGCCCGCCTCTGGCCTAATTATGAAACTGATTATAAAGCGCTGATGCAGTTTGCTGCTGACAGCGGAATTCACTTTGTCGCTACGAATATTCCCCGGCGTTACGCGGCCCTGGTTAACAAGAAAGGTCTTACAGCACTTGACTCACTTTCGGATGGGGCCAAAAACTGGATTGCACCGCTCCCGATAGCCTTCGATTCCACTTTGTCAGGATATCAGGAAATGCAAAAAATGATGATGGGAATGGGTGGCCACGGAAATATGAACATCGTAAAGGCACAGGCGATAAAAGATGCCACCATGGCTTATCATATCTCTGAAAACATGAAACCGGGACATCTGTTTTTGCACTTTAACGGCGCTTTTCACACGAAAAATTTTGAAGGGATAGTGTGGTACCTAAAGCAAATACATCCCGGATTAACCATCAAAACCATCCACACCGCGGAGCAGGAAGATATTGATAAGCTAAATGAAGATTTGGAAGGAATAGCCGATTTTGTGGTGGTGGTTGATGAGAATATGACCAAGACGTATTAAAAAAACGCATCGTGAAGTTCACGATGCGTTTTTCTTTTCTCAGGCTTTTTCTAAAGCGTATTGTTTATTTACAATGTAGTTTGCTCTGGGCTTGAGCGAGGTTACCACCTGGTGTTCGCGTTCAAGCACCTGCATCCTGAAATCGTTCACTTCCTCTTTGCCACGGCGCAGCTGCGCTTTTTTAGTCTCCTGGTAAGTAAGGTCGATAAACACGTTGATATCTGTGTTTTCGGTTTTGATAGCATAAAGCCCGTCGATAATCAGCATGTCCACTTCGCTGAAGTCTGTTATTAACTGATCTACCTGGTCGGTTACAATATCGATGCAGGGCATCTGCGCCTTTTCTTTTTTTCTGAACGATTCGATATTCTTGTAGATGGTATCCCAGTCATATTCGGTGTAGCCAATGCTTTCCACACCATGATTTTTTCTCCACTCATTCCGCTCCAGCGGATGTGTTTTGTAATAATTGTCGATGTGCAAAGGTTTGGCTCTGTAGCCTTCGGCCTTCAGTGCCCGTGCAAGGCTGTGTGCCAGCTCTGACTTGCCCGAGCCCGATTCTCCGGAAATAGCAACGATAAGCCGCTCTTTTTTCTGCTCTAAAACCACTTTCTTAAGTTCTTCTGCAGTCTTTTTATGTTTGTCTTCTATTAATAAAACGTCTCCAAGCATGATTAATCAATTTTTATACGTGAAAAAACTCTAATGATGTATCTGAATCCACGAAGTAGTGGCCTTTGTCTTTGAGGCTCTGAACCACTTGATGTTCCCTTTCCAGTTCCTTCATGCGCCATTCATCCAATACTTCGTTTTTACTTTTCTTTTGTTCTTTAATTGAGTCATGATAATCCAACTCAATAAAAACATTTAAATCGCTTTGTTCGCAGGCTATCGCGTAAAGCCCGTTGAGAATCAGCACGTCGATACCTTTAAAATCCGTGATAAGCTGATCCACTTTCTTAGTGATCACATCAACGTAAGGGACTTTAACCTCCTCACTTTTTTTAAAAGCATCGACAGTTTCGTTGACTTTTTCCCAGTCATATTCCTCCACACCAATGGAGTCTATTCCGTTTTTCTTTCGCCATTCCTGCCGCCTGGTTGGTGGTATCCGGTAGTAGCTGTCCATATTCAGTACCTTGGCTGTTTTCCCCTCTGCGGCAAGCAGCCGGGCCAACAGGTATGCAATTTCTGATTTTCCTGTTTGCGTCTCTCCGGTAACTGTTATAATATATTTGTTGAGCGGCTTTTCTTCCAGATGTTGTTCGAAGATATTTTTAGCCGCAGTAACATGATTCTTGTTGATAAAAAGAATATCACCTTGCATAACTTCACTTTTTTATGATATGATGTTGCCCCAGGACGTGATGGGGCAACGGATTAAAAATTATAAACGGCTCATTGAGCTCGATTACAATGATATGTTTACCGGTTCATTGGCCGGTAATGTGTATGTATTGTTATTGACAATTAAATCAACGTCTTTGTTTGTTTCTTTTGTCTGAACTTTCAGGTTTTTATTGTCGATGCTAAACTGGTAATCAACACCTTTGAATTTGAGGTTGAACTCCATTTTCTTCCACAGGTCGGGCAGGTTGGGATTAACCTCGAGCTGCTCGCCGTTGAGGTGAACACCGGCGTAGGTGGTCAATGCAATCATCACCGTCCCGGCCATCACGCCCACATGGATGCCTTCACCGGTAGTTCCTCCCTGGATGTCTTTGTAGTCGCTGGCCAATGCATCCTGATACATGTTCCAGCTGAGCTCTTCATCACCGCTCATGCTGGCCAGAAGTGCATGCACCACCCGGCTGAGCGTTGAGCCGTGAGAGGTGCGTTTCAGATAATACAGGAGGTTTTTGGCAAGGTAATCATCGCTGAGCTGGTACCCCAGGTCATTGAGTGTGCTGGTTACTTCTTCCTCACTCAGGTTGTAGAAAGTCATCAGCGTATCTGCCTGCTTCGACACCTTATAGTCATCGGCCGATTTTCCTTCCGCTTTCAGGATGCGATCCATCCGATAGATATTGTCATATTTTTCGCGGTAAGCATCCCAATCCAGTTCTTTTAGTTTGAAGTAACCATCATACTGAGCAATGATGTCATTCTCAATCACCACTTTCATGTTCTGACTAATATCGCTCCAGCGGGCCAGTTCATCATCAGTAATCTGAAGGTCTTGAAGGAGCGTGGTTTTGGTTTTCTCATCCATCAGGTTCAGAATTTCAAATGCCTTACGGAATGACCATACCGCCATAATGTTGGTATAGGCGTTATCTTTTAACCCTCCTTCTTCCTTATCAGGATATTTTTCATGGAACTCATCCGGCCCCATCACTTTATTGATATGATACTTTTCTTCGTTAGCACTGTATTCGGCTTTGCTGGCCCAGAAGCGGCAGATTTCGAGAAACATTTCGGCGCCATAGTTTTCTATGAAAGCCTTGTCGTTGGTAATGTGGTAATACTGCCACACATTAAAAGCGATGGCCAGTGAGACGTGTCGTTGCAAAGAGCTGTGATCGGCACCCCATTTTCCTGAAACGGGATTGAGGTGGAGCGTTTGTGTTTCTTCTCTTCCCGAACTACCGCTCTGCCATGGGAACATGGCTCCCTCATAACCATACTCACTGGCGTATTTCCGGGCTTCGTCCAGCCTGCGGTAACGATACATCAGTAAGGATTTTGCCACTTCCGGATAATGAATAAAATAAAACGGCAAAATATATAATTCATCCCAGAAAACATGTCCGCGATAAGCCTCCCCGTGAAGTCCGCGGGCAGTGATCCCGGCATCAATTTTTTCGTTGTGCGGCGAGGCGCTGATCATCAGGTGATACATGTGCAGCCTGAGCAGCATCTGGCTTACGCGATCGCCTTCCACTTTCAGGTCCATTTGGTCCCAAAGTTTCTGCCATTCACTTACGCTTTCTTCAGCAATTGTGTCAAATCCCGGGGCGTTTTTTACCTCTTTTAAAGCAGTTTCCTTTCCATCCACATCTTCATCCAAATCACGTGAAGTATAAACAGATACAATCTTATCGAAGCTGAAAGACTGCCCCATCTCTAACTCCTGGCTGAATGAGCTGAAAACCTGCGCCTTTTTCTCTTCATGGTTTATTGAAGGGATTTCTTTTGTGAACAGAAGCCTGGCCGCTTCAGCAATTTTAATCCCTGACTCGGTGGTCTCCACCTCCAGCAATTGAATGTTGTCTTTGATTTTTGTAGTCGAAGGTTTGATGTGTTGCTGGTTCAGATCGCGGTAGCGCTTCACTCCGTCATTAATGATGTCGCCATCAATGCCGGTGCGGAAGGTTAAGGTTCCTGAATAGTTGATAGGCTTGGCGGTGTAGCGCATGGCGGCCAGGTGCGGCTGTTTCATGCTGGCCAGGCGCTGCGATGTGATTTCGGTTTCGTTCCCCTTTTCATCAGCTACGATCATCACCCGGTTAAGAATTCCTTCGCGGAAATCTATTTTCCGGTGGATGGATTTGATGCTTTTCTCATCCACTTTAACCCATTCGCCATTATTAATTTTGAATTGAACCGCCAACCAGTTGGGACAATTCACAAAATCTTCGTTCTCTACATCGCGGCCACCCACAGGTGTTTTCAGCCGGTTGTAGAGGCCTGCAATATATGTGCCCGGATAGTTTACGCCGTTGGCTTTTGTTTCTTCCAGAGCACCACGGGTTCCGAAATAACCATTACCAATGGTCAACAACGATTCATGTGTGGGCTCGTTTTCCGGATTGTAGCCTTCATATTCGATGCTCCACTGCTTGGCAGGAAGCTCTTCAGCAAACCAATTATCGATATCGTCGAGTGTAATCTCCTCCATATCGCTTACCACGATATCGGCGCCATTGTTTTTGAGTGACTCATGGTTGTCTTCGCGTGCAATTCCGAGCACGAGTCCAAAGCGTCCGTTTCTTCCGGCTTGCACGCCCGAAACAGCGTCTTCCACTACAATGCTTTTATGATATTCCACCCCAAGGTTGTCAGCGGCAGTAGTGAAGATATCGGCTTCGGGTTTCCCGTTAAGGCCCAATTCAGCAGAAACCAGTCCATCCACGCGGGTTTCAAACAGGTCGAGAAGCCCGGCCGCTTCCAGCACTACCTTGCAGTTTTTGCTTGAAGAGGCCACACCAATACGAATTCCCTCTTCTTTCAGTTGCCTGATGATGCTGACTGTTGAGTCGAACATGGTAACCCCATCGCTCTGAAGCGTTTCGTTAAATTTCTCATTCTTACGATTACCTAAACCGCAAACAGTTTCCTTCTCAGGGCTGTCCTCCGGGGTGCCGTAGGGGATGTCAATGCCTCTCGATTCAAGGAAGGAGGCTACTCCTTTGTATCTTGGTTTGCCATCCACATAGGGCAGGTAGTCTTTTTCGTGCGTGAATTCCTTGAAAGGAGTGTCATGCTTTTCGGACCAGTTTTTCATAAACTCGTCGAACATCCGCTTCCAGGCTTTGCTGTGCACATCAGCGGTTTGGGTTATTACTCCGTCGAGGTCGAAAATTACGGCGTCAAAATTTCTTTTTTTCATTTGATTTGATTTTTTCAATGATGCGATTTTTCGTCCGCTGTCATTTTGCGGATTTACTCAGCTGCATCATTGTTGGTTTGCTGGTTAACTGGTTTATTAAACTTCAGAATCACCCTTGATCCTTTATTATCTGATTTCGGTAATTTAATTTTTCCGTCCATCGCTTCTATGTACTTTACTATCACAGAGTCTTCGGTGGTTGGGAATTTATTGAGCTGTTCAGGTGTTGGTTTCTGGTAAAAGCCAAAAAGTTTACGGTAGTGCAACTCTTTGCTAAGCTTCGCATCATCTTCAATAATCACCTTGACTTTTTGTTCGTCCTGTTCAAAATCAATCAGCAAGTGGCCGAAATCATTGCCATACTTAATGAAGTTGTAGATCAGGTTTTCGAAAACAAGGTTGATGAGGTTTGTGTCTACCAGTGCGAAGCTGTTTTTTTGCCGGAAATCTACATTCAGCTCTTTTTTAGATATCGCGTAAGCAAAGTTATCGAGGGTTTTTTTTGCTTCAATGGCCAGGTTTACCGGCGAAAGTTTCAGGCTCAGGTTTTTGGTTTTCAGCTCATAAACATCCAAAATCTGATTGATGATGTTATTCATATTTTTCAGAGAGTTGTTAAGCACATCAACAGATTCTATCTGCTCTTTCTGGAGCCTGGCTTCTTCGCCCGACAGGATATCAGCAATACAGATGCTGCTGGCCAGCGGATTTTTCAGGTCATGAGCAATGACCTGGATAAGGTGATTTTTTTCCTGGTTGCTTTGCTCCAGCATCTTGTTTTTTTCTTCCAGTTCTTTCTTCTGTTGCCTGATATTTTCATTTCGCTTTTCTATCTCTTCTTTTTGCTTGCTGATTTTCAGATAGCTTTTTGAGAGTTTGTTCTCCAGCTCATTCATATATCTGAGCCGCTTGATTAACACCTTCATCACCCCGTGAATAACAGAGCTTTTGGTGGCCATCAGCCTGTAAAACGCATCCTGCCCCAGCGCATAGAGACGTGTATGTTCTTCAGCCGTAACTGAGGCAGAACGCGTTTCATTATCAAACAGCGAAAACTCACCGAATACTTCTCCATCTTCAAGGCGGCCCAGCACATGCCCCTCATCATGTACCCTTACTTTGCCACTGGCTACAATATAAAGTGTGTCTCCGTCTTCGTTTTTCTTAAAGATGGTCTGGCCTGCAACTACTTCCTTTTGCTCAAGAGCCGAAGCAATCTTTTCCAGATCTTCATCATGAACATCGTCAAAGACACTAACTTTTTTAAGAATGGATATTTTTTCCTGTAAATCGTGGTTTCCCTGCATTGTCATTGTGTTTATTTAAGTTTAAACCAATGATATGAATGAGGAGGCAAAACTAAATAACCTTCATCGTTTTGCATCACTTTCTGCTCAAGCATATCGAAATCGTTTTCTGATACAAAGTTAACACGAAGATTGGTATTTTGCGTCTCGCCAGACAGGTTATGAACAGCCATCACCTGCTCATCTTCGTATTCGCGTATGCAGGCAAGAACAGAACTGATCGGGTTCTCTTCCTGATCCACCATTTCGAGCCAGTCGATGCTTCCGCGACCGAATACCTGTGTCGATTTTCTTACGTCCAGCTGTTTTTTAACGGTATGGAATACTTTGGTGTGGAATGACTCTGGTTTTTGCAGCTCTTTATCCCATTTTTCCCAATCGATTTCACCTCTTACAAAATAACGTGCATCGGTATAGCCTGTTTCTTTGATTTTTTCTTCGTAGTATTTTTCATCGTTGGGCTTGCCGAATTCATCACCGTAATATACCAGCGGTGTTCCCGGAAGGGTAAGCATAATGGAATAGGCCAGTCCGTATTTATCGGGATTAAACTCCATGAGCTCCGAAAGCCTGGCGGCCACTCCTTCGCCCACTCTGAAATCCCAGCGCGGATCGCGGCAATAATAATCGTGGATAATCTTTCGATCTTCTTCGGTCACCATCTCCAGTGTTAGCTCATCATGCACGCGAAGGAAGGTAAACCATTGGTTTTCTTCGCGGATGGAAGGGGTCACCTGCTCTGAGAGCACCTTCATAATGGGTTTGGCATCGGCGGTGGCCAGCGACTTAAAAATCTGAGGCATCAAGGGGAAATGATATCCGGCATGGCATTCATCGTTCTCACCGAAGTATTTTACCACCTCTTTAGGAGGTTGGCAGGCTTCGGCAAGCAGCAGTGTGTCGGGACGCAGATAGTCGATAATGGCCCTGAAAAATTTAATAATCTGATGTGTTTCCGGGAGGTTTTCGCAGTTGGTACCCTCTTTTTTCCACAGGTAAGGGATGGCATCGGCGCGCAGGCCATCCACACCCTGGCCAATCCAATACATCAGGATACGGCTCATCTCGAAAAGAACGGTTGGGTTTTGGTAGTTAAGATCGGGCTGGAACTCAAAAAAGCGATGGAAGTAGTACCAGTCGCCATCCGGCTCCCAGTTACTGTTAACCATGCCTTTAAACAGCAAGCGTGTTTCGGTGTAACGGTTTTTGTCCTTGTTCCAGATGTAGTAATCGCGGTAAGGATTATCAGTTGATTTTCTGGATTCGCGGAACCACTGATGCTCATCGGAGGTGTGGTTCATCGCAATGTCGAAAATGACTTTGAGTCCGTGCTCATGCGCTTTAGCCAGGAAGGCGCTGAAACGGTTTTCACGCTCCTTGTCTGTAGCATTTGCATCGAGACCCAAGAGCTCTCTTCTCACTCTGTCGTACCTGCTGATGTCGAAACCCACGTCCTTCATCGGCGATTCGAGGATGGGCAACAACCAGATGCAGTTTACGCCCAGATCAGCGATGTAAGGTAGCTTCTCCTCAAGGCCGCTAAAATCTTCATTAAAAAGATCGACATACAGCGAGTAAACAATCGCATCCTTATACCACTTTTCATCCTGTTTGGATAGTGGATTATTCTGCTTAAAGCTTTCTAATTCAGTGATAAATGATTCTAATGGTGTGCTAGGGGATTCCGGGTAAAGCGAATCCCATATTTCACTTAATTTTTTTGTTAAAGTATCTTTATTCATCGTTTCTTGTTATATTTATCCCGATGGTAAGTTCTTTCTTACAATCAGTTATCAAAGATAAGTATAATTCATTGCTCGTCAGAAGCTGAATTTACCTTGAGGGATTTTATAAGCGACACGAAAACAGCATATTGTAATGATTACAAGCAAAAAATACCGCACTTGCAAACGTTTGCGTTTAAAGTTTTTTTTATCCGTATTGTTGCTTGCTTTTATGGTGCTCAGGCCTCTGCAAGAGGTTTATGCGCAAGACGATGCTGTTTTTCGTTTGCCTGAAGGTATAAGTAAAGTGGAAATTCCTTTTGAGAATCATAACAATCTCATTATTGTTCCCGTGATTATTAACGATGGGTTGGAAACCAGGTTTATTCTCGACAGCGGAGCGAATGGAACAGTGCTCATAGAGAAAGTGATTGCTGATTTGATGGGTCTCTCATATTCAAGAGAGATTTCTGTTGCTGGTGCCGGCGGAATGGGTACGATACGGGCGTTCCAGGCCGATTCTGTGGATATTACTATTAAAGGGGTGCATGCCCGGCCTTCTGAGGTCATCGTACTTGCAGAAGACTATCTCTCGTTGAAGGAATACCTGGGGATTGAAGTACAAGGAATTATTGGCGCCAGTGTTTTCAGGGACCTGGTGGTGGAGATAGATTATGAAGATTATGAATTGGTTTTACACGATCCGGAGCAGTTCGAGCCTTCAAAAAGGTTTGAAGCACTGGATATTGAATTGAGAAACAACAAGCCCTATATCCGCGGATTGGTTAAGCAGGGCGACAGGGAGCCGGTGGAGGCTGATTTCCTGGTGGACCTGGGGGCCAGTCATGCGCTGCTGCTCGAAATCGATAGCGCCGGCCCCTTTGTGGTTCCCGAAGAAAACCTGACCACATCGCTCGGAAGAGGCTTGTCGGGGGATATTGCCGGTAACCTGGGGCGTGTGCCTTCCTTCAAAGTGAATGATTTCGAGTTGAATAACGTCATCACATCTTTTACTCCTCTTTATTCTAAAATCCAGATGCATGGAAGGGTTGGTACAATCGGGGGAGAGCTCTTTTCAAGGTTCCATGTTTTTGTGAGTTTCCCTGATGAGAAAATCTATCTTAAAAAAAATAAAAAGTTTGAGGATCCATTCCAATATAACATGAGTGGAATGGACCTTATCGCATTTGGGGAAGATTACGACCGGATTAAGGTGGCCGGGATATATGATGATTCTCCGGCGGATGAAGCCGGAGTTCAACCAGGAGATGAGATACTCAAGATCAACTGGATTAATGTGAAATTCTTTTCGTTAAGTCATATTAATTCCATTCTTCGCAGTCGCGAAGGCAAGAAGATCAGAATTAAAGTATTGCGCGACGGAGAGAAGCACAAAATCAAGTTCAGACTTAAAAAGTTAATATAGAGCCTTTTAATCCGAAATATTGTAAAGGCTGTATTATGCTCACTGCTCACAATGTTGGCCGGGGTATGTGAGTAAGTGGTTCGCCCTGCAGCGTATTTAGTTATTTAAATCCATTCTTAATTTTACGTATGTCCCTTTCTTAGTAAGGCATTGCGGAATTGTACTGCCAGATAAAAAATTGAAGAAGTGATTTTTATTTGAAAAGACTTGCTGTTTTTTTTAGTTTAGCTACCACTAATTATGAACTAACTATATAATTCCAATGAATTTAAATTCCCTTTTTTGGATTCCAGACATGCCCTGTACTATTTATGATATCTGGTGTGGCCCTGAGAAATGAATTAAACAAAATATCAATAAATACATTGAGTTTTAGATTGTTTTGTTGAGCCCGCGTTCAACATTTCAAATCCTAAACCTATACACTAAACCAAAACTCTAATCATGAAAAACTCCACAACAATTATTTTTTTAACGGCAATACTTATTTCTCTGAGCCTTTATGCTCATGCTGATAAGTTCAAAGTCGGCAATGTGTCGAAAGAAGAGTTAAAGATGGAAACGTACGAGCCCTATCCTGATGCCGATGCTGTCATACTGCGCGATAAAGGAGTGGTGACTTTCGAGGCAAACTCACGGGGCTCTCTTCAGGTAGTGCTCGAAAGGCATGTGCGTATTAAAATCCTGAGCAAGGAAGGGTATGACTGGGCCGATTTTGAAATCCCGCTTTACGATCATGACCGAAGGAAGGATTACATTTCCGGTTTCAAGGCCTATACTTTTAACCTCGATAACGGAAGGGTGGTTGATGAGAAGCTGAAAAAGAAGGATATTCAGTATGAGGAAACATCGAAATTTTGGGATATGGCCCGATTTTCAATGCCTCAGGTGAAGGTCGGATCGGTTATCGATGTTTCATACCGCTTAAATCAGCCTTATTCCGTTTCAATTAATGACTGGTATTTTCAATATGATATCCCCGTAATGCATTCTGAGCTCGAGGTGAAAATTCCTGAGTGGCTTCAATTTAATCGTAAGATGTATGGCTATGAAAAGGTAAGAGCCTTCCCGCTGAATCATGAAAACCAGATGATTCATAGCAGAGGAGAGCGTGTGGATGTTACTTGCGAGGTGCATAAGTTTAAGGCAGAATCGGTTCCGCCTTTTATTAGCGAGCCTTATATGACCACCAAAGAGAACTTCATATCAAAAGTGTCTTATGAAATTTTGAGTACAAATTTTCCGGGAAGCCTGGTCAAGTTTTACACTAAAAACTGGGCAGATGTAAGTGAACAGCTATTCGACCATCCTGAATTCGGACAACAGATTAATCGCGGACATCTTCGTTCGGAGGCCAAGGAAATAATGGCTTCAACCAACGACCCAATGGAAAGGCTGAACATGGCAGTGGATAAAATCCAGTCGTTAATTAAATACAATGGCTCGGATGGAATTCTTCCGTATTACTCCACCCTGAAGATGTCTGTCAATGAGAATTCCGGGAATTCTGCCGACATCAACCTTAATTTGATTGCGTTGCTGCGGCAAATGGATATTGATGCGCGGCCGGTGGCTTTAAGCACCCGCGCTCATGGATACATCCATCCTACGGCCGCCTCCCTCGATGAGCTCAACTATGTTTTAACATTTGTAAAAGTAAAGGAACAGAGCTTTATGGTGGATGCCACTGATCCTTACCTGCCCCTGGGTTATGTGCCCTTTAAATGCCTTAACGGGAATGGGGTGTTGCTGGATGAGAAAAATCCCCGCATGATTAATATTGGAGGGCATGTAAAAAATGAAAGACAGTCGGTGATCATGCTGGACTTTACTGAAGACAGCATTTCGGGAATGCTCAAAAACACCTATGCGGGTTATAATTCCTCCTCGCAATGGAAAGAATATTCTGAGAAAGGAGAGGAAAAGTATGCTGCTGACCTGGCAGAAAATTACCCGGGATGGGAGTTTTCAGGCTTTGAAATGGAGTGGCAGGAGGGGCACACCCTTGAAGAGAAAGTGAGCTTTAAGAAAGCTTTAACAGAAGAAAATATGGGCGGCATGATATACCTCAATGCAATGTATGGGGATTATGTGGATGAAAATCCCTTTAAACTTGAAGAGCGGAAGTATCCGGTAAACTTTGGTTGCCCAATCATAAGAAATTACCAGATTATCCTGAAGCTTCCGGAAGGCTATAAGGTGGAGGGTGTCCCTGAGAATGCACTGGTGGAATTACCTGAAGGAGGAGGCGCTTTTAAATACGTGACTTCCGTTGTTGGAAATCAACTGGTGATTAGCAGCTCGATGAATATCAACAAAACATTCTACAATCACATGGAGTATCCACTGATTAAGCAGCTTTATCAGTATGTTGCCGATAAATACAACGAAAAGATTGTCATTAAAAAAATATAGTCATCATGAATAAAATTGTTTCAAGCACTAAAACAGGCCTTGGGTTTATTTTTTTCATGATTCTGATTCTGAATACCTGGAAGGCAAGTGCTGAAAACAAGGTGGAATCGGTTAAAGATGTTGACGTTGATGACATCGGGGTGTTGCTGTCGATAAAAATACCCGACTCAGTAAGTGAATATGCAGAAGCTGTTGTCAGGCATTATTCGGTTAAATACATCATAGATTCTGAAAATAAAATGTCCATGGAGGTTAAAAAAGTGATAACCGTTCTTCATTCCGGTGGAGATGAGCATGGGAATTTTTACGGGTTTTATGATGATGCCACCAAAATCTCTGGCTTCAAAGCTTTTGTTTATGACCAGAATGGTGAGAGGGTAAGAAAATTCAAAAAAGGAGATTTAAGAGATTACAGTTTTTCTCCGTGGGCTGATGCCATTACCGATAGCCGTTTGCTGGCGCTGCAAATGGATTACACATCTTATCCATACACCATAGCCTATGAGTATGAAAAGACGTTTAATGACCTTTTTGATATTCCGGATTGGCACGCTATTGATTCTTACAAGGAAGGTGTGATGGATGCCCGCTTAATCGTTGAAAACAATTCGGGAATTCCTTTACGCTACCATTCAAGGAATTTGGGAGAGGAGATTGAGGCTTTCAAGCTCGACAATAAGCAGGTGTTTAAAGTCAGCGTGGAAAACTTGAAGCCATTGGTTAAAGAGCCTTATTCCGATCCGTTACACGAAATAACTCCCGGAGTAAAGCTTGTTCTCACACGTTTTTCTTATGATGGTGAGAGCGGGGAGTTAAACTCGTGGCAGGATATCGGCAATTGGATTCATCAAATCAGTGAAGGCCGCGGGCACCTTCCGCCGCACATCTGCCAGCAGGTAGAAAAAGTTACCTCGGGGCTGAGCTCGAAGAGAGAAAAAATAAAGGCCATTTATAAGTTCATGCAGGATCGAAGCAGGTATGTAAGTATTCAGCTCGGCATAGGAGGCTGGCAGCCGTTTGAAGCTACTTTTGTTCATGATAAAGGCTATGGCGACTGTAAAGCGCTGAGCTTTTACACCAGGAGTCTGTTGCTTTGCGCGGGGATAGAGTCGGTGTATACTTTGGTATATGCCGGCGATGATCCGGTGAGGCTGAATCCGGCTTTTCCGGCAAACCAGTTTAATCATGTGATTTTGGCCGCCCCGCTTGAAAACGACACGGTGTGGCTGGAGTGCACAAGCATGAACCAGCCCTTCGATTACCTTGGAAGTTTTACCCACGGTAGGAAAGCGCTGATGATAGGAGAAAAAACCACGTCGCTTGTTAATACGCCCAGCTATACAGCAGAGCAGAACCTTAAATTGAATATAGGAGAATTTGTTCTGGATGAGGAAGGAAACCTTGAGGGAACATTGCTAACCACCTACAATGGGCTCAGATATGACCTTGCTCAGAATCAGATGAGCAAAGGACAGGAAGAGCTGGTGAAGGGTTTTACGCGCGCCCTCGATTTTTCAGGATGTTCGATTGATGAGATAAAAGTAGAAAGAACAGACGAAAGCCTTGGTAATCCTGAGGCCATCAGGCAGGTGGAATTGAGTGTTGGGCGGTATGGGAAACAGACCGGTAAGCGCATTTTTATAAAACCCAATTTCGAAGAGCGGCATACAAGACATTATCCTGCTGTAAAAGAAAGGGACAGTGATATTGTGGTGGATAATCCCGTGTTAAACGTCGATACGCTGGTTTATCAAATCCCTGAAGGATTCATTTTTGAGTATGCTCCCGGGGAGGTGACTTATGAATCGGAGTTTGGCCTTTACGAGCAAAAAATATTAGCAGAAGACAGCCAACTAACCTTCATCAGGAAGTTTCTTCAACCAAAAGGACGATACAGTCCGGGTAAATACGATGCATTTGCAGCTTTTAAGAATAAGATTGTAAAGGCGGATGACCGCAGCGTGGTACTAATCGAAGAGAAATGATTTGTAAGGGTTTAGAGCGGTGAAAAACAAAAGGCGAAATCCATAAGATTTCGCCTTTTCCTGTTTTAAACAGATGCTATTAGTCACCAAAGCTGATACCAACACCTCTGGCTGTTTTGATCAGCGCTGTGTCAGGTGTCACCAGGTTTGGCTTGCTGATGGCCGACTTCAGCGGTACTGAAGTAATGTATGGATGACGGTAAGAAACCATGTGGCCATATTTTTCTTCTTTTACCAGTTCAAAGGCTTTTACCCCAAACTGAGTTGCGAGCACCCTGTCGTAAGCGATAGGCACACCGCCACGCTGCAGGTGTCCGAGAACCGTTTCGCGGATGTCGTGCTGGCAACCTGCCGCTTTGAGCTCTTCGCGGAGACGGGCAGCCGCACCTGTCAGCTTTTTGTGGGCATAACCCACTTCATCAGATTTTACGGATGATTGTGACTCGCCTTTTGCGTGAGCACCTTCAGCAATGACAATATTCACAAAACCGCGGTCTTTGTGGAAACGCGATTCGATATGATCGTTTACTTTTTTAGGGTCATAAGGGATTTCAGGGATAAGGCAAACTTCGGCACCGCCAGCAACAGCAGCATTCATAGCTATCCATCCGGCATCACGACCCATCGCTTCAAGAATAATGACCCTGTTGTGGCTTGCTGCGGTGGTTACCAGCTTGTCTACAGCATCTGTGGCGATTTGTACGGCCGTTTGAAAACCGAAAGTAGAATCGGTGTTGGCCACGTCATTGTCGATGGTTTTTGGAACACCAATAACATTCATTCCTTTTTCAAAAAGGGCTTGCGAGATACGTTGTGAACCGTCACCACCAATATTTATAACCGCTTCTACTCCCAGAAGCTGAAGCTTTTTGATAAGCTCGTCGGAGCGATCTACGCTGCCCCATGAGCCGTCTTTGTTTTTTACAGGCCATGCAAACGGACCGCCTTTATTTGTGGATTCCAGTATTGTTCCCCCCTGGAAGTGAATACCTCTTACGGCTCTGTCGTCTAAAACTTTTATTTCCTGGGGCTCATTCAATACCCCGTTAAATCCTTGCATGCTTCCTATCACTTCCCAGTCTTTCTCCTGTGAAGCGCGTTTAACGATAGCACGGATAACTGCATTGAGCCCCGGACAATCGCCTCCGCCTGTTAAGACTAAAACTCTCTTCATAATAATATAGCCTTTCTTTTTCTATTTATAAGAACTAAATAATTTGATTCTCATTTACTTTGCGATGCGAAATTAATACAAATATCATCATTCAGAACAAAATGACCTTCACATGCTGATTTGTAAAAGTATAATGCAAAGAACCATAAATCAAGCCAATAACTTATTTTTTGGCAGTTTCGCAAACCTTTGCGCAACCGAGTGAGATTTGTGTAAATTTTAATCAGGTTTATATTAATTTTGAGCAACAAAATATAAATCAAATGAGTATGAGAAATTTCTTTTCAGGATTCAGCGCTGTTTCAATGGTAATGGCCCTGACTCTGTTAGCTGCTGTCACAGTTTCGTGCAATCAGACAACCAAAAATCAAGAAGCTGAAGCAACACCAAAGGTTGTGGAATGGCATAAAGATGCCACCATCTATGAAGTAAATATCAGGCAATACACTGAGGAGGGCACCTTCAAAGCTTTCCAGGAGCATCTTCCGCGCTTAAAATCGCTGGGCGTGGATATCCTCTGGCTGATGCCGATTCATCCAATCGGAGAGAAAAAGCGAAAGGGTGAAATGGGAAGCTACTACTCCGTAAAAGATTACAAAGATGTAAACCCGAATTTCGGAACGAAAGAAGACTTTCAGGCATTGGTAGATGCAGTGCATGAGCAGGGCATGTATCTTATCCTCGATTGGGTGGCCAACCACTCTTCATGGGATAATCACCTGATTGAAGAACATCCTGAGTGGTATACACGCGACTCCACCGGCCAGATGGTATCTCCTTACGACTGGTCTGATGTGGCGGACCTCGATTACAGCAACGATGAACTCCGCGACTATATGTCAGGAGCACTCAAGTATTGGGTGGAAGAGTTTGATATTGACGGATACCGCTGCGATGTGGCCGGAATGGTACCTGTTGATTTCTGGGAAAGAGCGGTTGCTGACATGAATAAGGTGAAGCCTGTTTTTATGCTTGCCGAAGATGAAGCTGAACTTGAGCTGCTCGACTCGGCTTTTCACATGCATTACGGATGGGAATTCCATCATAAAATGAATGCCGTAGCTCAGGGAAAAGAAACGGTAGAGGATTTTTATACCTATTTCGAAAAGATTGAAGGTCAGATGGATCCGGATGATATCAAAATGAACTTCCTTACCAATCATGATGAAAACTCCTGGAACGGAACGATTAACGAAAGGATGGGTGATGCCCAGAAGGCGATGGCTGTTGTTGCATGGACAGTTCCGGGCATGCCATTGATCTATACCGGGCAGGAAATCGGCATCGATAAGCGCCTGGAGTTTTTCAAGAAAGATGTGGTAGAGTGGAAAGACAGTCCGTTAGAGGACTTCTACACTTCGCTAAACGAATTGAAAGCGGATAATGAAGCACTCTTTGCTGGTGAATTCGGTGGATCGTTCAATATTCTGAAGAGTGATATTCCTTCAGATACTTTTGTGTTTGAGAGAAAGAAGGATGACAATGAGGTGTTGGTGGTTACAAACCTTACACCTGTAGAAAAGTCATTTACCGTGCAAGAAATTGAAGGCACTTATCTTGATTATTTCTCAGGAAAGAAAGCCGAGCTGGATGGTTCTTTTGAACTTCCTGCATGGGGATATCGTGTTTTTGTGAAATAAAGGCGTTTAGTTTAATAAGTTCTTGAGTTTTTAGGATTATAAGCTGATAGTATGGTAATCAATGGTTTAAATACGAGTCAAGTCTAGAAATCAGCCCTTTGAAAAAGTCCCCTTCAGGGGATTCAAGGGCTTTCAGACTAAGTTTATAAACAAAACTCAAATAGAAAGGGCGCATATCCCAGGCATAGCTCAGGATATACGCCTTTCTTTTTCCTACTAAATAAAATAGTTATGCCACAAAGGAATACACTCATTACTGCGGGAGATATAACAGGTTTTCATAAGTCAGGTAACGGAATTGTTGTTGAAGCTGAAAACGTCTTTTGTAAAATCACGTTTTACTCAAGCAGCGTAATCAGGGTACATTATTCTTTTAACAAGGATTTCGGAAAACATTCCTATGCGGCGGTGGCGCAGCCGGGCCAAGTAGAATTCCGGCTGGAAGATGCGGATAAAAAAATCAGCTTAACGACTTCAAAATTAAAAGTTGAAGTAGGGAAATATCCTTTGCAAATCCGTTTTTTAACTTTTGATGATAAGGTGATTAACGAGGATGAACCAGGCCTTACTACCAGCTGGTTGGGCGAGGAGGTAACAACCTTTAAAAAGCTCCAAAAGGGTGAGCGCTTTGTGGGTCTTGGTGAAAAAACCGGGCCATTGGATAAAACGGGAATGGCATTTACCAACTGGAACACCGATAATCCCGATTACGGTCCAGGAAGCGACCCGCTTTATGCATCCTTTCCGTTCTATTTTGGGTTACACCACCAGCTGGCATACGGGATTTTTTTTGATAACAGCCATAAAAGCCATTTTAATTTTGGCGCGTCAACGAACCGCTATAGTTCGTTTGGGGCGGTGGCCGGGGATATGGATTATTATTTCTTTTATCAGCAAAAGCCTGAAGGTATTATAAAGGATTATACCTGGCTGACCGGCCGGATGCCAATGCCGCCCAAGTGGACTTTAGGGTACCAGCAATGCCGCTGGAGTTATTATCCCGATAAGGAGGTGTTGAGAATTGCCAACACTTTCCGCGAAAAGCAAATCCCTGCAGATGTAATTTACCTCGACATCGATTACATGCAGGATTATAAACTCTTTACCTGGCATAAGGATCGTTTTCCGGAGCCTGAAAAGCTGCTGAAAAAGCTAAGGGATTTGGATTTTCATACGGTTACCATCATCGATCCGGGAGTGAAAAAGGAAGAGGGCTATTCGGTTTACGAAGATGGTTTGGATAAGGAGGTGTTTTTGAAATATCCTGACGAAGAATACTACACGGCACAGGTGTGGCCGGGATGGTGCCACTTTCCTGACTTTACGAGTGCGGACGTAAGGAAATGGTGGGGTGGATTTTTCGACGCGTTAAGCAAGGCTGGCGTCGATGGATTCTGGAACGACATGAATGAGATTGCTTCATGGGGTGGCGGGCATACTCCAGGTTTTTTACCGGTGCATTGGGAAGGCGAAGGCTCCTTCTATCGCGAGGCAAAAAACCTGTATGGCTCACTGATGGCTTCAGCTACATATGAGGGCGCCTTGAAATCCAATCCGCAAAAGCGCCCTTTCATTCTTACCCGCGCGGGCTTTGCGGGAATGCAACGCTTCACGGCTTTGTGGACCGGCGACAACCAGGCTGCGGAAGAACATATGCTGCTGGGTGCCCGCATGACAGCCAACATTGGTCTGTCGGGCGTGGCTTTTGCAGGATGCGATGTTGGAGGATTTGGAGGGGATGCCAGCAAAGAATTATTTGTCAGGTGGATGACCGTGGGTGCGTTTATGCCCCTGTTTCGCGGACACTCGGCCATAAACACCAAAAGTGCCGAGCCATGGTGTTTTGGTGAAGATGCCACGGAAATCATCAGGAAATATATCCGGTTCAGATACCGGCTGATGCCGTACATCTACAGCTTGTTTAAAGAAGCTGCGGAAACGGGAATCCCAGTCATGCGTTCGTTGTTGCTGGAGTTTCCTTTTGAAGACCTTATTTATGATGAGCGTTTTGAAAATCAATTTTTGCTGGGCAATAACGTTTTAGTGGCTCCGGTTGAAAGCCATCAGAAAGTGGCCGGGGTTTACCTTCCAGAAGGGGAATGGTATGATTTGCATACATTATCGAGGCATGAAGGTGCGAGCATAGTACATGTGGATAGCTCTTTAGAAGAGCTGCCCGTTTTCATCCGTGGAGGCGCTGTCATTCCAATGCAAAAGGCGGTGCAGTCGACTTCGGAAAGTGCCGGGGAGATTCTGTATTTGCATGTTTTTGATGGTCAAAAATCATCTGTTTTTTCCTTTTATGAAGATGATGGTGTATCCTTTGAATTTAAAAAGGGCGCTTATTATCAGCATGATATTATTTTTAATCCTGAACGACAAGAAATAACACTCAGTAAAGCTGAAGGGAGTTATCAACCCTCTTATAAGCGGGTGCGGATTTATCTGCATGGCTTTGATAACGAAAGTGTCTTCTGTGAAAGTGAACGCAGGTCTCTGCAAAAGGAGTTTTGTTCGCTGTTCGATGAGGAAAGCGCCACTGAAGCCATGCAATATATAGAGATCGAGTTGCATCATGAAGAAATCAAACTAACGTATTGATGGTTCATAAGAAATAATCAGCAATATTACACTTGCCCCAAGTTGTGTTCTCCGTGAATCGCATAGTGTACTTAGTGGTTGGATTTTTCCGCCTGTTAAAAACCACAAAGTGCACAAAGGAAATCACAAGGGACACAAGGATTACCAACAAATGATTTCATAAGGAACAAGAGTTTAGTAGATGACAAGATAGGATAGTATATAAAACGATATAAAGAATCATTGAATGTATTGGCTTGATTATGTATGTGTTAGATGTCCAAAAATCAGTGTGCTGTATCTCTGAGAAATTCTGTGTTTTCTTTGAGGAACTCTGTGTTAAAGTTATTTCACAAAGGAACACGGAGAAGCATAAAGTTTCACAAAGCTTTCAATCCGAAAGTTTAAACACTTTATAAACTGTGGCATTACGGCTTGTTTTGTATGCGGCATATTTTAGTAAAGAAGTCCTCCACCTTTTTGCAATAGCTCCAGGTTGTGCTCTTAGTGCATCCCGTAGTGTTCTTAGTGGTTAGTTTTCATCGCTGTTAAGAAACACCATGTGCGGAAAGGAAATCACAATGATCACGAAGGAAAGGATAGGGGAAAAAGAAAAAGCCGGAGTAATCAGCTCCGGCTTAAAATCAACTCTAATCAAAAACTCTAATCAACTAAATGTATTTTTCCTGATTGACAATTCAAAGATAATATGAATAAGCGCCCAGCGAAAGAAAAATCAGCGCAAACGTTTGCGTTTCAATTTATAAGAATTGATGGTGTTTTAAGAGGGGCTGAGGTTTGATAACATGAAAACAGATTTGATATTTTGATGCTTTTTCCTATCTTTAGCAGGAAATTGACTTGTGAACAGCGAGAGGAAGAAAAATGTATTGCGATAAATGTTAAAAAACGGTGGGGAGTGAACAAGGAAGATTTTTACGGGGTTAAAATCCAACCATTTTTTCAGAGAATACGTTCATAGTGGCGCAATCGATTGCGCCGATATAAATGGCTTAAAAACAGAATAATAAATGTTATTTTTGGCGGGGTTTTAAAAGCTGAAATACCGGAGTCATTAAATAATTATTAATTTTATAACACGAAATTAGATGGAGCAAAAAAGAAGAACTAATAAAGGATATAAAACTAAAGAAAACTAAACACATGCCTATGAAGCAAAAAGCGGTTATGAGAAAACAAATTACAAAAACCAAGTTAAAATTTTGCGGGAACTAATTTTTAAATGTTTCCGAAAACCTTACCGAAAATCATATTTAAAAACTAAAAAGTGTTTCAAATGAATAAATCAAGCATTACAAAACATGTTAAGACGCTGTTCTTGTCGTTGTTTATGGTCATGGCAATGGGACAATTTGCTTATGCTCAGCAAACGATTACGGGAACAGTAACTGACGCCCAAACAGGCAGTACACTTGTTGGAGCCACTGTGCAAATACAGGGTACCACAAGAGGTACGATCACAGATGTTGACGGTAATTTTTCCGTATCAGCATCAGAGGGAGAAACATTAGTATTCTCTTTTATTGGATATGAAAAACAGATGGTGACCCTTTCAGGTCAGAGCACAGTGAATGTAGCCCTTCAACCCACAGCCGAGAGCCTCGGCGAGGTAGTTGTGATTGGTTATGGTATCCAGAAAAAGGACGACGCAACCGGTTCGGTACAAGCTATCGACTCGAAGGACTTTAACAAAGGTGCTATTACTTCCCCACAGGAACTTCTGACAGGTAAAGTGGCCGGTGTACAAATTACCAGTGGCGGTGGTGCCCCGGGTGAAGGCCAGACCATCCGTATTCGAGGTGGTTCTTCGTTATCAGCCACAAACGATCCGTTGATTGTTGTTGATGGAGTGCCAATCGCAGGTGGTGGAATAAATGGTATGAGAAACCCATTGAACTCCATTAACCCAAATGATATCGAAACTTTTACCGTGTTGAAAGATGCATCCGCAACCGCCATCTATGGTTCGCGAGCTTCTAATGGTGTAATTATCATTACAACCAAAAAATCAGAAAAGGGAGCGGATCTGACAGTTGATTACAATGGAAAGCTCAACGCTTATGTAGCCGGAAAGACAGTTGATGTGCTTGGCGCTGAAGAATACAGGAGCTTAGTTGCTGAGAAATATCCTGACCAGGTAGGTATGCTTGGAGATGCCAGTACAGACTGGCAGGACGAAATCTATGAGAATGCTACTGGTATGGATCACAACCTGAGTATTTCAGGAGCTTATAAAGATTTGCCTTATCGCTTGTCTGTTGGTTATTCTGATAACGATGG
>JASMTJ010000418.1:0-2465 GCA_041694335.1 Bacteroidales bacterium
TTATCTAGATCCTTGGCCATAAGCTGAGTGCTAAGGAAAAGAGCTATAAACAAACCCAGGAGGTTCAAGCCAGTCAGACCGATATCCTGAGTAACCTTTAGTGTGTTACCGATGGAAAGCTGGGCCAAAACACCGGACATAAGGAGAAGGAAGAGGATGAAAACGAGAACCCCCAGAAAGACTCTCTCCCGCATCCCCTCATAAAATGTCATAGCGGCCAGAGTAAAAATCTTCCCCATCTAGAGCATCTCCCTGAAGGTATGTTCAATATTTTCCGGAGAGCCCTTATACTTTATTTCCCCGCCCATTATGACCGCCACCTCGTCGCAGATGCTCTCCACATCGCTCAAAATATGCGAGCTAAAAAAAACGGTTTTACCCTGTTTTCCAAGAGAGGCAATCAGATCCTTGATCTCCATTCGGCCCACAGGATCAAGCCCGGATAAAGGCTCATCCATGATTATAAGCTCCGGATCCCCAAGCAAAGCCTGAGCAATAACCAGACGTTGCTTCATACCTTTGGAATAGGTACGTAGCCTCTGCTTGCCGGCATGAGTTAGGCCTACTTGCTCGAGTAGATGCAAAGCTTCCTCCCGTCTCTCTTTTTTCGGCACTCCAGCCAAAGCACCTGAAAACAGAAGAAATTCCAATCCGCTGAGGTGATCATAAAGATTTGGCTCTTCCGGAACAAATCCAATTTTGGAACGAACACTTCTATCTCTGTTGCTTTTGCCGAAAAAAAGGACTTTACCCTCGTCCGCACGAAGCAAGTCTATTATTATTTTTATTGTGGTACTTTTTCCTGCACCATTAGGCCCCACGAAGCCATAAACAGAACTAGCAGTCACCTCAAATGAAACCCCTTTTAATATTTTTATCTTTTCATATAATTTACCACAAAAAAAAGTTACCTCTTTAATCTGTAAAACAATTTTTTTTTCCATAATTTTGAAAAAAAATAGTGTTGGGCAGTATTTATACTGCCCAACACTATTTTTAACCGTTTAGTTATTGCGATTTAATACGGAGTACCAACATGACCATCCGTTCCATTTGTAATTAAATAGAAAGTATAGGAATCACCATCTCCATCCAAATCACCTTGAGCAACCATCGTAACGTCATCGTTAGTTGCATTTGCAACAGCGCCAGCGAACCCAGGATCAGCTGCTGGTGCATTTGCGCCATCAATTACTCCATACCTATAATACACTGGCGCACTTGGCTCAAAACCAAGCTGGTCAAATCCTGTACCGTTCGCGTCAAAAGCGTGTTTTTCATCATCAGGAACTCCTCCAGCCTCAGTACAAATCAGATAATTATCATTCTCAGCCATATAGGCAACTTCACTGGTTTTTATCGCTCCAAGATTGGCCTTGGCTTCCGAAGTTTTCGCCTTCATCTGGTAATTCATGTAGTTGGGGATGGCGATGGCCGCCAGGATCCCGATGATGGCCACGACAATCATCAGTTCGATAAGGGTAAAACCCTTACTCTGCATCATTTTCCTCATAAAACCTCCTACGTTTATGGTTCTTGGATTTATTTCCACCCATATTTACCAGCTATCCATCAAAAATAATGCCAAAGGCCACTTGGGCTGATTCCAGTAGGTTACGGCAACAACCAAATTCCAACTGACAAAATTTGTCACTGTTGATGACATTTTTTGTAAACAAGGAAATTCCTTGCCGTGATTTGAATTTTCAAACATGCCTACACGTTTTTTTAAAAAATTAAAAGGGGGTGTTTACATTGCTTATAAATCAAGCGCCCACCCGCTTTTAAAGCCTTTTCACCGGGCAAGCTCAGGATAAAAGTCGATATTTTATCCTGCGAGGTTGGCTGGATTGCGTACCCTGGACCCGGCACTCAACCCCTATTGAGTGCCGGGTAACGTGAGTGGTGAGGGCCGCATTAGTTGAACTGTGACTAACCGCGCGGGATTTTCTCCACCCGTCATTACCCGGTTCAGGCGGGTAATCCAGGAAGCGAGGATGACGGCTTGCCGCTGGAGTTCAGCCTTATTCGTCTACCCTGGACCCCTGATCGGCGTCAGGGGTGACGAGGTCGGTAACTCCGGAAACAGTCGGCCTGTGCCTGGCAGCGAGGATATTCCTTCTCCCGTCATCCGGCACTTGGATACAGGGTCAAGTATCTTGGTTTATCAAAACCTGAAATGTATTGCACAGATTCTTGAGATGAGCCTCCAAATAGCCCTCAATTTGCCGATCCCCGGCAAATCGTAGGGCTCCTTGTCCAAAACCGTGGCCCGGTTTTGGACAATATTCAGCGCTTAATACTTTGCGTACTTGGAGCCTTGGCGGTTCAATTTTCTTAAATATTTAAGAAACGAATGCGTATCGACCGGAGCAGATCTCCATTATTTCTCCCCATCCATCTTGCTCCAGATATTGTTCTCAATCCAGGTCTTGTCCCACCATTCCACCGGGTTGACCGGAGTG
>JASMTJ010000419.1:0-2084 GCA_041694335.1 Bacteroidales bacterium
CGGTTTGTATGGCGGTTGCAACATAACCGTTCACTGAAGTGAACGGTAAAGGATAGTAAAACACTGAATTACAAATCTTAGAATAAAGCTGTCATTTCTCACCGCCTCAGGCGGTGAGAAATCTATTTAATCTGTAATTCATTTTTTCATTTTTATCGGACAATAATGATTTTTAGTAAAGCAATAAGAACACTTTACCCGGGAACTTATGACCGCATGCAACTTTATAAACAACCATATATTCAATGTGTTAACCTCATGCATGTCAAAGCATGTGAATAAAGTTTCATGAAGATTGAAATACGAACCGAGCTTTGTTCAGATAAATAACGGATTACGAGATTAATCCGTTTACTTTTTATTTAAGATTTGGATTTCAGACAGGGTATGAAGAATAATGAAAAAATTATAATGGAAAATGAATCAGCGGGTCAGGCATTTGCCCGTAAAGCCAGGGAATCTGTATATGAATTTGCTGAAGGGATGAAACAAGAGAAAGAAGAAACCAGGCAAATGGCTGTTTCCTTTTTCAGATTGCTGGAGAGCGAGCTGGATTTAGAGAACAGGAAAGATCCTCCTTCCAGAGAGGAGGTGCGAAAAGCGCTGGAACAATTGAAAGATGTGGGGCGCGTAGGTATCTTTGCTTCTGTATCGTTGCTTCCCGGAGGTGCAGTGTCTTTGGTGGGTTTAGAACTTTTGGCCCGCTCGTTCGGTATAACCGGATTTACCCTGATCCCCTCTTCTTTTCACGAAAAAATGGGCAAAACGAAAAAACCTGGAGTTGACACTGGTGAAGTGAGCTAACATCGAATGTTTCTCAACGAAACAGTTCAACCCAAAACCCTGGCTTCAAAAGCTCTTTCTTAGGGTCTTTTTTGTCGAGCATCGCCTCTAGCAAAGCCAGAAATGATGGGTTTCTGTCGGCTTTCCCAACCACAAGGTTGATCAACTGAGGATATTTCAATATCCGCTGGAGAATACTACTTGTTTTGAATTCACTCCACATCATTGCATAGAGTTCTTTATCATAGTTTTTGTTGAACGCGGCATCAAAACGCTCAGCCTTTATCGCTTTTATAATGTGCTGTGCGGCCAGTCTTCCGCTTCTGATGGCGCTGGCCACACCTTCGCCTGTAAACGGATCGATCAGGCTGGCCGCATCACCAACCAACAGAAAACGATCTCCCGATATAGCCCTTTTTTTGGAAGCCAGTGGCAGACGTAAGCCCTGCATCTTTTCCAACGGACGGGCAGCTTTAAAGCGCTCTTTCAGGTTGGGATGGCTGGCAATCAACGTTTCCATTTTATTCTGAAGATTGATTTTCTTTTTCCTGATGGTATGTGCCAGCATGCCTATGCCCACATTGGCCTGATTATCCGGTAAGGGAAAAATCCAGAAGTAACCGGGAAGCAAATCCTTGTAAAAATGCAGCTCAATGAAATTGTCCGGATGAATTCCGGAAACATTCTCATAATACTGTCGCAACCCCATGCAGTAATGGTACTTATCTTCTTTCGTCTTCCCGATAAGGTTTTTCACGATGGAGTTGGCGCCGTCAGCGCCAACCAGCATCTTTGTATTGTAACGGTTTCCGTCAGAAGTTAATAACTGAATGCCCTCCTCAGCGTAGGTTATTTCTTTTACCTTCTGATTTTCAAACACCTTTACATCTTCTAGCTGCTGAATCTTTTTATAGAAGAAATGATCAAATTCCATCCTTTTAACCAGAAAACCGGCTGCTTCCGGGT
The DNA here is from genome assembly GCA_041694335.1 of Bacteroidales bacterium. Lineage (GTDB taxonomy): Bacteria > Bacteroidota > Bacteroidia > Bacteroidales > JAIPAH01 > JAIPAH01. Next base: position 1,750 of record JASMTJ010000419.1, read on the forward strand.
AGTTTGGGTTCGAATAGTTCGTATCCATCTGTCTGTGGTTGGGCGCTACAATTCGCACGCCATGAGGGTCGAGATGGTGAACAGTTTTAGAAAGATTTACGAGGAGCTCAGGATCGATTTTCAGGAATTGATTTACCACATCCGTGCTCAGGGCGTCACCACAAGTCTTATCCCTCGGAAAACGCTCCTTTTCAAGGATTCCAATTTTCAGCCCGTTTCCTGATAGCTGGTGCGCCGTTGTCATTCCTCCGGGGCCGCAGCCGGATATGATGACATCAAATTGTTCTAAGGTGTTTTTCATAATTGAAATTTGATTTTTCGAATGCCCCGGAGTG
>JASMTJ010000420.1:0-1249 GCA_041694335.1 Bacteroidales bacterium
AATCAGACTCAATTACTCGACTCTGGCGTTAACGGGACTGGTCTGCGAAGCTTGCTGGGGTACCTATGAGAAATCCGGGCTAGCCTAATTACGTCAAATTGTCGTCATGAAGGGCATTTAAAAATCGAGAACGAGTTATCTATCGATGCAAAAAAGTATGCCAGTGAGAGTTGTAGGCCTTGCCTATTACTCTGTAACTCTTGATATGAGAAAAGAAATTCAAGAAGGTGCTGCTCTCAGCTTGCGCAGGCAACCTAATAACACGCATGACGGAAACGCGATCCAAGTACTTTTACAGAACCGCCCAATAGGTCACCTGAGCCGAAATGATGCTGCCATTCTTAGCCCTAGCATGGACTCAGGAGTTCAAATAAAATCCGTAAAATGCGCTAAGTCGGTGAGGATCAGAGAAAACACGAAGAGTTTTAAGGCATACGTTACAATCACCCTACCAGACGTGATGCCTAAACCATTAAATGGGATAGGTAACCACCCCGGAATATACAAAATCGAATGTAAATTAGATAACAAGTCTTATATTGGTCAGGCTCGAGATATTGATAAACGAATTGAGCAACACCGTAATGATCTTGAGCTTGGCATCCATGCTAATAGAGAATTACAAATGCTCTGGAATAAGAGGCGGCCTTCAGATTTTAGCTTTTCGGTAGTTGAAAAAGCACCAGAAGAACTCGGTGCTTTCGGCCTACAGAACTGGTTGGCTAGAAGAGAACAATACTGGATTGCATCAGAACGACAAGAAGGCCGAGCGTTAAATATCCTCGATGGTGAGTTCGTCTATACAAAGATAGCTCGGGAAGATGAGCCTCTTCATAGAAAGAAGCTTGAACAAGCAATCAAGGCCAGAAAAAAAGAACTTCAAGAAGAGCTGACACTTATCGAACCAGAATTTCTCGAGAAACAAAACACTCTTGGTAGGTTGATGGCGCGGCAACAACAGCTAGCTGATATGCGTCGCAAGCATACTGGCCTCTTGTTTATATTCTATGGACGTGGCCCTGAAAAATCTCGAGCTTGCTATGATCAAGAGATAGAACAGCTAGAAAGACAGATAGAAAAAGCGAGAAGAGCCTTCGAACCTGTCCGTAAAAGAAAGCTTGAACTCAAAGAAGCATTAAAGTTTCTAAGAACGCACAAGCCTGTGCTCGGAACCGATTACAACCATTAGGAGCCAAAAAGAAGGTAGGGCCAGTTATCTTTATTACACTTTGCGAATCCATCTCGATCT
>JASMTJ010000421.1:0-2443 GCA_041694335.1 Bacteroidales bacterium
GTGGCAGTCAACAAAGACGATGAAGCTCCTATCTTCAATGTGGCCGACTTCGGAATTGTAGGAGACGTAAATGATGTCATTCCAAAAATGGTTGAAGCGGTGAAAGCACGGAATAGCTAAGTTCATGGAAAAATAATATTTTTATACTGCGCTTTCCTGAGAGGAGGCGCAGTTTTTTTCAAGATCATTCGCTTTGATATTCCGTTAAATTATATTCTGGAAACTCCGCACAGCTGTTCGCAAATGAACGTTCACACTGTATTTCGCACACTTCAGCTTTTTTCGTATATCCTCCCAATCTCACAACATACTAATATAATGCACCTTACCCACCACGGCACAATATCTGCTTTTATTCTCTGAACACAAAATATTAATACGATGAAACTGAAACTGCAGCCGAACGAACAAGTGATTAAAGCAAGCGACACCAATCACATGACAGAAAAAGAAACAGTAGAAGGGAAACTGGTTTTGACCAACCAAAAGAGGTTGTATTTTAAATCGCAGAATGAAGCACTAAATGCTTTCGACCGCATCCTGACTACTAAAGAAATAAGGGACGTGATGTATTTTAAGAGCGGACTTTTCTCTAAAGGACTCCGCCTTGTTACCGTCGAAGGCGACGACCTCCGTTTCAAACTCAAAGGCCGCGAATCCTGGGCCAAAACCCTTTCGGGGATGATTTAGAACAAGTGTTTAAGTTTATATGTGTTTAGGTGTTTAAGTTCTGGTAAACAATCTGTTGAGAAGTTCAAGCAGTATCGAAAGATACAATAGCTTGATTTTCATAATCCTCGAATTAAAGTGCACATAAACACTTAAGCACCTGAACACTTAAACACGCTATTAGAGATTCAACCCCTCCGCCACCAGCTCAGCCACGTCAAGGTTCCGGACTTCCTCTTCCTTGTCTTTGTACTTGATGCCGTCGGTTATCATGGTCATGCAATACGGACAGGCAGTTACCACGATTTTAGCCCCGGTTTCCAGTGCTTCGTTGGTGCGCTCTTCGTAAACTTCATGAGTTCCTTTTTCGGCTTCCTTAAACATCTGCGCGCCACCGGCGCCACAACATAATGAGAAGCTCCTGTTGCGTGGCATCTCCACCAGGTCAACGGGAAGCCTTTCGATGATGCGCCGCGGGGCATCATAAACGCCGTTGCCGCGCCCCAGGTAGCAAGGATCGTGGTAGGTGACCTTCATATCCTTAAATGCTTCCCCCGAAAGGGTCAGCTTGCCCTCGCTAATCATCTTTTCAAGGAACAAGGTGTGATGAATCACCTCATAGTGACCACCAAACTCGCCATACTCGTTCTTAAACGTATTGAATGCATGCGGGTCGCAGGTCAGGATTTTTTGTACTTCGTACTGGTTAAACAGCTCAATGTTCTGCATTGCCTGCATCTGGAAGAGCATCTCGTTGCCCGCACGGCGTGCCGCATCACCCGAGCTCACCTCCTCAGTGCCCAGCACCGCATAATCCACACCCAGGTGGTGCAAAATCCGTACAAAAGCGCGCATCACTTTCTGATACCGGTCATCAAAAGCTCCCATCGAACCCACCCAAAAAAGGTATTCCGGCTTTTCGCCATTTGCATGCTTCTCTGATATTATTGGGACGGATATTTTCGTTGTTTCTGACATAATCTTGGTTTTTCAAATATTGTTGTGATTTCATTTTTTACGCTTGATAGTGTTTAGGTATTTACGTGCTTAGGTGTTTAAGTATTATTAAAAACAAGCCAGTGAGATAATCTTTTTTCCATAATTAAATTGTCTTTCTTTCGCACTGGCCCTAAACACTTAAACACCTGAGCACTTAAACACATTTTCAATCTGCGATTACCTTATCTGAACGATTGCTCAAGCATTCTTTGTCAAATGCCGTATCAAACCCAGCACTTTACTTTTAATGACATCTAGTCTTTCTAGGAATTCATCAGCCTGATTTTCCTTTATCAGTTCAAGGTCTTCCATCAGATACATCATACTTTTAACCTCAGAAGCTGAGCCGCTGGAATAATCAAGGAACTTGACGAAATCCTTGCGGTGATACCTGCCAAAACCCTCAGCAATATTATTCATGATTGATAAAGCAGCACGTTTTAGTTGGCTTTTAAGTTCGTACTCCTTTTTCATTTCGAGCTCATTCATGAACAAATAAATATCCTTTACCAAAACTCTTGATAATTGCCAGGACTCCAGATCTTCAAAACGTGTAACCTTACTCATAATAATTTATTTTTCTATCATTTACCTGAACACAATACCTAAACACTTAAACACATACGCACTTAAACACATCTTTTACAATCCCTCTGCCCACTTCATCCTGTCTTCCTGGGGGTATTGCCAGGGAGCGCCGTTGTTTTCCACGTTGGTGAACATGGCGTTGAGTTCGGCCGGGGCGGCAGCTTCTTCCATCACAAGGTAGCGACGC